>CAJXKO010000116.1 GCA_913055845.1 uncultured Bacteroidota bacterium | reverse complement strand
TACACGCTCGACGAGCTGCCCAACGAGATTACCGGCGACACGAGCGCCTGCTTCGAGCCGTCGCTCGACTACGTGGTCACGAAGATCCCCCGCTTCAACTTCGACAAGTTCGAGGGGGTGGACGAAGAGCTCACCACCCAGATGAAGGCCGTCGGCGAGGTCATGTCGATCGGCCGCACGTTCAACGAGAGCCTGCAAAAGGCCTGGCAGAGCCTCGAAATTGGTTACGCCGGCCTGGGCGCCGACCGTCCAGACGCCGACCGCGAGACGGTGCGCGAACGGCTAACAGCGCCTCGCTGGGACAACCTGCTGCACGTGCGCCATGCGTTCAGGTACGGCGCGAGCGTAGAGGAGGTGCACGACATCACCCAAATCGACACGTGGTTCCTGTACCAGATCAAGGACCTCGTGGCGCTGGAAGAGGAGGCGCGGTCGACCCCGCTCCGCGAGATGGACGATCGGGTCCTCCGGAAGATAAAGCGCGCCGGCTTCTCCGACGAGCAAATTGCCTACCTCGTGCCTGAGGAGGTGACCGACCGTGAGGTTCGTGTCGAGCGCAAGGAGCGGGACGTGACGCCAACTTACCAGGTGGTCGACACCTGCGCCGGCGAGTTCCCGGCGGAAACGCCCTACTACTATTCCAGCTACGAGACCGTCAACGAAAGCACGGTCACGGACCAGCCGAAGGTGCTGATCCTCGGCTCCGGCCCCAACCGCATCGGGCAGGGCATCGAGTTCGACTACTGCTGCGTCCACGGCGTGAAGGCCGCCCAGGAGATGGGCTACGAAGCCCTCATGCTGAACTGCAATCCCGAGACGGTGTCCACCGACTTCGACGTGGCGGACAAGCTCTACTTTGAGCCCGTCTTCTGGGAGCGGGTGCAGGACGTGATCGACCTGGAGCAGCCGGAGGGCGTTATTCTGCAGCTCGGCGGCCAGACCGCGATTAAGCTTGGCGAGCGCTTCGAGGAGGATGGGATCGAGATCTTCGGCACCTCCTACTCGAAGATGGACCTCGTCGAAGACCGCGGCAAGTTTACCAGCATCCTTCAGAAGCTGGAGATCCCGTTCCCGCCCTACGGCGTGGCCCACTCGGTGGACGAGGCCATCGCGACGGCCGATCGGCTCGGCTACCCCACCCTCATCCGGCCCAGCTACGTGCTGGGTGGGGAGGGCATGCGCATCGCCATCAACGAGGACGAGGTGGCCAAGTACGTGGGGAATGTGCTGGAGACGTACCCCGACAACGAGATTCTGCTCGACCGCTTCCTCGAAGACGCGGTCGAGCTGGACGTGGATGCCATCTGCGATGGCGATGAGGTGTGGATTGCGGGCATGATGCAGCACATCGAGCCGGCGGGGGTTCACTCCGGCGACTCGACCGCCGTGCTGCCGCCGTTCAGCCTGTCCGACGAGGTGCTCGCGACCATCCGGAAGTACGTGCGGGCCCTCGCCTTTGAGTTGGACGTCCTCGGCCTCGTAAACGTGCAGCTCATCGTGAAGGACGAAACGGTCTACGTCATCGAGGCCAACCCGCGCGCCTCCCGTACCGTGCCCTTCATCGCCAAGGCGAAGGACATTCCGATTCCGGCCATCGCCACGAAGGTGATGCTTGGCGAAAAGCTAGAGACCTTCCGCGAGGCGGGCGCCCTGGAGTCCAGTCTGGAGGACTATGCGATCAAAGAGCCGGTCTTTTCGTGGGACAAGTTCCCGGAGGTGCCGAAGGAATTGGGACCGGAAATGAAGTCGACCGGAGAATCAATTGCGTTCGTGGAGTCGCTGGACGCCGAGCAGTTCGAGCAGCCCTACGAGATGAAGGACCTATACCTGTCGCGGTAGCTTTGGGGTCGCCCGGGGAGTGAGGTTTCCGAACGATGTTCATGATGCCTGCGTGAACTTCGCTGTGCGATGGTGGTACAGCGAACGCTTCTGGAGTCGAATCAGCCCTGTCTCCCTGCTTTCCCGCTCTGTGATTGCACGCGAAGGCTACACGATTATCGCCGTCGTGGCGGGCCTGGCGCTTCTGCTGGGCGTGGGGGCACTGTGGGCCGGGTCGTGGCTCTGGCGCGCCCCGATACTGGCCCTGGCAGTGGGTGGGCTTGCATTTACGCTTTACTTCTTCCGCGATCCAGAGCGTATTCCGCCCCCGGACGCCCGTGAGAATGGCTTGTTGGCCCCGGCCGACGGCCGCGTGGTGGAGGTTGTGGAGGAGGAAGAGCCGCTGTACCTGAAGGGGCGAGCACAACGCATCTCCATTTTCCTCTCGCCGCTCGACGTGCACGTGAATCGGGTGCCCGCCCGTGGCGTCATCGAATACGCCAAGTACCGTCCGGGCAATTACCTTGTGGCCTGGCATCCCAAGGCCAGCGAAAAGAACGAGCGCTCCGAGTTTGGACTGCGGCACCCAAGCGGCACGAAGATCCTGTTCAAGCAGATCGCGGGAGCCGTCGCGCGTCGCATTGAGTACGACCTGGTGGAGGGGGATACGGTGGAGGCGGGACAGCGCTTCGGCATCGTCAAGTTCGGGTCCCGGATGGATCTTCTCGTGCCGCCGTCGGTCGATCTCGATGTGGAGGAAGGGCAGACCGTACGGGCCGGGACGACAGTGCTCGGCCGACTGCCCGCGGCCGGAACTGCCGAGTCCGAATCGCAGGTCCCCGGTGCTGCGTCTGAACCTGCATCCACCTCGCCGCGCTCCTCGTCGGCGTCCCCGTCGTAGACCGATTGTGTCCAATGGTTGACCTCTTCGGGTCCGATCGTGCGAGCAGCTCCACGTCGTCGGAGGGCCGTTCCTCGCGTCCGGCGCGTGTGCGACGACGCTTCCGGGCGTACCGCACCGCCTGGCGGGAGCAGCGGAGTGAGCGTCCGTCCCCCCGTGTCGTCGTGCCCTCCTTTTTTACGCTAATGAACATGCTGTGCGGGTTTTTGGCCCTCACGCAGGTGCTAGACGGGGCCTACGGCATGGCCTGCTGGCTCATCGTACTGGCCGGATTTTTCGACCTCCTCGACGGCGTGATGGCCCGGCTCACGGACGCCGACAGTCCGTTTGGTGTGCAGCTCGACTCCCTCAGCGACATCGTCTCGTTTGGCGTTGCCCCGTCGTTTCTCCTCTACGGGTACGCGCTGAACGCCTACAACCCGCTGGGCATGATCGTAGCGGCCCTTCCGGCCCTCTGTGGAGGCGTGCGACTGGCCCGCTACAACACGACGGCCGGCGAGACGGACAAAGAGAGTTTCGAAGGCCTGCCCATCCCGGGACAGGCGATCGCCCTCGTGGCCCTCGTCCTCGCAGCCGAAAACGCGACCTGGAGCGGCGCCGTGGTCCTCGACAGCCTCCGCGTCGTCCTGCCGGTCGTAGTTGTGCTCTCGGGGCTCATGGTGTCGAGCATTCGATTTGATGCCATCCCCATGCCGACGCTGCAGTACGTGCGAGCCCATCCCAAAAAGACCGCCGCGTACGTGCTCGCTGGTGTGCTTATTGTGGGACTGCAGGAACGAGGACTCCTACTTGTCCTATCCACTTATCTACTCCACGGCGTGGGGCGGGCCTTCTATCAGCTTCTCCGGGCGCTTGCGACCCCGGCGCCAGAGGAGCCTGGAGCCCCTTGACCGCCGCGGCACGCATCGTACTGTCCCCTGGCACACAACGCCCAGCTGTCCATGTACAAGGCCACGATTTCGATCACCCTGCGCCCCTCCATCCTGGATCCGGAGGGCAAGACGGTGCAGCAGGCGCTCGCAAACCTTGGGTACGACGCAGTGGATCAGGTGCGCATGGGCAAGCAGGCCGAGGTGTGGATCGACGCCGAGGATGAGGCGGAGGCACGCCGGATCGCTACGGAGGCCTGCGAGGAGCTCCTCGCAAATCCCGTCACCGAAAACTTCGACATCCAACTCGAAAGAGCCGCGCCCGCCCCTACCGACGACCCGGCGGCCTAACGACGAAATTTGCTGCCCTACACTTGCCTTTTCCGCGACGATCTGTGAAGAGTCTCCCAGTTCGCACGATGACTGATTCCTACGACCCGCACATGCTCGGGGCACCCGCCGAACCCGACGTGAAGCCGGCGCCGCCGGACACGGAGGAGCTCGAAAAAGAAGACGATGGGGGCGATACCGACGACCCCTGGTTTGTCATCCTCTTCAACGATGAGGTGCACACGTTCGAGGAGGTCATTGGGCAACTTGTGAAGGCGACGGGCTGCAGCCGAGGGGAGGCCGAGGACATGGCCTGGACCGTTCACAATGAGGGGAAGGCCACCGTCTACGAGGGCACCTTCGAAGAATGCTTTGAGGTGCAGAGCGTGCTGAAGGAGATTCAGCTTGTCACGGAGATTCAAGGCTAAAGCGCTCCGTGGAGCCCACTCTCCGGCATGTCTCAGGCGGGTTCGGAAAACGGGGCGCGCCATACGTAGAGAAGCGTGGCGGGGGCTGGATGGGAAAAGCGGGTCTGTCCGTTCAAGGACTGAATCCGAACAGAATCAGGACCCGGCACCACCACCGACCGCTCGTCGAGCCAGCCCCACACCGCCCCGTCCACGGGTGCGAGTTGACGGGTCTGCCCCTTCACCCGCACGGCCGCCCGAAGACCTGCGTCGCGCCGAAGGGTAAAGGCCAGGCGGGTGCCCGAGGGGGACCAGCGCGGCTGTACCTGATCAGTCGTCGTCTCGGCGGGGGGCACGAGAAAGGTGGGCCGTGAGCCGTTGTACACCACGACTTGGCGGTGGCCAGAATCCTCCACCACCACGTCGAGGGCCAGCTCGGTGCCTTCGGGCGACCAGCGCGCGTGGCGGGGATGGCGCCGGTCCCGAAAGAGCGTTTCGGCGTTTTCGCCCTGCGCTCCACTCAGGACAAGTGACGAATCCGGCACGTAGTCCTCAGCCGCCCGGTCGTACCGAAGCTCTCGGTGAATGTAGGCCATCTGTTGCCCGTCCGGCGCGTAGCGGATGAGGTGCATGCGGCGCGCATCGAGGGAAGCCTGGGTCGCGCAGTCGTCCGGGGCCACCACGTACAACTTGTCGTCGGTGCGGGTGGCGAGGGCCCCGCCCGGCAGCCAGTGTAGCACCTCGCGGGCGGCCTGACACCCAATGCTCTGGGTGGAGGCACCCGGCGTGGCAATTCGGATGTTGCCGGGACCACGTGTGCCCTGCTCCGCCGGCCGATAGTAGCCGAAGGCGAGCCGATCCTGGTCCGGGTGCCAGGCGAGGGAATAGGTCACCGTGCCTGCCCGGGCGTGCACTTGCTGCAGGGTGCGGGCCGTGAGGTCGAGCAGGGCGAGGTGGGACGAGTCGGCCGTGGCGTAGCTGAGCGCCAGGTAGCGTCCGCTGGGCGACACTGCCTGTGCGCCCGTAGTGTGTGCGTCGTCGACCAGGGGACGGGCCTCGTCGCGCCCCGCATTGTGAAGCATGAGCCGGTCGTCGGTCGTTCGGTACAGCAAGTGTAGGACCGGACCGGGCTCCGTAGAGGCGACCGTTTCTCCTTCTCCCGATGATGCAGGGGGGGACGAGGAAGAGCACCCGATCCCCAGGGCCACGAGTAGGCCAATGGCGATGAGCGGGAGGGCCGAGCGAGAAACCGAGAACCAGGGTGTTGTCATGAAAGCACTGAGGGAAAACGAGAGCGCACTGAGTGCCCCAAAGGTAGGAGCCTGCCTTGTGAAGGTCAGGCGAAGCACTTCAAGGGCGACAGCTTCATCCGCCTCGGGGCCGGAACGCAAGGGCGTGCCCTCGTCGATGCCTCCCAGGCAGCGGAGAACAAGTGGAGAGGGGCTGCATAGAAGATTGGTGTCATCACAAAATCCGGGTCCTTTTCCCGTGTGGAGAGGGAGCCGGAGGAACGCTGAAAGTGAACACTAGAAGATTCCAACTGAGTTATGGAGACAGGAACCGTTAAGTGGTTTAGTCCGGCCGAAGGATACGGCTTCGTTGAACCTGACAATGGAGAAGACGACGTCTTCCTCCACCACAGTGAGGTGCCCAACGAAGACCTGGAAGAAGGCGATCGCCTCGAGTTTGAAATCGAGGAGACGGAAAAGGGACTGAACGCGACTAACATTCAGCCCATCACCGAGGAGCCGGGGTGGTAACCCCAAACTCGGTCCGAATGAATGCCCCTGGGCTTCCCTGCCCAGGGGCATTCTCTATTTGTACCTACTTCCGCGGCGCGTTTTCGGCGCATTCTGGCCGAGGAGCACGGCTCACCTCCATCGGGCGCGCCGTGTCTCGTTAGCGAAGGGCGTCTTCGAGGACCGTCGCCGCGTCGGTGTCGGCGTCGCGGTACTTGACGATGATGGGGGCGGAGAGCGAGAGGCCGTGCTTCCGCCCGAAGTCCGAGTCGACGGCACGAGAGCCCGGGATCACCACCGCGCCGGCGGGCACCTCCAGCGAGCCGTCCGATGTCGTGTGCACGGTTTCTTCCGCGAGGTCGTAGAGGCGAGTGGACGAGGTGAGGGTAACCCCGGCGGCCAGTACGGCGCCCTCCCGCACGATGCAGCCCTCGTAGAGCCCCGCGTTTCCGCCCACAAACACGTCGTCTTCCACGACGACGGGGGTGGCGTGCACCGGCTCCAGGACGCCCCCCACCTGCGCGGCGGCCGACAGGTGCACGCGTTTTCCAATCTGGGCGCAGCTCCCCACCAGGGCATGCGAGTCGACCATCGTCTCCTCGTCGACGTACGCCCCCACGTTCACGTACATGGGCGGCATGCACACCACGCCCGGCGCCACGTACGCCCCGCTGCGAATGGACGATCCACCCGGCACCAGCCGCACATTGTCGGCCTTGCGGAGCGGCTTCACGGGGAACGTGTTCTTGTCGTAGAACGGAAATTGCTCGCTCGAATAGTCGACGGTACGGCCAATCTGGAAGCCGAGCAGAATGCCCTCCTTTACCCATTCGTTGGTGGTCCAGGTGCCATCCGCCGTCGGCTCGGCGGCGCGGACATCGCCAGCATTGAGCGCCCGCACAAGATCGGCGACGGCGTCGCCGGCGGGGCCCCGGCTTACGCCCCCCGGCTCCTGCGACTGGGCAACGAGCGATTCGATGCGGTCCTTCAAGTCGGTCATTCGGGAGCGATAATTGTTCGAAGACGTGAGCAGAAACGACACGCCCGGCGGGCACGGACGTTGCACACATTCACCATGAAGCTCCAAAGCGGCGGACACATTGTAAACCAGAGGCCCGTAGCGTTTTTTGTGTGTTCGCCCATCTCCTGCGTCCGGCGGCTTCCGCGGTAGTGAGCGGTGAGAGGGGCTTCACTGACTCTCGCATCCCAACCAACCGATTCCCTCCCCCATGAAACGGTCCCTGCTCTTCACGGTCCTGATCGTCTGTGCCACCCTCGCCTCCTGCCAGTGTGCCGACCAGCCCGACGTGGGTCCGGTGGAGGGGGAAGATGAGAGTGCCCAGGTGCTGCAGGAGGCGGTGCACAAGGTGCCGATGGTGGCCTAGTCCCACAAGGGACGAACTTTTCGGGGCACATAGTATACACATGTGCCCGTGCCTGCTGTGATGCTCTGTATCCGTCATGCCGATTCCCGACGAAAAAGTTGAGGAGGTTCGCACCTCGGCCGATCTCGTAGAGGTGTCGGAGGACTACGTGCAGCTAAAACAGAGCGGCTCGCGCTACATGGGGTTGTGCCCGTTCCACAACGAAGACACCCCCTCCTTTAGCGTCGATCCGGACCAGAACCTGTACTACTGCTTCGGCTGTGGGGCTGGGGGCGACGTGTTCAAGTTCGTGCAAGAGATCGAGGGCGTTGGATTCCTGGAGAGCGTACGCATCCTGGCCGAGCGCTACGGCATTCCGCTGCCCGAAGAGGAGACCGACCCGGAGGCCGCCAACGAGAGGGAGTCGGTCCTCCACGCGCTCCGCTTTGCGGCGCGGTTTTTCTACCGCCAACTCACGCAGACCGACCGGGGGCGCCGTGCGCTCGAGTACCTGCGCCAACGCGGCTTTTCCCCCAAGACCATCAAGCGGTTCGGCCTCGGGTTTGCCCCAAACGAGTGGGACGCCCTCCTGACGGCCGCGACAGATGAACAGGTGGATCCGGAGACCCTGGAGAAGGCCGGGCTCGTCATTGAGCGCAACGATGGCAGCGGATACTACGATCGCTATCGGGGCCGCATTATCTTTCCGATCTTCTCGCACATCGGCAAGGTGCTGGCCTTCGCCGGACGCATTCTCGACCCCGACGACGAGCGCGACCAGCCCAAGTACATCAACTCACCGGAGACGGAGGTCTACCACAAGAAAGAAGTCCTCTACGGCCTGCACCAGGCCAAGCAGTCCATTCGGAAGACCGACGAGGTACTGCTCGTGGAGGGGTATACGGATGTGATTAGTCTCTCGCAGGCGGGGGTGCAGAACGTGGTGGCCTCTAGTGGCACGGCCCTCACCGAGCAGCAGGTGAGCGTTCTCGACCGGTATGCCAAGCGGGCGGTGATGCTTTATGATGCCGACGAGGCGGGAGCGCGGGCGGCAATGCGCGGACTGGAGCGGGTGCTAACGGAGGGCATGGGGGCCTACGCCGTGGAGCTCCCGGACGGATACGATCCGGACGACTACGTGCAGGAGCACGATGGTGACGTGTTTGCCAACTATATTGCCGAGCACCGGCAAGACCTCCCCTCCTTTGCCTATCGACGTGCCCGCCAGCAGGGGGAGCTCGAAACCCCGGAAGACCGCGTGGAGACGCAGCGCGACATCATCGACTCAGTGGCCCGCATTCCCGATCCCAACCTCCGCCGGGAGTATGTGGCCCGTACCAGCGAGGTTACGGGCGTCCCGGACAGTGATTTGTTTCGCATGTTGGAGGAGGCCCGGGAAGAGATTGAGCGTCGGGATCAGCGCCGTCAACAGCGGGAGCAGCGCCGCCAGGTGCCGGATCGTACGGAGGCCGACGCCCCCGACGCGCGGCCCTCCCCGTCGCCCTCCTCGGCGGCCGACACTGCGTCTGACACTTCCGACGCGCCCGCGTCGCCATTGCCCGAAGAGC
>CAJXKO010000115.1 GCA_913055845.1 uncultured Bacteroidota bacterium | reverse complement strand
CTCCCCGTCGCCCTCCTCGGCGGCCGACACTGCGTCTGACACTTCCGACGCGCCCGCGTCGCCATTGCCCGAAGAGCGCGTCCTGCTCCGTCTCATGCTGGAGAACGGCAGCCGCATGGTCGCCCACGTGCTGAGCCACACGGCACTGGACGAGTTCACCGAGGGGCCGCCCCGTACCTTGGCTCGTACCCTCGCGGAGATGTACAACGACGGCACCGTGGAGGCACAACAGATTCTGAGTGGCGAGCACGGCGAGGCGCTGCAGCAGCTGGCCACGTCCGTTCTCATGAACGAGCACGAGGCCTCGGAGCATTGGGCGCAGGAGAACGACATCGCCGTGCCGGCTCTCAACGACCGGCCCTACGAGGCGGCCGAGAGCGCAATGAAGTACCTAAAGCTTGACCGTGTGGACGAGGCCCTCGACGCGGTTCGGGAAAAGATGTACCAGACCACCCAGCAGGATGAGGACGACCAGGTGTCCCGTCTTCAGCAGAAGGTGATGTCGCTCCAAAAACTGCGGAAGCGCATTAAGCGGGGAGAGTTTCTGGACGAGTGACCGGTGGGAGGGCCGGGGGCAAGATGCTCCCGGCGAGGAGGACGCGCCCTCATCGTCGAACGCTGGACCGGAGCGAATCAGGAAGGGATGGGGGCTGGGTGGAGAGGGAATCGAGGGGCTGTCCCTCGATCTGCAGTCCCTTCGTGGCGCGCTTCGTGGCCTCTGCCAACTCCTCCCAGGGACCCGACCGCCAAAGGCGCCGGTGGATGCCAATGATGCGGAGCTGTCGCTGGCGGAAGCGGGTGGGGCGCTGCTCCGCAAGGGTTTCAAACCGATCGTGGAGCCGGAGCAGACGAGCGCGATTCTCCCTCGTGAAGCCGAAATGGGCGATGTTGTCGACCAGAGTCGCGTATCGGCGGTCCCACCGCGTCCGTTGTTGGGGCGCGGGGGGGGCGTAGGTCGAAGTGTCGTACCGGAAAGTGGCTGTGGAGTCCACGGCGTCGATGCCAGCGGCCCGGAGGGTGGCCGGGGCGCCTAGGGGAAGAAAGAACTCGACGGCTCGCCCCTCCACCGACGAGACGAGGCGCACGTTTCCTGCCTCCGGCACAGAACCACCGGTCGACGGGGGCAGGTCGACATGCGGGTTCAGCGCCCGGAAGCGCTCGTAGGTCGAGCGGGCCGTATCGGCCGCCGGGCCCCAGTCGAAGGAACGGGCGGCTGTGCGAAGTGGAGTCAGCAGCGTCTCCAGGCGCACGGACGCCCCCGGCTTCAGTTGCAGGCGGACAGCCCGGAGCGGAGGCGACTGGCTGACCGGCCGGTTGTCGCGGGCCGCGAGGGCGCCGTAGAGGGCTGGCACGTACCCCCGCGAGTCGCCGCCGAACGTAGACTCGTGGCTCACGGTGTCGAAGCCTTTCGTAACGGACCAGGCGTACGCGTCCGCGACGGTAGACGAGCGGGAGAGCGGTCCCGTAGCGTAGTAGTGGCGGTACAGCTTAAAAATGTTGCCGGGCCCCGTGTGGTAGGCGGAGAGCCCCGGGATCTCATGCCCCACGGCGTTCACGTAGCCCCGCAGCAGTAGGAACGCCGGTTCCAACACCAGCAGGGGATGCCGCTCTTCACGCACCTGCACCTGAGAACCGTCCGCGGCGGACAGCGCATACTCCGTCACCCCGCCCCGGCGGAGCACCCAGGGCAGCATTTGGTAGCGACTCCGGGCCCCGGCGGCCGAAACAAGGTGGTCCTGGTTGAAGGTTTCAACGGTTCCCATCTCGGTCGCCAGCAGGCTGAGCCCCAAGTACTCGGCCAGGCGGCGTTCGTAGGCCTGGTAGGGGCGGTCGCGTGCATGAGCGGTCCGGACCTGATTGGCGCGGCCCCACCGCACGATGATGTCGTCGAGCGGCACGCCCCGTTCCTCGTACTTGTTCACGAGCCGCTCCATGACCTCGTAGCGACGCGCGTCCACCGTTTCCCAGTCCAGTTCCTTCCCCCGTTCGTGGGCCGTTCGCAATTCCGTTAACTCGTACAGTTCGAGCACCTCGTTCGTGCGGCGGTCGAGAATGCGAACGGTAAAGTTGTCGTCCTCAGCCTGCCGGTGGACGTACTGGTTCAACAGGTCGTGGAAGCGCCGGAGGACTGACGAATTGTGGGCCGACGTGACCGACGTAGACGACGAAAAGTACGGCGACAGTGCCGCAGAGGGGTGGGTGGATCGTTCCTCCAACGGGGCCGCGGTACGGGCATCCTCAGCCGCCGGGGCCCACGAGAGCCCGAACGGAAGGATCGAAGGGACGATCTGGGACAACCCCGGGTGGAACCGCGGGCCGACGATTAGAAACACGAGCAGCAGAAGGCCCCCGAGCATGAACGCTGAGAGACGTCCGATGAACCCACCGGTGCGTGTGGGGCCAGCGTCGTCCGCGTCAGGAAGCAGAGAGGACATGATCCAACAACAGAGCGTGGGCGGAGCGAAAGGTTACGCGGGGGAGAGAGACACGGCCCTTGCCTGTTCAACGAGAGCCTGGAAGAGCGGGGCAGCATCGTCCCCCATTCGTTCGGGGTGGAACTGTACGCCGAAAAAGCGGCCGGTCTCGTGCTCGATTGCCTCGATCACCCCGTCCGGAGCCCTCGCCGCCACCGAGAATCCATCGCCCAGCGTGGCGAGGGCCTGCAGATGTCGCGAGTTGACCGTTAGGGACTCGAGGCCGAGCCACTGGTGAAGCCGGGTGTCCTTGACAAACGAAATTTTGTGGGTCGTGGCGCCGCGCTTTTGACTGTGAGTGTCGGCGTCATCGTACTCGGCCTCCACATCACCGTAGAGGGTTCCCCCCGCGAGGGCGTTGAGCCGCTGCATGCCGTAGCAAATGCCGAGGATGGGACGCCCAGTGTGCCAACACGCCTCGATCCATCGCCGATCCGAATCGGCCCGGAACTCATCGAGTGAGTCGAGATCGTCGGGCAGCGGGCCGGTGAGTCCTTCGGTCACGGCGGGCCCACCCGGCACGACGAGGCCGTCGATCTGATCGAGCACAGTGTCGACGGTCGTGGGGGCGTCTGTCGTGGGCAGCAACACCGGCGCGGCCCCGGCGGCCTCGACCGCCGCGACGTAGCGACGATCAAGATGCTGCGTGTTGTCCGCAAATGAGGTTGTGAGGCCAATGCGGGGCGGCATAGCACCGAGTCCGTAGGTGAGGGGGGGAATAGTGGGGCAAAGATCGTGCGGCCGTACCAGCCGAAGGAGGCGCGTCCGCTGCCTGCCGCTACCAGACATCCCGTAGGGTAATCCGACTGGGATCGGACGATGCGGTGAGGTCGAGCACGAGGGTGAGGGTGTCCCGCGAGCGCAGGACACTACTGGCGTGGGACGCGAGGTCGCCCTGGTCGAGTAGGTCGTGGAGTGCACGCTTGATGGTACGGCGCTGGGCCCCCTGCGTGGTGGTGGAGGACCCGTGGATGACCTTGAGGCGGTTGCGGCCCCGGTCCTCTGCGAGGCGCAGGGTGCTGTAGGTGAGGTCGACGGCCTCGTCGACCGACAGGCCGTGCAAGTCGAGCGTGACGATCCTGCCGTCGTCGTCGAGCGTCGGGGTGGCCATGAAAATCCAGCGGGTAATCCTGGAAGAATGCGTGCTCCTTACGATGCGCAGTGAGAAGGGATTCGGGAAATCCGACATCTATCGGGGGGCGACCCGCGGACCCCGGGCGAATCAGTACTGCATGCGGAGGGCCTGGGGAATGACCTCGACGGTAAAGGGGAGGCAGCCAAGCGGCTCCCCGTCCGCTTCGCCCCAGACTGGCGACTGATGGGAGAGCGGCTCGACGGTGAGGCGACGGCCGCGATGCGTGTCGACCCCGGGCAGGGACGGATGGGTGCCGCGATAAAACCGATGGGCGTACCGGAGGAGGGTGGGAATGGGCACGTCGTGGAGCACGGTGACATCGAGGCGGCCGTCGTGCGGGGTGGCGGTGGGGGCAATGGGCAGCCCCGCGGCGAAGGCATGACCGTTGGCGACAGCCACGAGTCGGATCCGGGCCGGCGGCAGGGACCGACCGTCCAGCGTGAGACGGACGCGGACGGGAGGATCCGTAACGAGGGCGCGCAGGGCGGCTTGAAAGTAGCGCAGGCGCGGCGGAACGGGCAGAATGCCCGACGACAGGTGACGCACGACGGTCCCGCTCAGTCCGACGGAGGCGATATTGATCGCGTAGCGGAGGGCCGGGCCGCCTGGGGTCGTGTAGCGCACCCGTAGCACATCGAGCGGCCGGATGCGATCGCTTTGCATCTGCCGGACGGCCTCTATGCCGGTGGGGGCGCCGAGGGCGCGTCGGAAGTCGCTGCCGGAGCCGCAGGCCACGAAGGCAAGCACCGCAGAGGGGGCAATGGGAGCGGCGTCCTCGAAGAATCCATTGGCCACATCGTGTAGCGTCCCGTCCCCGCCCACCACCACGATGCGCTCACAGCCGTCCCGCAGAGCGCGCCGCGTAAGCGACGTGGCGTGGCCGGGGCCCGTGGTCCAGCGCACGGAGAGCGACGACGTAGCCGCCAGAAGCCGAGACAGCAGCCGCGGCCAAATTCGCCGCACCCGTCCGCGCCCGGCGGTCGGATTGACGATTGCACAGGTGCGCATGAGTAGAAGGCCACCCGGAACGGATCAGTGTACGGCCTCCCTCAAGTGCGTCATCGGGGCGAGGGGAGGGGCGTTTCGGGCGAGAAGTAGTTTGTGAGGGGCGAGGGCGATCCGCCTGCAGTGTACTGGATGACGGCGCGGGCATCAACTCTCCAGACGCTCAGCTACGGTAGAGAACAGGTGTCCGAGAGACTCAGAGCGGATCTTGCTGAAAAGCTGTCTGCTCCTCCGACACCGTCTCCAGGAAGCGGTCCAGTAGTGGCGACTCGTCGTCGTGCCGGTGGGCAAGGCCGAGCGTGAGAGGAACAGTCGGTTCCACAATCTTGGCGTAGCGCACGCCGGGACGCTGGATTTGCACGTTGGAGGCATGGGCGATGGACACGCCCAGCCCAGCCTCTACGAGCCCGAGAAAGCTCTCGCCACGCTCGATCTCCTGGATGATTTGAGGCGTGAACCCTGCTTCGTGGCACGCCCGCACGTAGGCGTCGTGGATACGAGGAGCGCCGCTCCGAGCCCAAATCACGTGCGGCTCCCCTTCCAACGCGCGGAGGGGCACCGTGTCGTGCCCGGCCAGTCGATGATCCGACGGAAGCACGGCCACCATGGGTGCCGAAAAGAGCGTGCGAACCCGCAGTCCGCGCTCGTTGATGGGCAGAAACAGGAAGCCGACGTCGGTCTCCTCTTCACGGAGCGCCCCCACCTGCTCGCGGGTTGTTTCCTCCACGAGATCGAGTTCGCCGTGTGGGCGCTGGCGCTGAAAGGCCTTGATGATGGCGGGAAGCCCACTCCGCATCGCGGTCCCCTCGTAGGTGATCGTGAGGAGTCCCGCCAGGCCTTCCCGGGCCGCCCGGGCCACCGACTCCGCCCGCCGGGCTTCCCGGAGCACGCGTTTCGCGTACGGGAGAAAGGTGCGCCCGGCCTCCGTGAGTTCCACGCCCCCGGACGACCGCTTGAAGAGGCGCACTCCGATCTCGTCCTCGAACGCCTTGATCTGCTGGCTAAGAGTGGATTGGGCCACGAAGACGGCATCGGCCGCCCGGCCGAAGTGGAGTTCGTCGGCGAGGGCGGTGAAGTAGCGGAGGTGGCGGAGTTCCATGACCGGAGGCGCTTGGGGGACAAAGCGAGGCGTGAGCAGGGAAAGAGCCTCCCCGGACGGCATTCCTTTTACAACCGATCGATCACATCGATCGATCCGAGCGAAAAACTCCATGAAACGGCCGCCCGGATCCATCACTACCATCTTTCGCGGGCACAAGGGGGAACCCCAATCCAGGATTACACAGGTGTAACACGGGTTCCGGACATGTATGCCGTCCGCGGAGTTCCGATCGGTGTATGTGAACGACATGGACGTTATTGACTCTCAACCCCCGGATATACGGGGCTGCGCGCAATCCCTCACACAAATTCCGCTTTACTGTGACACTCTGGTCGCGCCAGGGGGCCGTCCTTGGGGCGTGCACCCTGGCCTTTTTCGCCACCATGGCCGCGCGGCTCGTGATTAGCCCGGTCGTGCCCTCCATCAGCGACGCATTTGCGGTGCCCAACGGGGCCATTGGCCTTGCCCTCACGGGTATGTGGTTGGGGTACGCTCTCGCGCAATTTCCCAGCGGGCTGTTGGCCGACCGGTACGGTGAGCGTCGCATTATCCTTGTAGCGGTGGGCGGCACGGCGGTGGCGAGCACGCTACTAGCGCTCGCGCCGTCCTACCCGGTGTTTCTGGTCGGGACGGCCGCGCTGGGCACCGTGGCGGGGCTCCACTACAGCGTCGCCACCTCGTTGCTCACGCGCGCGACCGACCAGATTGGAACGGCGATCGGCATTCACACTGCGGGCGCCCCCGTAGCGGGGGTGTTGGTGCCGATGGCCGCGGGCGCCGTGGGCGCGTGGATGGGCTGGCGGTGGGCGCTGTCCCTCGGGACGGCCTTTGCCGTGCCCGTCGTGTTCCTCGTGGTCTCTGTCGTGCGGGACCGGCCGCCGGTGCGTCCCGAGCAGTCGGTCTGGAGTCGCTTCCAAATTGGGCCCCTTGTGGAACTCCTGCGTCGCCCGCCCATCGCCCGCACAGTGGGCCTCTCCGCCGTCGGCATGTTCGTCTGGCAGGCCACCGCCTCGTTTCTGCCCACCTTTTTTGTGGCGCATCACGGCTATTCGGCGGCCACAGCGGGGACGCTTTTCTCGGCGTACTTCCTCGTGCAGGGAGTCACCCAGCCGGGGCTCGGTGCGCTTTCGGACCGCATTGGTCGGGACGCGGCCGCCAGCCTCGCCATTGCGGTCGGCATCGTTGGGTACGGACTCCTGGTGGCGGGAACGGGGCTAACCGTGGCGATCGTGGCGGTCGGCCTCACGGGCTCCTCAATGGGCTGGGGCGCGGCCCTCATGCCGAAGTTTATGGACCACCTCGACGACCACGAGCGCAGCGCCGGGTTTGGCCTCGTGCGGACGGTTTACATGGTGCTGGGGGCCGGGGGCAGTGTGGTGACGGGTTTTGTGGCTGACTTCTTTGGATGGGGGGTGGCATTCCTCTGCCTCACGGGGCTCCTGGTGGGCATGCTGGGTGTACTGCTCCGCGTGATGTGGCGGGATCGGGGAGTCCGTCGAGCCCTCGCCACCTCCTAACGGCACCGCGAACGAAATCTTGCGCGTCTCCATGACGATCTCCCCCGAAACCATTCTCTACGTGCTGGACCTGTTCGGCACGGCGGTCTTTGCAGTGTCGGGCGCGCTGGCGGCTGGGCAGCGGCGCATGGACCTGTTCGGGGCGCTGGTGATCGCGGCGGTGACGGCTGTGGGGGGCGGGACGGTGCGCGATCTGATCCTGGACCGCCACCCAGTCTTCTGGATTCAGGACCTGCGGTACCTCGCGGTGATTGCGGGCGCGGGAGGCTTTACGTTTGCCTATACCTCGGTCTTTCGTCCGCCGCAGCAGTCGTTGGAAGTAGCCGACGCGTTCGGGCTCGCGGTCTTTTCGGTCGTGGGGGCCCGCGTGGCGCTCGACGCGGGAGCGCCGCCGGTGATCGTTGTGATTATGAGCGCCACCACGGCCACCGTGGGGGGTATGGTGCGGGATGTGCTCTGCGACGAGACGCCCCTCATCTTACGGGAGGAAATTTACGCGACCGCGGCGTTGGGCGGGGGCGCGCTTTATCTGGGTCTGCGGGCCCTGGTTCTGCCAGAGGCAGTAGTCGCGGGCCTCCCGATCGTGGCAGTGTCGGTCGTGCGTCTGGCGGCGCTCCGCTGGGAAGTGCACCTGCCGTCGTTTCGGGTTGAGGAGGTAGGGTGAGAGGAACGGGAGCAAGGGCGTCCGTTTTTTCGAGATCATGGCCCGTTGCCCGATTTGTCGAGCACACGTCTGAGTCGCCCGTGCACGCCCTTCTCATCCGCGTCGACTTTATTCTCGCCACGCTTTTGCTCGTGGTTGCGCCGCTAGGGCTTCTCGGAGCATCTGTGCGGCGGCCGAGGATCCGGGGACGGCTGCTGGCCTACTGGCGGGCCTCCTCACTTCTCATGATCACGGTCTACCTGATGATCGACGGCCGTCCGGTCGCGTACGTTGCGGGCAACGCAGCACTCGTTTGCATCCCGCTCGCGCTATGGTCTGGCGATGCGTTGTTTGATGCGGCGGGGAGGGTCCCCGAGTCGCACGGCACCGCGAAGTGGTTCCGGTGGTGGCGCGGGGCGGCTACGATCTTCTGCGGAGCAAGCCTGTTGCTCACCCTGCCTGCCCTCCGCTGCGTCTGGGCGCCCGGGACGGTCGCCTGCCAGAACTGGGGGGCCCCGCCGCGCGAACTTCATGCAGCCCTCCCCCCGTCGCTTGACCCCGCCATGCTCGGCGATGCGGCCGTGGGAGCATTGGGGGTCTACGGCGTGTACCTGGCAGCCTCTATGGCGCGTGCGGCGCGCCGCATGCGCGGCGACGATGCGTGAGCGTTAGGAGCGGTGGGGCCACAGCACGGTCCCCGCCAGCAGTCCGGCCGCGGCGAGACCGTAGCCGACGAGAGTGGCGGGTGGGGCCTGGGCGACGCCCCCAAAGTCGAGAGCGGCCGTCTGGTTGGCGAGGCCGACGTACCAGAGCACGAGGTAGACAACCTCGAAGAGGCGGGGCGTGCCGGAGAAGCGTCCAGCGGCCAGACCGAGGGCCGGCACGAACAGGACGCCCACGAGTGCTCGGTCGTGGCTGCCCAGCAGCAACGGACCGGCTACCAGAGTGAAGGCGACCGTCGCGCCCACCGCCCACGCCGCCATGCGCTGGGCCCGCGGATAGACCGATGTCGCCACCAGCGGCGCCACGCGGCAGACCGTCTCGCGCACCCCGAGGTCCGACCACAGCGGCATCGGCCAGAGCCACGCGACCACGAGCAGGCCGGTGCTTGAGGGCCACCACAGTCCCACACCAATGAGGACCAGCGC
>CAJXKO010000114.1 GCA_913055845.1 uncultured Bacteroidota bacterium | reverse complement strand
TGAGCAATCCAAGGGCCACCGTCCACGAAAGTGCGCGGGCCACGAGGCGGCCCATCGGGTCGCGGATGTAATCGGTCATCACGTTGTTCAGGCCGTAGAAGCCGTGGTGAAGGGCCACAATTAGGAAGAGGATGTTGAATCCCTTCCACAGCACCGCGTAGACCGGGTCCGCCAAGCGCTGCATCACAACCTGGTACGGCGTCACCTCCGCGTCGGGACCCATGCGGGCCCGCACCCCTTCCTTGGCCTCTTCCGGGTAGTCCGGCATTTCCCCCTTTTCGGTCACCACCTCGTGGGTCACCGAGGCGGCCTGGTGGTCGTAGTGCTGCACCCAAAAGTGGGTGATCAGCATAAAGATTAGGAACGTGCCGGTGATGCGGTGCAGAAACCAGTTAAGCGCGTTGGACTGAGCCATGACGACAGGGGGGCTGAGGATGATCCGGGAGGGACAGGCGTCTCGGGCGCGCTAGAGGAAGAGCGTCGGCATGGAGCCGGGTCCAAAGATCCACTCTCCGAGCGAATAGATGGAGGGCCAGCCCCCCACCAGGATGATGACGGCCGTCACCGCCCCGAGGGTCCAGAACAGTTTCTTCTGTTTGGGACTCCAACCCAGGAAGTCGATAAGCACGATCCGGAGTCCGTTCATCGCGTGGTAGGCCACTGCCACCAACAGGGCAAACTCCCCAACCTTGAAAATGGGACTGTGGTACTTGGCGATCAGGGCATTGAACGTTTCCGGGTCACTCAGCGATTTGAGCCCCCAGATGTGGATGATCAAGTACACCACCAGCCCCACGCCGGTGAGGCGGTGCATCATCCAGGCAAACATGCCGGTGCGGATCCGGTAGGGCTGGAACCGGCTCTCCTGATCGGCGGTCGTGTTCGCCTCCGGGGCGGAGGCCGCCTCGGAGGGTGCCGCGGAGCGTTCTTGGGTGTCGACGGCCATGGGACTAAGGGACGTAGTGGGGAGGCGAAGCTACAACATTATCGGGGCCCTATGCTGGTCACTCTGCGTCGGTAAAGGAACCCCAAGCCGAGTAGCAAAATAGCGGGGGTACGCGGAGGTTTCAAGGCGCACCAATCTGTTGCGGAAACCGAACAGGAGTTAGCGTTCCTCAATCGGGGTGACCGTACGGTCCCGGGCCCCAACGTACTGGGCACGCGGACGGATGAGCCGGTTGTCGGCCCACTGTTCCAGGAGGTGTGCGGTCCAGCCGGCGGAGCGGCTCAGTGCAAAGATGGTCGTGAAGAGGTCGGGATCCAGGCCGAGCTGGTAGTAGGTAGGCCCACTGAAGAAGTCGACATTGGGGGCAATGCCCGTTTCCTCCTGCATCGTATTGAGGATGCTGGCGGTGTATTCGTACCATTTCATCTCGCCCGCCTCTTCGCTCAGCTCCTTGACCATGCCGCGGAGGATGGCGGCGCGAGGGTCCATGGTGTTGTACACCCGGTGCCCAAAGCCCATGATGCGCTCCTTCTCGGCCAGGCGTTCCTGCACGTATTCGGCCGGGTCGGCGCCGATCTCGTCGATCTCAAGGAGCATGCGCATGACCTCCTGATTGGCGCCGCCGTGCAGCCGGCCCTTGAGGGCCCCGATGGCGCCGGAAACCGCCGAGTACATGTCCGAGAGGGTGGAGCCAATGACCCGGCTCGTAAAGGTGGACGCATTCAGGCCGTGGTCGGCGTGTAGCACGAGGCACACATCGAATGTTTTCTCGGCGGCCTCGCCTGGCTCTTCGCCGTTGAGCATGTAGAGGAAGTTGTGTGCCATGGACCCGCGGTCGAGCGGTTCGACCGGGTTTTTGCCCTTCCGCAGCCGGTCGAACGCGGCGATGATCGTCGGAATCTGGGCCAGGATGCGGTCGGCCTTGCGGTGATTGGCACGCTCCTCCATCGCGTCGGCCTCGTCGTCGTACAGACCCAGCGCCGAGACGGCCGTGCGGAGAACGGCCATGGGGTGGGCGTCGTCGGGAGCGTTGCGGAGGAGATCCAGCACGGGAGAGGGCAGTGCCCGCTCACTGCGCAGGTGAGCCGTAAAGTCGTCGAGCTCATCCTGCGTCGGAAGATCACCGTTTCGGAGCAGGTACACCACCTCCTCGTAGGTCGTGTGCTCGGCGAGGTCGTTGATATCGTAGCCCCGATAAATCAGCCTGCCCTTGTCCCCATCGATCGAGGAGAGCGCCGATTCCAGGGCGATAACCCCTTCAAGGCCCCGTGCCTTTACAGGAGCTTTGTCTGTTGTCAACTCTGTTACAGTTTCTTCGTCAGCCATATCGGTCGGGTTCGTATGTGGTGAGCCTGTGCGGAGAGCTGGAGTGAGTGGTCGGGGTGGCCGTGAAGCGACAGTTTCCGGCAGAGGAGACCGCGGCGCTTTGCACGTCGCCGCGCCAGCCAGATTGTCGGGGGGCGCCGGAAAGGCTCTGGGCTCGTTGGGAGCGCTTCGCGGCAACACAAAAAGGCTTGCGTGGGTGCGGGTTTCACCCCCGGGCGTGAGTTCTTCTTTGAGTCTGCTACATAATACAAAAACAGATGAAGGCGAGCCCGCGAATTTTGATTTAAGGGTGAGAGGACGTGGAGAACCGGCGGATACGCGCCGCCGGGATCATTTGAGCAGGACAGGCGATACCTCTACGTGACAATTACCGTTCACCATGCTCCCTCAGCGCGGACACGAAGGCCTTACGCCCATGCGGGCTGCCGAATTGGGCTGTCCGCCGCCCGGGCCCGAGTGCGGGTGGAGGCGGGCCGACCGCTCTGCATCGCAGACGCGCGGTCTGCTTCCCCTCGCATCATTCCACAATACCCTCTCGGGTTCCGTCGCGAACGTGTCCCTCTGAGGCCCCGAAGGTTGTGAGCAACCATTTTCGTCTGAACCGTTTTTCACGAGTCAATCCGTGCCCCCGTCCCTGACGTCGGCACGGGGCGTGCCGGGGCGTCGTACGGCGGCGTCCCGCGGCCGGGGTCCTGCACTGCAGGTCCGGCCTGCCGTCCCGACGGTAGTTCTGTATGGTCCCGTCATCGTCCGTTTCACCCGATTGATGCTTTACGTTCTTCGTTGGACCGACCACTGCCAGCCGACGTGGGGTCAGGCACCCCTTAACCCCACGTATGTCCAAAGAAATAGTCTTCAACGTCGGTAAACAGCAGACGCGCATTGCCATCGTCGAGGATGGCAAGCTCGTCGAGCTCTACATTGAAAACGCCGAGCACAAGCGCACGATCGGCAACCTGTACCTGGGCCGCATCCGCAAGGTGATGCCCAGCATTCAGGCTGCTTTCGTCGACATCGGCCAGGAACAGGACGCCTTTCTCCACTTCTCGGACCTGTCCGACAACCTCCCATACCTTCTCGACTTTCTTGGCCTTGAGGAGCCCACCGTCGAAGCCATTGACGTGCCTAAGGGCCAGAAGGATTGGGATCGCCGCCCGTCCGACATCCTGAATCGCGGCCAGACGATTCTCGTCCAGATCACCAAGGAGCCCATCTCAAACAAGGGGAGCCGTATCTCCACGGACATCTCCCTGGCCGGGCGGTTTCTGGTCCTGGTCCCACTGCAGAACTACGTCGCTGTCTCGCGCAAAATCTCTGACGACGACGAGCGGCGGCGCCTCGAATCGCTGGCTAGCAGCCTCGTGCCCGATGGGGTCGGCGTGATTGTGCGCACGGTGGCGGAGGATCGGGACGCCAAGTCGCTGGACAAGGACATGAAGCTTTTAATGGAGCGGTGGCGACGGGTGGAGAAACGCCTCAAGGAGAAGCCCAATCCCCCGGCGCTGGTGCACGAGGATGTCGACATGGCCTCCTCGATTGTCCGCGACGAATTTTCGGAGGCCTACGGCCGGATCCTGGTGGATCACGAGGGACTCTACCACAGCATCCGGAGCTACGTGCAGGCCGTGGCGCCCCAGCTGGTGGACCGCGTGGAGCTGCATGACAGTGGCGACCCGGTCTTCGAGGCCGTGGGCATTCAGCACGGCGCCGACCGCGCGTTCAAGGACCGTGTGGAACTGCCGTCTGGCGGCTACCTCTTCATCGAGAAGACCGAGGCGATGCACGTGGTGGACGTGAACTCCGGACGCTCGGGGAAGGGCAAGTCCCAGGCCGAAAATTCGCTCAACGTGAACCTGGAGGCGGCCCGTGTGATCGCCCGGCAGATCCGCCTCCGCGATCTCGGGGGCATCATCGTCGTCGACTTCATCGACCTTTACGACGAGGGGGACAAGAAGAAAGTCTACGATGAACTCGAGAAAGGCTTCGAGGAGGATCGAGCGGTGACGAAGGTGCTGCCGATGAGCGACTTTGGGCTCGTGGAAATCACTCGCCAGCGGCTGCGGCCCAGCATCACGACGACCTTCTCGTCGGCCAACGGCGCGCCGTCGGACGACGGGGATGAAGGGGCAGACCCGGACGAGCTCCGTCAGGCCGAGCGCCAAATCCGGCGCCTGGAGGACAAGGTGAAGCAGCGGGAGCAAGAGGTGGAGCGTCTGAAAGAAGAGGACGAGACCCCCGACGCGGAGGTCGACGCACTCCGCCAGAAGATCCAGTCGCTCGAAGCGGAGTTGGAGGCGGCCCGCGCCCAACAGTCGTCGACCGGTGAGTCGGAGGGGCCCGCCGAAACGGCGGAGCCCGAGGCTAGGCAACCGGAGGGGGCAGCCCCGGAGGCGCTCGTGGAGGAGATTGAGCAATGGATCGTGGAGCACAGCGACAAGCACCGGGCCGTGACGCTCCGCGTACATCCGTTTGTCGCTGCGTTCCTGCGGCGACCCGTGCCCACGCACACGACTCGCTGGTTCATGGAGCACCTCGTGCGGGTCCACCTCGACGAGGATGAAAGCGTGCCGCCCCACACGTTCCGCGTGGTGGATGCGCAGTCCGGGGCGGCACTTCCCGAATCGCCGTAGGCGGGGCGCCGCTGGAAGGCGGGCCGGGACCGATAGGCGCCGGGAGAAACAACCCCTGCCCCCTTTCGGAATGAGAAGGACCGTGTTTGTCTCGGAGTGTGAGTGTGTTGTATGGACACCGCCGCCATCATCGAAGAACTGGAGGGAGTTGCCCGTCGGCTCGGGGTCGAGGTCCGGTCCGAGCCGGGCAACTTCCGCGGGGGGCGCTGTGTCGTGGACGGGGACGAAATGATCATGCTCAACGACAATGATCTCCCCGAGACGCAGCTGATGGTTCTGGCAGAGGCCCTGCGAGAGGCCCCCCTCGATACCATTTACTTGAAGCCGGCCGTGCGCCGGGCCCTCGAAGAGGCATGGGCCCAGGCCGAGTCGGCGGAGGCGGCGCATGGCGACGACTGACACCGACACGCCCACCCACCGGTCTCTCGCCGCCCGGCACGCCCAGACCCCGCCCCTCTCGGTCACCTTGCTGGGCACGGGCACCTCCACCGGTGTGCCGGTGATCGGGTGTGACTGCGAGGTGTGCACTTCGGACGATCCGCGGGACACGCGCACCCGGTGTGCATGCTACGTAGAGGTGGGCGACATGGGCATTCTTATCGATACGGGGCCGGACTTTCGGCAGCAGGCGCTCCGCGAGGGGCTCGACCGCATCGACGCCGTCTGCTATACCCACCATCACTTCGACCACGTGGTGGGAATCGATGACCTGCGCCCCTTCTTCCGCGACAATCGCCGCGTGATGCCGTGTTACGCCCACGCCGATACGGCCGCGGTGCTCCGCGATAACTACGACTACATTTTCGGGGCCGATCCCTATCCCGGCGCCGCAAACGTGGAGCTGCATGTGGTGGACGGTCCGTTCCGCGTCCCGAGCCGGGCCGGGGACGGTGCCTCCGTGCCGGTCGATCCCATTCTGCTGCACCACGGCGACCTGCCGGTGTACGGCTACCGGCTGGGTCGCTTTGCGTACCTTACGGATGCGAGTGCCATCCCGCAGGCGAGCTTCGCGCAGCTCCAGGGCATCGACGTGCTCGTCCTCGACGCGCTCCGGTCCCGGCCCCACCCCACCCACTTCTCATTCGAAGAGGCGGTAGACGCGGCCCGGCGCATCGGGGCACGCGAGACGTACTTCGTCCACATGACCCATAACGACCGCCACGCGGCGGCCGACGCCCGCCTGCCCGACGACATCCACCTCGGCTACGACGGGCTTACGGTGGACGTCCCGGCCTACGACACGACGACCTAGGGAGGGCGCTTTGCGCGAGACAGGATGTCCACACAACCCGATCACACCCGTCATTTTCCTGCCACGTCCTCCTCGGTGCCATGCGTGTTGTCGTGACGGAAGTCAGGGTTTGCACGGTGCCATTTGCCGATCCGCAGGAGGGGCGGCCCTGGGACTTGTTTTCGGGGCCTGACCTCTCCTACGAGGTCTACGGGCCGGACGGCACCCGCCTGCACCGCAGCAGTACGGTGTGCGACCTGCGCCCGCCCGATCTGCCGGTTACCCTGGATGGGGGATTTGCCCTCACGACCCCGGGGCCGCACGTTCTTCGGGTATTGGACGTGGACCTTACGACGGACGAGGTGATGGCGCGCGTCGCGTTCGAGCCGGATCGACTCGTCAGAACGGGGGGCGATCCACCCTCCTGTGTCGAGTTTGACGAGGGGGAAACCACCCTGCAGGTGTACTTCGCGTGGGAGCAGCGTCCCTGACCGCAAGCGGTCGTATCCACTGGGCGGTCCCCGAGAGAACCGATCCGGACGTTACAGGCTCATCTGTTTCCGAAACGCCCGTGACCGGCGCCGGGAGAACGCCACCTCAGTCCCATCCTGAAGGGTTGCCTGGAGTTTGCCCTTCGGGCCCGGGGTTACATCTTCGACCCACCGCAGGTTGAGAATGTGCTGCCGGCTAGCACGGAAGAAGCGTCCCGGATCCAGCTGGTCTTCCAGGTCGCTCAGCGAACGGTGAATAAGCGGCTCTTCCCCGTTGAAATAAAGCCGCGTGTAGTTGCCCGCTGCCTCGAACAAGCGCACGTCTGCCAGCTGCACAAACCAGCACTGATTCCCGTCCTTGACAAATACCTGATCCGCGGCCGTAAGCGGCTCCCGAGACGCCGCTGATTTCTGGCCCGTTGACGGCCCTGGTGTCGCCACGGCCCGTGGGGACATGTCAGCAGCCCGGTCCTGAACCGTGTGGAGGGCGGACTGCAGACGCTCCGGCTCGACCGGCTTGACTAAGTAGTCGAGGGCATTTACCTCGAAGGCCCGGATGGCGTATTCGTCGTAGGCAGTGACAAACACCACGTGCGGCACCGCGTCGAGCCGTTCCAGTAGGTCGAACCCACTGTCGCCCGGCATCTGCACGTCGAGCAGTAGCAGGTTCGGATCGTGCTCGTGGATGGCAGCCTCGGCCTCGTCGGCGTGGGCGGCCTCCCCGACCACTTCGACGCTGTCGTGGGGCTCCAATAGACGCCGCAGTTCCCGCCGGGCCAGGCGCTCGTCGTCGACGATAAGGGTGTGGAGGAGAGGGGACGGCATGGTGGCATACGAGGTGGTGCAAGGCAGTATCGGGAGGCTACTCCTCATCGCCAGCGAGTTGTATGGTCACGCCAAACTGGGGCTGCAGGAGCGTTGTCCGAGAGCGGCGGACGTCCAGCTCGCTCCGGTCCAGCTCGCCGTTGCCGTTGTCGTCGGTCAGGGCGCCCTCGGCCAGGTACTCCGCCTCCTGCCCCAGCAGGTACTGCACACCTAGGTGAAGGCTCACGGCCTGCACGCGCTTGGTCGGGTCGTCCGGCTGGTACACCCGCACGTCGAGCCCGGCCCCGGCCCCGCCGCTGAAGGCGAAATCGTCGAAGTTTGTAGAGCTGGCGATGTTGTCGCCCGTGTCCACATCGTCCCCGAGGTCCTCATCGGACAGCGAGGTGCGGGTGAACAGGTACTTGAAGCCGACGAGTCCCTCGATGAAGGGACGGAGGCGCCCGCGCCGCGGCTGGAGGCGAACCGACAGGTGCGTCTCCAGCACGTTGTTGGTGGTGGTGACGTCCACCGGAATCCGGGGGCCGACGGTGCGGCTAAAGGGGACGTTGTCGCTCGTGCGGCCGTAGTTGAGAATGCCAATGTCCACGCCGGCCAGGACCGGGGACTGGCGGATCCAGCCGCCCAGGTACAGGTGCACGCCCCCGCCCACCCCGCCGATGTTGTCCTGCAGGCTGCCTTGGGGGACGCCTACGGTCCCCCGCACGTTGATTTGTCCGGCAATCGGAGGCCTTTCTGCGTCGGTGGGGGGTGCCCCGAGTCGGTTCTGAGCGGCGGCGGGCGTGGTCGTTAGCAGGGCCGCCGCGGCGAGCCCTAGGAGGGAGGCGAGGAGGGCACGGATCAGTGAGAAGCGGGAGGAGGACCTGCGCATGGGCACGTTGGCGCGCGTTTGTTCCCAGTGTCATCGCAGGAATAGAGATGCAATCCCGCGAGGACCGTTCGGGAGAATTCGATGAGTTGGGGGCTGAAAGCGATGAGTGGCGCGGGAGACACGCCTGTGGAGCTCCGCGGACCGGCGTGGGGAAGGTCGAGAACGAGAGTGGGTTCGGGCATGGTGCCCGAAAGAGGTTTCTGGTGGTGTGGACTAACACAAAAACCCCGCCCGGCGCTTCCCGGACGGGGGCTAATGGTCGGTCGAATGACGAATGAAGGGTCGTTGCGGGCCTTACCGCACGACGGTGATCTGCTCGGTGGCGGCGAAGTCCTCGCCGGTGGCCCGCAGGAAGTACGTCCCGCTCGTAAGGCCCGTCGCCGAGACGTTGATCTGGAGGCGCTTCAGTTCCTGCGCCGGCAGTGGGCCCTCGTGTAGCGTGGCCACCCGGCGGCCGAGCAGGTCGTAGAGACGTACCTGCACGTCTTGTTGCTCTTTTACCGCGAGCTCGACGGTCGCCCGTTCCCGCACGGGGTTTGGATACGTTGAGAACTGGTAGACGTGGTCCAACTCAATCGTCACAGAAACGACTCGGGAGGTTTTCGTCCTTCTCTCAGCCTGCCGACCCTCAGCCTTCTGAGAACCAACGTGTGCGAGACGGAACTGGTGTGACCCGACGGCCAAGCCACCTGCCTCGAAGCGATAAGCTGGCCCTGGCTCTCCATTGGTTTGGACTGA
>CAJXKO010000113.1 GCA_913055845.1 uncultured Bacteroidota bacterium | reverse complement strand
GCCTGCCGCGCGCTCGGCACGCCGGTGACGGGCGGCAACGTGTCGCTCTACAACGAGCACCCCGAGGGCGCCATCTACCCCACCCCCACGATCGGCATGCTGGGCGTGGTGGACGACATCGAGACGCAGCCCACCACGGCGGCGCTGCAGAACGAGGACGACGTGCTGTTCCTACTCAGCCCCACGGACTGGACCCATCCCGGTGGCATCGGCGGGACCGAGTACCTGTCCACCGTCCACGACCGCACCACGGGCGACGCCCCGCACCTCGACCTCGATGAGGAGGCGGCCGTACAATCCGCCACGCAGGCGCTCATCCGTGAGGGCCTCGTGCAGCACGCCCACGACGTGTCCGACGGCGGGCTGGCCGTGTGTCTCGCCGAGTCGGTTATCCACAGCGGCGGACTGGGGCTGGAAGTTGCCCTACCTGCCGCAGACGAGCATCGGCTCGACGCCACCCTCTTCGGCGAGGCACAGTCGCGCGTCGTGCTGTCGGTGCGGCCCGACGATGTGACCATCCTCGAGGCGACGCTGAACGATCACGACGATGTGCAGGCCCACCGCCTCGGCTCCGTAACGGACTCCAGGGTCCGCCTCACTATAGAAGGCACCCTGGTGCTCGACACGGACCGCCCGTCGCTCGCCGACCCGTACGCCACCGCAATCCCGGACGCCGTCACGTAGGCCTCCGACGGGCGGAAGCCCGGCTTCCCCAGAGCGATGTCCCTAGGAGAACATTCTTGATTTTTGGACCAATCCGTCCTAAACTGGCGGCAGCCAACCATTCGTCAGCAACCCAACGCACATGGCACGCCCCCGCGAATTTAA
The DNA here is from genome assembly GCA_913055845.1 of uncultured Bacteroidota bacterium. GTDB lineage: Bacteria > Bacteroidota > Rhodothermia > Rhodothermales > Salinibacteraceae > Salinibacter. The sequence goes on along the minus strand of CAJXKO010000113.1, from coordinate 8,788 downwards.
CACTGAGGAGGCCCTCGACGAGGCCGTCGAGGTGTTCTGGACGAAAGGGTACGACGCCACGTCGCTGCGCGATCTTCTGAACGCAATGGAGCTTTCGAAGAGCAGCTTCTACCAGACGTTCGACAGCAAGGGCGCCCTCTACCTGAAATGTCTCGACCGCTACCGGACCCGGATCGCGGACGAGATGATGCACGATTTAAAGCAGGCCGAGTCCGGACGCGCCTTTCTTGAGGCGGTGTTTCGAGACCTGGCCCGTGGACTCGACCGTCCCCACGGACGGCGCCCCTGCCTTGTCATGAACGATTCCGGCGACGTGGAGCGGCGTGAGGAGGCGGTGGCCCGGCGTATGCGCCGGGGGGCCGAGCAGTTCGAGACGGTCTTCCGAACGGCCGTCGAGCGAGCCCAGCGGGAAGGCGACGTGCCGGCCGACAAAAACGCTGACGCCCTCGCACGCTACCTGATGAGCAGCCGGAGCGGCCTCCTGGCCGTACGCAAGGCCGGTGCCTCTGCCAAAGAGTTGCGGGACATTATTGAGGTGACCCTCTCGGCCCTCGAGGCGTAGCCGCCCCCGAGTTCTCATCGCGCGTTCTCTTGCAGCCATCGTGCACGACTGACAGCCAGAGCGCTCCCGACCGCTTGCGGAGCGTATTCTGTACCGTTCGGTACCAAACTCTTTTCCTCATCGAATCGCACAGTCCCATGGCACAACTGCCCTACATCGAACCCGACGAGGCCGATCCGGTCACAAAAGAGGTCTACGAAAAGGCCGAGGCCCGCTTCGAGATGGTCCTGAACATCTTCAAGATCTCGGGCAACGCCCCGGAGATCGCCGAGAAGATGTGGGAGATTTTCTTCGAGATTCTGAAGGATGGACAGGTGGACTGGAAGACCAAGGAGCTTCTCATCCTGAAGGCGACGAAGATGGGCGACTGCCTCTACTGCGTCACCCAGCACGAGGCCGTGAGTAGCCGGCTCGGCATTTCCCGCGAGAAGCAGGCGGATATTGTGGGCGTCGAGTACCGCGACAGTCCGCATTACACCGACGCCGAGGTGGCCATCCTCGACCTCTGCTCGCACGTCGTGCTCGACCCGGAAGACATTCCGCCCGATGTGTGGACCCGAGTCCGCGAACATTACGACGACGGGCAGATCGTGGAGATTCTAACGACCATCGGCGCGTACCTACAGGTGAGTAAGTTCGGCGACGCAATGGGCGTGGAGCTGGAAACGGCCTTCCACGGACACGACCCGGTGCTCTTTGAGGAAGAACCGCCTGAGTCGCCCGCCGCCCAGGAGCACTTCGAGCATTTCAAGCAGCACGACAAGGCGTAGGGCCCTTCGTCTTGGATGCGGCTCCGCCATCTTGACCGCTGTCCTTCACATGTTCCACCGTCAATCGACTGATTTATCATGCCTGCTACTGCCCCCCTCGACCGTCCCCAGACCGCCGACGAACTCGACGAGGTTCTCGACCGGGCGGAGGCCTACTTCGGCCATCTGCCGAACCTCGTGCGCACCCTAGCGAGCAATCCCGCCATGTGTCGCACCGTCACCGACTTTCTGATCCAGTCGCTGGGCCCCGGCCGGCTCGACTGGGGCTTCAAGGAGCTCATCATCCTCAAGACGCTCCGTGCCACGGGGAGCCACTACAGCTACGGCGCCCACGAACGCATCGCCGCCGATCTAAGCGTGCCCGAGGACAAAATTGGCGACGTGGCCAACTCGATCTGGCACACGAGCAACTACTTTACCGACGGCGAACGCGCGATCTTCGCTCTGGTCGAGCAGATCGACGAGGACGCCAACGACGTCTCCGACGAACTGTGGGGCGAGCTCCGCGCGGACTGGGACCACGGGCAACTCCTGGAGTCCAACGCCGTGATTACGACCTTTCTCATGATCGGTCGTGTCGCCGATGCGCTCGGCGTGTCCGACCCGGTGCTGTTCGAACGGCCCGTCGAGGAGGTTGTCGCCGAGGCGTAACCCTCTTCAATCGCTCCTCATGCTCCCTCAACCACTTTCCCCCTCATGGCTTCTGTGGAAGAACACATCGAAATCCCTGCCTCCGCGGACACAGTATGGGAGACCGTTCGCGACTTTGGCGCAATCGACGACTACGTGCCCCCCATCACCCACGCCGAACTCTCCGGAGAAGGCATCGGCGCCCGGCGTACCCTCAGCCTCGCCGATGGAGGTCAGGTCGTCGAGCAGCTTGACGCACGCGACGACGAGTCTCGTACGCTCGGATACTCAATCGTGGACGCCCCCCTCCCCGTCGCGAACTACGAAGGAACGATGTCCGTCGAGCCCATCTCCGACGCAGCGTGCAGAGTGACGTGGGCCTCCGAGTTCGACGTAGCAGCGGACGCCCCGGAGGCGGAGGTCACCTCCACCTTCGCGGAGCTCTACGCGGCGGGCCTGGACGGGTTGAGAAAACAGTACGCTGCCTAACGTGTCCCCCTGGATCCACCCGGAGACCGCGTCTTCCGGATGCTCCTTGCGAAACAGGGACGCCCCTTCCCGGGCAGAAGGCGACCTCCGTCCCGCTGATCGGCATGGCGGTTCACGACGCCCGACTGTCTGAGTGTCATGCCCAAAGACGACTCCTGTCGCAGTGGCGGAATGCGCTTTCTATGGAGCCACGCACCTGTCAATGGGTCGCCCTTCGGGACAGTTCAGCCCCCAATCCTGTAACGGCTTCGGGGGAATGCGCTCCATAGTGCAGGCCGCGTCGACGTGGCACCCTCTTTGTGAGGGTTTTCACCAAACGCGTTCCGCCCGTGCCTCCGTGCAGAGAAACTGCCGGGGGGCCTCAGCGGTAGGGCATTGACGCGGCGCTCACTCCCTTTACGACAGACTGATTTCCTCCATTATGGCTGAGAACGCCAATATTACCACCCTGACCGACGACAACTTCGAAGAGGAAGTCCTAAACGCCGACCAGCCGGTGCTCGTGGACTTCTGGGCCACCTGGTGCGGCCCGTGCCGCCAGATCGCCCCGATCGTCGAGGAGATCGCCGACGAGTTTGAGGGCAAGGCGAAGGTCGGCAAGGTCGACGTTGATGACAACCCCCAAACCGCGCAGGAGTTCGGCGTGCGCTCCATCCCCACCCTCCTCTTCTTTAAGGACGGTGAGGTGCAGGAGAAGGTCGTAGGCGCGGCCGGCAAGGGACCGTTGCAGGACAACCTGGAGGCCCTCATCGGCCAACCCGCCTAGCCCCCCTCTCGGATGGCGAATGGCGAGTGTCGAGCGAGGCCACCGGACCTCCGGCACTCGCCATTTTCAATTCGGACCATACCACTCGCAACCCGACCCTGCCCCGATGCACGAAAACGGAACGGCTTCGACCGACCACCCCGACCTGTCGGCCTTTGAAAATGTTGATTTTTCGGAGGCCGAAGCCCGCGATGTCGTAGTCGTGGGTACGGGCCCGGCTGGCTGGACGGCCGCCCTCTATACCGCCCGGGCCGATCTGAATCCACTCATTTTTATGGGCCCGGAACCAGGCGGTCAGCTCACCACCACGACCGACGTGGAGAACTACCCTGGCTTTCCCGACGGCCTGTTAGGCCCGGAGATGATGGACCGATTTCAGGAACAGGCCGAAAAGTTTGGCACCGAGTCGCGCTACGGCACGGTCACGCACGTGGACTTTCGCGAGCGGCCCTACCGGCTGCTGATCGACGAGGAGACTCCGGTCTACGCACAGACGGTCATCGTTTCGACAGGCGCCTCGGCCCGCTACCTTGGGCTCGAAAATGAACAGCGCCTCATTGGGAAGGGCGTGAGCGCCTGTGCGACGTGTGACGGCTCGTTCTTCCGCGGCGAAACGGTCGCGGTCGTGGGCGGAGGCGACAGCGCAATGGAGGAGGCCACATTCCTCACGAAGTTCGCCGATACGGTGTACCTGATCCACCGCCGCGACGAGCTCCGAGCCTCGAAGATCATGCAGCAGCGGGCCTTCGAGAACGACAAGATCGAGTTCGTCTGGGATACCGAGGTGATCGATGTGCTCGGCGATAATGCCGTCGAGGGCATTGAGGTGATCAACAACGAGACCGGCGAGACGTCCGTCATGGACGACGTGACGGGCTTCTTTCTCGCCATCGGTCATACGCCCAACACCGGACCGTTTGAGGGCTGGCTGGACATGGATGAAAACGGCTACATTCTTACGGAAGGGGCCACCACCTACACGAACCAGCCGGGGGTCTTTGCCGCCGGCGACGCACAGGACGACGAGTACCGCCAGGCCGTGACGGCCGCTGGCACCGGCTGCAAGGCGGCCATTGACGCCGAACGGTGGCTCAGCGAACATGGCACGATCGAGGTGCCCCGCGCCGAGCCGGACCGTACGCCGGTGGAAGCCTAGCGCGATGCCCCTGGCCTTCGCGATGCCCCTGGCCTTCTCGTGCGAGTCCTTCTCTTCCCTGCCGTGGCGCCCATGTCCTCCCGTACCGCCCTTGCGTGCCTCGGGCCCCTCCTGCTTGGCTCCGTCCTGATGATAGGGTGCACGCCTGACTCGTCCGGCTCTCCCTCCCCCCCGGACACCACAACCGTCGATACGTCTTCCTCCGCGTCGGGCGGCCCCATGGAAGCCTCCCACTCCCCCACCCCCGACGCGGAGGACCGTACGGTGGCCCAGCGCCTCCAGGACGCAAGCGTGGCGACGCGCGTCAAGCAGGCCCTTGTTCGCACGCAATCGCTTCGGCAATTCGACTTTGCCCCTACCGTGGTGCGCGGCCATCTCACCCTGCGCGGCGACGTGAACACTCGTGAGCAGCACCGCCGCGCCGAGCGCGTGGCGAAGAATCTGGCGGATGTCGCGACCGTGACGAACCAGGTGACCGTGCAGGGGCGCGTCGTGACCGAAGAAACCGCGTCCTCTGCCAAGGGAAATGCCGTGTACCACACCGTCCGCCCAGGGGATACGCTGTCGGAAATCGCTCGCGCGTACGACGTCTCCACCCAGCAACTCCGCGCCCTCAACGACCTCTCCGCCCCTCTCCGCCCGGGCGAACGCCTCCGCGTGCGGTAGTGCGACCGGCACACCGCCACGACGCAGGCAGGGGCTGCTCAGCGAACAGTCCCGTGATTCCGTCGCCTAGGGGAAAGAATTCTTTTTCCACCCGGACGGTTTCCAGTCCGCGAGCTAACCCATAGATTACCCGGTCCACCACTTGTTTCTCTGCCTTCCTTTCCTCCCATGCGCCGACTGCCGAGGACTGTCCTCGTCCTTCTTCTCGCTCCCCTGTTCATCCTGCCCGCCACGGCCCAGCCGGAGACCGGCGGCGGGGACCGCCTGACGGGTCCCGACTACGCCCGCAGCCCCGTGGTCGCCGAACACGGCATCGCCGCTACGAGCCAGCCGCTTGCCTCCCAGATCGCCGTCGACGTGCTACAGAAGGGCGGCAGCGCCGCCGACGCCGCCATCGCGGCCAACGCGGCCCTTGGGCTTATGGAGCCGACCGGCAACGGCCTCGGGGGCGATCTCTTCGCCATCGTCTACGACCCGGAGACCGACTCCCTCTACGGCCTCAACGCGAGTGGGCGCTCTCCGGGCGGTCTCTCCTACGAGGAGATGCAGAGCGAGCTCGGCGACCGGGAGCAGATTCCGCTGCTCGGCCACCTGTCGGTGAGCGTGCCCGGCACGGCCAGCGGCTGGGGCAAGCTGCACGAGCGGTTTGGCGAACTGTCGCTGGACGAGAATCTGGCCCCCGCCATCGAGTATGCGCGCGAGGGCTTCCCGCTCTCGCAGGTGATCGCGTACTATTGGCAGGGCAACGTGGATGCCTTCCGCGAGAACAGCAACCTACTGCCGGAGAGCGAGAACTGGAAGGAGACGTACCTAATAGAAGGCGAAAACGGCGAGATGCGGGCGCCGGAGGAGGGCGAGATCTTCCGCAATCCAGACCTCGCGAACACGCTGGAAACCATCGCCGAGAACGGCACCGAGGTGTTCTACGAGGGCGAGATTGCACGAACCATCGCCGACTACGCCGAACGCACTGATGGCTACCTGCGCATGGAGGACTTTCGGCAGCACGAGGCCAACTGGGTCGATCCAGTCTCCGTGAACTACCGCGGGGTGGAAGTCTTTGAGCTACCGCCCAACGGCCAGGGCATCGCCGCGCTGCAGATGCTGCAAATCCTGAAGGGCTTCGACCTGGAGGGCATGGGCCTCAACTCCACCGACTACCTGCACGTGCAGGCAGAGGCCAAGAAGCTCGCCTTCGAGGACCGCGCCAAGTTCTACGCCGATCCCGCCTTCGCCGACGTGCCGGTGCAGCAGCTCATCTCTGAGGAGTACGGGGCCCAGCGGCGCGAGATGATCGAGATGGACGAGGTGCTTTCCGAGCCGGACGCAGGCAACCCGCGCTCGGTTACGACGTCGGACCTGGCCCCGACAATGCGCAAGCGCCTCAACAGCGGCGACACCATCTACCTCACGGTGGCCGATTCGAGCGGTATGATGGTCTCGCTCATCCAGAGCAACTACGCCGGCATGGGCAGTGGCCTCGTGCCCGACGGACTCGGCTTCATGCTGCAGGACCGCGGCGCGCTCTTTACGATGGAACAGGGCCATCCCAATGTCTACGAGCCCGGCAAGCGCCCCTTCCACACCATCATCCCGGCCTTTGCTATGAAGGACGGCGAGCCGTTTCTCAGCTTTGGCGTGATGGGCGGCGGCATGCAGCCGCAGGGCCACGTGCAGGTGCTCGCGAACATCGTGGACTTTGGCCTCAACGTGCAGGCGGCCGGCGACGCGGCCCGCTACCGGCACTACGGAAACAGCAGTCCCACGGGTGAGGACATGGACGGCCGTGGCACGCTTCGCGTGGAAAGCGGAGTGACGGAGACGGTCGTGCAGAGTCTTCGCGGCCGCGGGCACAGCGTGAGCGTGGGCGAGGGGGGCTACGGGGGCTACCAGGCCATCATGTGGGATCCGGAGGAAGGGGTCTACTGGGGCGGCACCGAGATGCGGAAGGATGGATACGTTGTCGGCTACTGACGGGACATCCGCACATTCTATTGCGGTGCTGAGGCCCCAAATGCACTGCCTATCCAAGGGTCGAGAAACGTTGGAACGTTCTAACGTTCAACGCTCTCCAAAAGCCGCAGCACCACGGCGTTCGTCCACCCAAAGCCGATGACGTTCTCACTGTAGCCGTATTGGATGCCGGCGGACACGTCGGATTCCCGCTGCACGAGGTCGTACTTCTCCAGAATGACCCCGTGCTCCTGAAATTCCTTGCTAACGAGCCCCACGAACTTGGCCGAGAGACGGTCGGCCGCGGCGTCGTAGCCGTAGCGGCGTAGGCCGTCGACGGCCATCATCTGGAGTGGGGCCCATCCGAAGGGGGCGTCCCACTGGTTTCCGGTGCGGCGCGTGCTCGTGAGCACCCCGCCTGGGGCTTCCAGCTGCCAGAGCGTTTCGGCAGTGGCAGTGGCCTGTGAATCGGCGGCTAGGCCCACCCAGAGCGGCGCAAACGCCGTCGCAAAGTGGTAGTCGTTCTGGGTGTTCGTGCGGAAATTGTAGTCGTGATAACGCCCGGTCTCGGCGTTCCACATCAGGTCGTTCATGCGGGTCCTTCGGCGCTTGGCGCGCCGGCCCCACTGCTTGGCCGCGTCGGACCGTCCCAGCGTCGCCATGATGGCGGACAGGTCCTTCTCGTACCGGTAGAGAAAGCTGTTGAGGCCCACGGCCGCGTAGTGGATGATGCCCACGTTGAAGGGCCCGAACCGGTTGGACGGGTCGAAGCCGGACTCCCGCATCGACCGGTCGCTTTTGTAGAAAAGGGACGTTAGCGAATCCGTCTCCGCATCGTAGAAGAGCGACTCGTCGTAGGCCGTGACGTCGTTGTTGCGGTAGTAGGCGCGGATGCGGTCGTAGTGGGACTGCCCCTCCGCGTCGCGCTCGCCCATCACCACCTCCGGCGCGGGGCCCTCCCCCAGCCCGTAGTAGCGGGAGAGGCCCGTGTCGCCCGCCCGATGCGGACCGGTCGTCCAGTAGTCGTGGTAGGTCTTGAGCGCCGGCACCGCGTCGGCGAGCCACGACGTGTCACGGGTGGCGCGAAAGATATTGCGCACCATCGTGGCCAGGAACGGCGGCTGCGAGCGGGTGAGGTAGTAGGTGCGGTTGGCATTCAGGACGGTGCCGTAGTGCCGCACCTGATAGAGGTGGTTGTCGGCCATGTGCTTCGCCATCTCCACGCGCCCGGCCTCCAGTAGCCCCAGCGAGATGAAGTAGCTGTCCCACCCGTACATCTCGTTGAAGCGCCCGCCGGGGACGACGTACGGGTGCGGCAGGTAGAGCAGCCCGTGCGGCTCGATCTGGTCCACGTGCTCGCGCGGGTTCTCCGGGAGCACCCTCAGGTCCACCTGTGCCCATTCGTCCGCCGTAAGCGAGGCGCGGAGACGCTGTCCGACCGCGGCGGTGTCCTCGCTGGGGGCCACGTAGAGGGGCCAGGGCGTCCCCGGCTCATGGTCCACCTTGGGGTCCGGGAGTGCCTCGACTAGGTCGTCGTGCGAGCGGGTGAGCGTGCCCCAGGTTCGGTCGATATAGGCGTGAAGAGTGTCAACCTGCTCCGGCGCCGGAAGGGCAACCTGGGTAGTGGGATCGGGGGCTGGCTGGGCAACCGTCGATCCGGACCCCAAAAGCAGACTCGCAAGCAAAAGAACAGCGACGATCAAACGCCAGTGGGAGACTCGAGGCATCATAACGGATCGGTGGGAGTCCGTGTCGGGATGATGGATTTGCTCTCCCCCCATTTTTCTTCCGTCTTA
>CAJXKO010000112.1 GCA_913055845.1 uncultured Bacteroidota bacterium | reverse complement strand
ATCATGCCCTCCATCGAGTAATAGACCTCGTCCTTCGACGGATAGGCCTCCTTCGCATCGTCGGCGCGGATGGGGCCCTCGGTCATGCGGTCGAGGCACTGCTCAATGATGCGCACGCTCTGCTTCATCTCGTCGAGGCGCAGGAAGTAGCGCGCCAGGCAGTCGCCCTCCTCACGCACCGGAATGGTGAAGTCGACCTCGTCGTACTTGAGGTACGGCTCAAAGCGGCGGATATCGTAGGGTACGCCGGAGCCGCGCAGGTTGGGCCCGGTGAGGCCAAGCTCCAGCGCCTCTTCCTTCGTGACGCGCCCCACGCCCTTGTTGCGCTCGATCCAGATGCGATTCTTGTTGAGCAAGCCCTCCCAACCCTTAATCCGGTCCGGAAACGTGTCCACAAAGTCGCGGATCATCTCGATCGCCCGCGGCGAAAAGTCCGTCGACACACCGCCGATGCGGCTATGGCTCACCGTGAAGCGGGCCCCTGCCACTTCGTCCATGATCGAGTAGATTTCCTCCCGCTCCTGGAAGGTCCAGACGAACCCGGAGACGGCCCCCGCGTCCATCATGCCCACGCCCAGCCAGAGGCAGTGCGAGGAGATGCGCGCCAGCTCGCTCATGATCATGCGAATCCACTGCGCGCGCTCCGGCACCTCGATGCCTGCGAGCTTCTCCACCGCCAGGCACCACGCCACGTTGTTAGAGTAGGGCGACAGGTAGTCCATGCGGTCGGTGTATGGCATGAACTCCTGGTACGTCTTGTGCTCCGCGAGCTTTTCGATGCCGCGGTGCAGGTAGCCGATGTCGAGGACGGATTTCTCGATCGTCTCCCCGTCGAGCTTTACGACGCAGCGCAGCACCCCGTGGGTGGCCGGGTGTTGGGGCCCGATGTTTAGGATCATCTCGTTCTCGAGCGGATCCAACTCGGACTTCTGGGTCACCGGCGGCTCCCCGTCGCCCTGCGCGGCGGCCTGTTTCTCTTCGAGCCAGGCGTGCTTGCTCTCCAGCCGCTCGTAGATCTTTTCGTTGTGCTTCGGCCAGAACCGGAACTGATCGCCAAGGTCGTGCCCGGGGAAGTCGGGTTTCTGGGGCTGAGCCATACTGCGTTTGCGTTTGTGCGTTAGAACGAACGCTCGAACGCTCAACGTTGCAACGTTCCAACGCTATTCAGAATCGGAATCGGTGGCGGGCTCCTCGTAACTCTTGACGGGCTTGGAGCCGTGGGCGGCGGCGAAGGGGTCCATCGTGAGCTCGCCGTCGGGGGTCTGTGGCGGGAGGGGCAACGAGCCCGGCACACCCAACTGCGGAAATTCCTTGCGCAGCGGGTGGTACTCGAAGTCCTCCGGCATATACATCCGCCGAGGATCGGGATGGTCGACGAATTCGAAGCCGAACATGTCGTAGGCCTCCCGCTCGTTCCAGTTCGCGGCGCGGTACACCTCCACGACACTCGGCACACGCATATCCTCCTCGTCGACCCGGATCTTGAGTCGGATCCGCTTCTGCCGCTCGGGGCTTACGAGGTTGTAAAAGACTTCGTAGCGGTCCTCTTCGGTGAAGTTGTCGATGCCGCCGAGGTCGACAAAGTAGGTAAAGCCTTCGTCCTCCTTCAGGAAACGGCAAATGGGACGGATCTGGCGCTTCTCCACGTAGACCGTATCTTCGTTCGCGTACCGCTCCACGTTGAGCACCGCGGCGCCGAACTCGTCCCGGAGCGCCTCGATGACCTCCGGCACACGAGTCGTGGCCTTCGCATGGGGGTTATCGGTCTCCTGCTCGGGCTTCGGCTCGTCGGACGGGGTAAAGTGGAAGCGAAGCTCCTCGGGGTCCTGCGGGTCCGAAGCGCGGGGGTCGTCAGGGTTGCTCATCGGCGATCGAGCGGCTTGGGGCGTCACAGGGGCGGACGCCATTCGGGGAAAAGCGGAGCGGGAAGGGAGGCCGGACGTCTACGCGGCGACCGGCTCCACCGAGGACGTATCCTCTGCGTCGTCGGCCGCCGTGTCCGGCGCCTCCAGCGTGAGGTCCGCGGCCTTCGGCTTCTCGAGCTGGCCGGGAAACTTGCTCGTGTTCTCCGGCATGATCGGGGCGCGCTCGCGGGCCTTTCCGAACTCGTAGTCCTGCACCACCGAGTACTCGTTGCGGATTTTCTCCTGAATGTCCATCAGCGCGTGCAGCACCGACTCCGGGCGCGGCGGACAGCCGGAGATATAGACGTCGACCGGCAGGAAGTTGTCCACCCCCTGCACCACGCCGTAGCAGCGGTGCATGCCGCCGGTGGAGGCACAGGCCCCCATGGCGATACACCACTTGGGGTCGCCCATCTGGTCCCACACGCGGCGGATGGCGTGGCTCATCTTGTAGGAGCACCAGCCCGCCACGATCATGAGATCGGCCTGTCGCGGCGAGAAGCGCATCGCTTCGCTGCCGAAGCGGGCGGAGTCGTATTTCGGCCCTGCAAAGCCCATCATTTCAATGGCACAGCAGGCCAAGCCCATCGGCATGGGCATGAGCGAGTTCGAGCGGGCCCAATTAAGGACCGCGTCTACCCGGGTCGTAAAGAAGCCTTGTCCGTTGCTTCCAGTGGGTCCAGCCATGAGGATTGGTCGGATCGTTGGGAATCGTAGAGGACGGATCTGTCCCGGTCGCTGAGGACGGTCTCGGTACAGTATACTCCCGCTCTCACATCGTGGATCGGCTTAAATGAGACGGGTCCCCCCCTGTTTCACCCTGGGTGCGAAATCCCTGCAACCGGGGTCCACCCGGCGACTACTGCTCAAAGTCCAGCCCGCCCTTCTTCACATCGTAGAGTAGCCCCACTAGGAGAATGACCGTGAAGAGCGAGATGACGGCGATTACGCCCAGTCCGGCCCCGCTCTCGACGAAACTGTGGAAACTGGCGGCCCACGGCCACATGAAGACAACCTCCACGTCAAAAACGATGAAGATCATGGCCACGAGGTAAAACTTGACCGAGTACCGCTCGTGGGCACTGCCCACCGGGTCCATGCCGCTCTCGTAGGGCATCGTCTTCGTCCCGCTGGGGCGATCGGGCCCGATGTACGCGGCCGCCGCCAGCAGGGTAAGGGCCAGCCCTAGGGCCAGCGCAATCATGAGGAACAGCGGCACAAAGTCGCCAAACATGGCCGGTCGCGGTTGGACGATCGAAGAGTGCTCGGGGATAAGGTACGGTACAGATCAGCCCCCGCGGATGCAACGACGCGCCGCCCCGCGTCCCCAAAGAGCGGGTGAAACTGCCTCGTACGGAGCCCCCCTGAAGACCCCTGCGCTGATCCTTCTTCTTCAGGCGCTCCCTTCTCTGCCCCGGATTTTCAGAACGGAAGGTCGTAGATCAGTCGGGCCACCACCATGCGTCCCAGTTCGGGGGCCCCTACGAACTCGCGATGGTCGGTGCCGAGCACGTTTCTGGCCGTGACGTTTACGTTGAGCCCGGGTACCGACGGTACGGGGGCGCCCGCACGCACGTCGAGTAGGGTGTAGCTGTCGACCGTCCCCACGTAGGGCCCTGTGCGCACGGGGAAGGACGCTACGTAGTGGGCCGTGGCCCCCACCGAGACGCCGGCGGGCACGCCGTACTCCACCCCGCCGCGGAGCTTGACTCCCGGGGCATTGAGTGCCACGTCCGGGTCCGCGGACGGGAAGTGTTCGTCGCTTGCGTACGAGACGTTTGCGAACGCGGTGAGCACGGGGGTGGGGTACGCTTCGAGGGACGCCTCAATCCCCCAATACTCGATCGGGCCTGCTTGCTCGTAGGTGAGGGGCTCGACCCGCCGCGTCGCGAAGACGTTGTTTTTGCGCTCGTAGTAGCCGCTGACGTCGAGCCATAGCTGATTTTCCAGCACCGCCCCCTTATACCCGAGTTCGGCCGTTTGCGTGAGGGTCCGGAGCGCCGGCATGGGACCGGTCGCGAACTGAGTCCCAAAAAGCCCATCTGCGGCGGGCGGCGAGAAGGAACGGTTGTAGCTGACGCGCAGGGCGTGATGGACCGACGGCGTGTAGACGAGCGCAGCCCGCGGCGACACATGCACATCGTCCGTAATGCTGGAGTGATCGGCCCGTGCCGCGAGGGTCAGCGACAGGGACGACGCGAGCGGGGTGGTCGTGTGGGCGTACACGCCGAACTCGTCCACATCGTCGAGGCCCTCCGCAAGCCCCGTCGCGGCGGAGCGACGGGTAAGGGTGGCTTCGCCGCCCAGCGTCACGTCCGTGCCGAAAGGCGCAAAACCGAAACGGTACGTCACCTGGCCGTCCCACCGCAGGCCCTCGTCGATGGGGGCAGTGCCGGTTCGAAGGAGATAGAGATCTTCGTCGGCCCGATTGTGGTTGAGGGTAAGCTGCGTGGCGAACGACCGGCTCTCCAGGCGAAGCTGACTGTAGCTGTAGGCGAATCCGTCGGCCTGTAACGTCCCGATGCTCGTCTGGAGCGGACTCGTGAGGGAGGCGTAGCCGCCCCGAAGCGAGAGGCTTGTTTCACGCCCCAGCCGGTACCGAAGCAACCCGTTCGCTTGGTACTTCCGAAAGTCCTCTTGGCGGCGGAGTTGCCGATCCACGGTGCGGCGCCCCGCGGGGATGGGTTCGTCGGGGCCGTACTGGCGGTAACGGCCAATTTCCGGAGCATCTTGGGGCATTTCGGGGTCCAACTCCCATTCGTGGGCCCGGCCAACCTGGGCGGTTACCTTGTACCCCACGGTGCCATTGATCACCCCGGCCTGCCGAATCTGGCCCTCCACGTACCGGCGCGATCCCCCGGCCACCGACACGGCCGTGCCGGGCTCACGGAAGGGATTGGTCGTAACAACGTGCAGCACCCCGCCGTCGGCCCCAGGGCCGTACAGGGCCGAGGCGGGCCCGCGCACCACCTCCACGCGACGCAGGTCGAGCCCCAGGGTGGGCATGATGCTGTACGTGTTGAGGCCAAGCACCGGCGTCCCTGCTTCCCGATGGTCGGCCAGCACGTAAGGTGCCGTCGAGAAGACCCCATTGAATCCGCGCAGGGCCACCTCGCGCCGGTCCACCCCGGTCTGCGCCATGTCGACGCCCGGCACGCTGCGCAGGGCCTCGACCGACGAAGTAGCGGCCTCTCGGCGGAGCTGTTCTGGTCCCAATACAGTGACCGAGGCGGGCGCCTCAAGCAGTCGCTCGCGCTGCCGCGAGGCCGACAACACGACTGTCTCCAGACTCTCTGTTTTCAGCTCCAGTGTCACGTCGAGGGACCGCGACTCGCCGATCTCGAGTCGTAGCGGGATGCGGCGCTCCTTGTACCCGAGCAGCTGTGCCTCCACGACATAGCGACCGGGACGAATTCGATCGAACTGGAAATCTCCGGCCGCGTCCGTCCTGGTTTGTCGCACAACATCCGCCGTCTCCGGGCTTCGTAGCAGCACGCGAGCGCCAATGAGCGCCGTGCCCCCATCCGCGTCCGTGACCGTCCCCGTCACTGCGCCCCAGTACTGGGCCGTAGCCGTTGGGGGAGCGAGGCCTACGAGGCCCAGAATCACGGCGGCGACGACCCACTGTCCACCCCACGGAGACCGACATACGCGACTGCACCGAGCATCCATCATTCCAATCGGCTGATTGTGGTTTGGATCGATTCCGCCGCGAAGATGTAACGAACGTGTACCAAAACCACGTTCCCGCGTACAGATTCTCGTTCGTTTGGGGCAATACTCCCCTATCGTTTCGGGTCTGCGACCCGAGCATTGCGGACGTCTTCCCTGCAGGAATCCGCTGCACGCGACAGTTCCACTCCACGGAGCGTGCCTCCCCAAGACGGGGATCGCCCCTCGCCGTGAAGGTGCCCTCCTCCCATCAAATCTTCATCGAGGGCTGGTGCAACCTCCATTTCGGGGTCCTTGTCCGCTATGTCGAACACAAAATGCCCCGATCTGCACGTGCCAGGGACGATCGGCGCGCAGACGGGCCGATGCCCTTTCCACGCACAGCCTTCTACTAAATCGGTCGCTCGACACACATGTCGATTCGAAATTTTCTGCTTCGTCCTCTCCTCGTCCTTCTGCTGTTTGGTCTCGGGATCTCCCCCGCCCACGCCCAAGAGTCGGACTCAGCGGCCGTGCGCGCCGCCTTCGATAGCCTCGTGGCGGCCAACTCGTACACCGCCACCCTGGAAGACGGTCGGCTCACCGGCCCGGGCGCCGACTGGCTCGTGGCCCGCGGCATGGAGGTTGACCACTTCTTGATGTCGGAGCGCCACGGCACCGCCGAGATTCCCAAAGTGGCCGCCAGTCTCTATGAGCGGCTGACCGATCACGGCTACGGCCCCGTCGCCCTGGAAATCGGTCCGTTCGCGGGCGAGGCGACGACCGAAGCCCTCCGGGACGGGGGCTACCCAGCCCTAAAAGACCTTATCACCCGATACGAGGGCCCGCCGATTGCCTTTCTCCACCTGAGCGAGGAGTCCCGAATGGCTGCCCGCATGGTCGAGGCGGGGGCAACAATCTGGGGGATCGACTACGAGTTTATTCTCAGCCTCCCGATGCATCTCGATGCGCTGGCCGAACAGGCCGCGACGGATCGTGAGCGACAAGCGGTGCAGGACACCCGCGAGAAGATGGAGAAGACGTGGGGGGGCGAAGGAGGATCTGCCGTCGCGGCTGCTCCCCCATCGGCCCTAAAAGAATTGCGGGCCGCCTTCGAGCCGCGGGGCGACGAGACGGCCCTGGCTCGCATCGACGCCCTACTGGAGAGCAACGCGATCTACGCCCCCTACGTGCGGACCAACGGGTCCTTCTTCGAAAGCCGGATCCGCCGGGAGAGCCTTATGAAGGAGCAACTGATCGACCACATTCGGCAGTGGGAGGCCAAGCACGGCGAGGCCCCCAAGGTCTTTCACAAAAATGCCCACACCACCAAACACTCCTCGGAAGGAATCTACATTCCGCTTGGGGGCTTCATGGCCGAGTGGGCACGAGCGCGCGGAGAGGACACCTTCCACGTAATGGCCGACTGTCACGGCGGGCAGATTCCGAAGACCGGTCAAGGCGGGGGCGGGACGTGCACCACCTGGCTGGGCGGCGCAGACGGCCCCTTCGCGAAGCACCTGCGGGGGGACAAGATCACTATTATCGACATGCGGGCCCTTCGACCTCGCTACTTCGACTGGGACTTTTTGCCCGACAAGCTCCACGAGGCGATCGTGTCGATGGACGCGTACGTGGCGATCCCTAAGGTCCAGCGTGCCGAGCCCCTGAATCCGATTCCACGGGGGAAGTAGGGTCCGCAGGGATCGACGGGCCGTCGATGTGGGCCCAGCCGCGCCGCTCGTCCGGATCAGAGGCCCAGGACGGGACTACGGAACAGGAGCCACGATGCGCACTAGCGTCGGGGCACGCCTCCCACCGCGAAATGGCCCGGCGAGGAGACCGGGCCTCCCGCTTACGTTCCAGAACCTACTTCTTGCGTCCGACCGTCCCCCCGCCAGCACCTCCGTCACCGCACCCTGGGAGGGGCCGGACCGCACTCGACGGTGCTTCGATCCTCCCTTGAATGCGCGCGTCAATGCGAATGGTGTCCCCAATCGAGGCCCAGAGCAGCGAGGGCCGCTCTACGTCAAAGCGCGTTAGGGAGATTGCAAATTGCGCCCGTGCGGACACCGAATCCGTTCCCACGCGGACCAGCACCGGCGCCTCTACGGGGTGCGCTCGGCCGTGGAAGGTGAGGGTGCCCGTTGCCCGCCACCGCCCGGCCCGCCCGTCGTCGGTACGGCCCCAGCGCAGGGGCTGGACCTCCGTGGCTCGAAACTCCACGACCGGATACCGCTCCGCCTCCGTCACCTCGCGCATCTTGCGGTCCCGCCGGTCGTTGCCGCTGTCGAAGCTGGCGACGGGCGCGCGGATGACGGCCTGACTGCTGTCGGCGTTGTCGGGGTCGAGCACAAACCGCCCGGCTACGTCTCGGCTCGTGCCCGTCCAGTCGTGAAGGGGGGCAGAACCGGTGTAGTCGATCACACTCGTGGCCGAGTCGACCGTGGCGACGATCCGCTGTGCGTGCGCCTCTCCTCTTCCAATAAGCCCCCCGATACAGACGACGAGCACGGCGGCGACCGTCAAGGACGGGGGGGACACACGGCTCGGAGCAATCATGAGTAGGGGTGGTGGTAAAAAAACACAGCGAGCCTGAACGATTCTCTCCGTCTGCGTGAGCCC
Source organism: uncultured Bacteroidota bacterium (assembly GCA_913055845.1). GTDB lineage: Bacteria > Bacteroidota > Rhodothermia > Rhodothermales > Salinibacteraceae > Salinibacter. Next base: position 2,624 of record CAJXKO010000112.1, on the reverse strand, counting down.
GGCGGCACGATTTATAGCTGAGTGCGGGCTGCTGTCGACGATAGGGCAAGCAAATTTTCTAGGGGTGGGCTCTGCATCTAGGTCCAGCCCGAGGCCCCGTGAGTCGTAACACATTTGCCACGGTCACTCCTGCGGTCGGCCGCATGGGAATCCTCTCTACGCCGGAACCGGCAGACGCCCCATTGCGCCGTCTGCCGGGAACTGCGGCCCTCCGCCCGAACGCTTCGTATTATCGGGTTTGCCAGGGTTTCCAACCGGAACGAACGAGGACTCCCCTGAGGGGCGGAGCCGCGCTGGCGCCAGGAACGTGGCAACTGCGCGACGTATACGCCGTTTTCTCAACGAAACCCACAGACCTCATGTCATCCATTGCTAAGTCCATCGATCTGCTCGCTGAAGGCGACACGCTCGAAGCCGCCACCGAGGCCGCCGTCGCGGAAGCCGCCAAGACGATCGACAATATCAAGAGCGTCTACGTTGACGATTATCGAGCCGTGGTCGAGGAGGGCCGCATTCAGTCATACCGCGTCCACGCCAAGATCACGTTCGTCATTCAGGAAGGGGAAGTGGACTAGTCGCTCAGCGATATCCCTCGTCCCCATTTCGTTAGACCGACCAGCCCCGCTGTGCCTCCCCACTCGCGACGTCGTGCGAAGCGTGCTCGGTGCCCAGGCCCATCCTCATACGCTCGCCTCATGCCCTCCTCCCCCACAAAGCGCCCATCCCCCAGCTTAGTAGTGCCTGCGCCCCCCATCCCTGGATCCGTGAAGGTCGCCGTGTGGCGGGGGGATTCCCAACAGTCATCCGAATTGCCCGCGGCGCTCCGTCGCTGGCGGCAGAACGGGTGGCGCATTCGGCGCTGCGAACCACGCGTGCTGGAGGGCCCGATGTTCGGCGCCCTCGTGGTACTGGAGCGCGAGCGCCCAGCCACCACACGCCGGCACCGGCGCCCTATTCCACCCCCAGTCTCGCCTGAAAACCGCCCAGCCATGAGTAGTCGCGAGGAGACGTAACCCCAGGAGTGACGCGCCCCCTCCGCTCCTCCTTCCAGGACAAACCAGAAGAGCTCTCCACCCAGCGTCTTCTATACGCACACCGTCCGTGCCCCGATGGCTGACCCCGACTCGACGACCGCGCCCGCCGTCAACCTCGACGTCGCCGAGCACTTCCGGGAGACCGCCGACCTGCTGGAGGCCCAGGACGCGAGCCCCTTCCGCGTGCGGGCCTACCGACAAGGCGCCTCCACCCTGTCGCAACTCGACCGCTCCGTGGAGGCGATTTACGAGCAGGAGGGCCGCGACGGCCTGGAGGGCCTCCCCAACATCGGCGTGTCCCTCACGAACGCCATCGTGGAAATGCTGCAGACCGGCGGTCGGTGGCGCTTCCTGGAGCGACTGGAGGGCACCGTCACGCCCGAGTCCGTCTTTCGGCAGGTGGCGGGGATCGGCCCCGAGCTCGCCGAGCGAATTCACGACCAGCTCGACATCGACACGCTGGAGGAGTTGGAGCAGGCGGCCCACGACGGGCGGCTCGACGCGGTCGAGGGATTCGGGGAGCGGCGGCTCCAGACGGTGCGGGAGTCCCTGGAGTCGAAGCTGCGTCGGCGCCGGGACGGGGATGCGGACGTGCCCGTCTCCGAGCTGCTCGACGTGGACCGCGAGTACCGGCGCAAGGCGGCACGCGACGAGCTGCGACGCATCGCGCCGCGCCGGTTCAACCCGGAGGGCGAGGCGTGGCTGCCCATCCTCCACACCGAGCGCGACGGGCGCCACTACACGGCTCTCTACTCGAATACGGCCCGCGCCCACGAGCTCAACAAAACCGACGACTGGGTCGTGCTCTACCTGGAAGACGAGGACCAGGCGCAGTGGACGGTGGTGACCGAACCCTCCGGCCCCCTCGACGGCAAGCGCGTCGTCCGGGGACGAGAGGCGGAGTGTCGACGGCACTACGAGAGGTGAGATGCCTACGGGCGGCAGACCGCCGACCGCGGTCGCATCACCGCGACACCGCCCGAGTCATCTCCCGCCCCCACGTGCGCAGGTCGTCGAAGAAGAGGTAGACGGCCGGCAGCACCACGAGCGTGACGACCGTGGAAAAGGCCAGTCCGCCCACGATGGCCCGGGCCATGGGAAAGTAGGCCGGGCCGTCACCGCCCACCTGCGTGGTCCCCAGGCAGAGCGGGATGAGACCGAGGATGGTGGTGACGGCCGTCATGAGGATGGGCCGCAACCGTTCGCGCGCCCCCCGCACCATGGCCGCGTGCCGGGCCATGCCCTCCCGCCGGAGGGTATTGATATGATCGATGAGCACGATGGCGTTGTTCACCACGATGCCGATGAGGACGAGCACCCCGATCCACGCCATGATGGAAAAGGTGGTGTCCGTCGCCAGGAAGAACCAGAAGACGCCCACGACGGCGAACAGGATGGAGGTCCAGATGGCCGCCGGGTGAATCAGCGACTCGAAGAGGCTTGCCATGACAAGATAAATGAGCGCGAGGGCCAGGAGCAGGTTCATCAGCATCGTGGCCTGCTGCTCCTCTTCCCGCTGCACCCGCTGCCCGAAGCCCCATTCGTAGCCCGTCGGCAGATCGAGGCTGCTCAGCACGTTCTCGATGCGCG
>CAJXKO010000111.1 GCA_913055845.1 uncultured Bacteroidota bacterium | reverse complement strand
TACTCGTCGATATTGGCCGCCGATCGGAGGTCCATGTAGGCCGGCACCACCAGCCCCCCCGAGGTGCCGCGGTACGTATACCCGAGCTTCTGGAGCCGTTCGTGGAGGTCGCCCCATGAGTTCTGATGGGTGGTGGGCAACCACGCCTCGTTGAAGAAGTCTCGGTCGCCATTGGCGACCGACGAGAAGGCAATGCCGCCGCCCTGCACCTCCTTCAAGTTCACCGGCACGCCCAGACTGTCCTCCAGGACCTGCGCCTGCATGTAACTCATGGCGAGGCCCTCAATCCAATTCACGGTGACCATGTTCAGCGTGGGCGGTGTGGCCGACGTGGCATCGGAGGGGCCGTCCGAATCGCCGGACGAGCCTTCTCCACAGCCTGCCACGCTCAGCGCGAGAAGACCAGCCCCAATCGCCACCACAAAGAGCGAACGCATCGACGCTGCACATTTCCTCATCATCAGAAAACACGGGTTTGTCGGAAAGCATGAGTTGAGCGCGGCCGGCCACGATCGTCCCGACCGGCCAAAAAACACCCCCAACCGCCGGGCGGCAGTCGGGGGGGCATGAGCGTTCACACTCCGAAGGCCAAGACCTACGCGCCCTGACCGCGCGAGAACGTGGCGTCGTCCGGCAGCGGCTCTACCGGATCGTCAGAGGCCGCACACTCCTCGGCCTGCTGCATCCACTGGTTCACGTGGCTCGGATTGTTCTCAATCCACTGCGTGGCCGCGGCCTGCTTGCTCGTCTCGCCGCGGTTGCGGAAGGCATTCATCAGGCTTCCCACCTGCTGATCATTTGCCTCGAACTCCTTCAGGAAGCATACGGCCTCCTTCGGAAACTCCTCGATGAACTCGTTATCGACGATCGTGAAGATGTCCTCTTTTTCGCCGAAGACCGGGGTCTGCCCAGTCTGTGCCCCTTCAAGGTACTTCAGATCGTAGACCTTCCACTTCCAGTGCGGCTGCCACCCCGTGACCACGATGGGGTTCTCGTTGTTGACGGCCGTTTCGAGCGCCTGCCAGGTGGCCGGGCCGCTCGCCGCAACGACGCTGAAGCCCTCTACGTCGTTGTTTTCGAGAATCTGGCGGGCCTGGTCGTTCACATTCGCGCCGGACTCAATGCCGTTAATTTCGCCCTCAAGCCCGTCCCGGAAATCACCCAGCTCGGAGACGTGCTCGATGTCCATGTACGCCGGAACCGCAAGGCCGGCCGTGGTGCCCTTGTAGGTGTAGCCCAACTTTTGAGCGTTGTCCTTCGTCTGGTTCCACGGGTCCTTGTGGGTGGTGGGCAGCCACGCCTCGTTGAAGAAGTCGCGCTCGCCGCTGGCAACGGACTTGAAGGCAATGCCGCCGCCCTGCACCTCCTTCACGTCCACCGTCATGCCCAGACTGTCTTCCAGGATCTGTTCCTGCATGTAGGTCATGGCCAGCCCTTCAATCCAGTTGACGGTGACCATCTTCATATTCTGGGATGTGCCCTGATTGTCGTCGCTGGAGGAACCTCCCCCACAGCCGGCCACACTGACGGTGAGAAGTCCCATGACGACAAGCACTGCGGAAAACGAACGCAGTGATGCAAATTGATTTCTCATATCACGTTGAGTGGGTTTCGGAAAAAGCAGGCGTGCAAGTGATTGCGAGTCTTGTGTTCGAATCGTACCCGTTCTGAATTCGTCACGGGAGGAAAGATAGATGCTCGGACGTACGAGTTTTCTGTCCCTCCCCCCTGCTCGCCCGCAAGGTTCACGGGACGGTCCGAAACCGTTGGGGCAAGCCCTCCCTCAAAGCCCCCCTACTACGAAGAGAAGGTGGCATCGTCCGGCAGCGGCTCCACCGGATCGTCAGAGGCCGCACACTCTTCGGTCTTCTGCATCCACTGCCGCACATCCTCTGGGTGGTCTTGAATCCACTGCGCAGCGGCGTCCTGCTTGCTCGTCTCGCCGCGGTTGCGGAAGGCATTCATCAGGCTTCCCACCTGCTGATCATTTGCCTCGAACTCCTTCAGGAAGCATACGGCCTCCTTCGGAAACTCCTCGATGAACTCGTTATCGACGATCGTGAAGATGTCCTCCGACTCGCCCCAGATGTCGACGTTTTGCCCGGTGCGCGCCCCATTGACGTATTTGATGTCGTACTGGGTCCACTTCCAGTGCGGCTTCCAGGCCGCGACGGCAATCGGCTCGTTGTCGTTGATCGCACTCTCCAGGGCCTGCCAGTTTGCGGGGCCACTCGCGGCGGTCACCGAGAACTGATCCTGCATGTCGTACAGCTCCAGGGTGCGCTCCATCTGCCCGTTGATGGCCGCGCCCGACTCAATGCCGTTGAGCGTTCCGTCCATCGCATCGGCGTACTGCGCAAAGTCCGGAAACGAGTCGACCTCAACGTACGACGGCACGGCGATCCCCACGGAGGTCCCCTTGTAGGTATAGCCTAGCTTCTGGGCGTTATCCTTCGTCTGATTCCACGGGTCCTTGTGGGTGGTGGGCAGCCACGCCTCATTGAAGAAATCGCGCTCCCCGTCGGCCACGGACTTGAAGGCAATGCCGCCGCCCTGCACCTCCTTCACGTCCACCGTCATGCCCAGACTGTCTTCCAGGATCCGCTCCTGCATGTAGGTCATGGCCAGCCCTTCGATCCAGTTGACGGTGACCATATTCATGGTGCGGGACGGGCCTTCATCGCTCCCAGAACCGCCCCCACAGCCGGCCACGCCGACGGCGAGCAGTCCAAGGGCAACGAGAAGGGCAGGAACCGAGCGAAGCGATGCGGAAAAGCGTTTCATAAGAAAGACAGGTTGGAGAAACTTACGGGTGGGAATAAAAGGATAGCTGCCAGGACGACGGGCGTCCTACGCCGCCTGCCCGCTGGCCCCGGCCTTTTCGCCGATGGCCTGCGTCACGCGGTCGAGGAAAATCGCCAGGATCACAATGGCGAGCCCGCCCTCGAAGCCCGTCGCGATCTGCAGCTGCTGAATGCCCTGCACCACCGGATCCCCGAGGCCGCCGGAGCCGATGAGCGCCGCAATGACCACCATCGACAGGGCAAGAAGCACGGTCTGGTTGATGCCGGCCAGAATGGTGGGCAGGGCCATGGGTAGTTCCACCTTAAACAGCATCTGCGTCGGGGTGGAACCGAAGGACTGCGCCGCCTCAACGGCTTCCTCCGAGACCTGCCGGATGCCCAGATTGGTAAGGCGCACGCAGGGAGGCGTGGCAAAAATGAAGGTGGCGATGACGCCCGGCACCCTACCCAACCCGAAGAGGACGACGGCCGGGATGAGGTACACGAACGCCGGCATCGTCTGCATAAAGTCGAGAATCGGCCGCACAATGGCGTCCACGGTGCTGCTTTTTGCCGCCCAGATGCCCAGGGGAATCCCGATCAAGAGCGAGAGGAGCGTCGACGCCAGAATGAGCGCCAAGGTCTCCATCGTGATTTCCCAGAAGCCCATTCCAATCGCGATCTTCGTCCCAAACAAGGCAAACTGATAGCTGTCGAGCAGGCCCATTCCGACAAGGGTAAAGACGGCCACGCCCCGAGAGGCCACCCACCAGGCCAGGGCCGTAAAGAGGAGGATCATCGCCCAACTCGGCAGGAACAGCAATATGTCCTCCAGTCCTTCCGTCGTGGCCCCAATGACCGTCGCGGCCGCATCGAAGAATCCTTCGAAATTGGTCTTGAGCCAGTCGATGAGTGCTTCGAACGCAGCACCAATGTTCAGATCCATGGGCCTGTCGCGACTCGGTCTACTCGGAGGAGCAGTTCAGGGATGCTACCGGCACGTCGTGGGGAATGGAGCAGCTAGGAGGCCTTCATCTTCACCGCCTCGTCGGCGTCCTCCTCGGGGTGTGCACCGGCGTTGCGGGTCACCTCTTTCATGATGGCCGTCCGGCTAACAACCCCTTTCAACTCCCCCTGTCCGTTGCGGACGGCCACAGGGCCCTCACTCTCGAGCACGGTTGGCAGAATTTCGGCGATGGGGGCCCGGGAGTGCACGGAGGGGCTATCGTCCCGGAGTTGGGCCCGCTCGTCGCCGCGCGGATCGCGCATGACGGTTCGGGCCCGCAGGACCTTGGTCCGGTCCACGTTTTCCACGAAGGAGCGGACGTACTCGTCGGCCGGATTGGTGAGAATTTCGGTCGGGGTGCCCACCTGGGCCAGTTCCCCGTCTTTCATGATGGCAATCCGGTCGCCCATCTTCAGCGCCTCGTCGAGGTCGTGGGTGATGAAGAGAATCGTGGCCGCCGGGTCCCACATCTCCTGCAGCTGCAGGAGTTCGTTTTGCATTTCGTCGCGGATTAAGGGGTCTAGGGCGCTGAAGGCCTCATCCATCAGCAGAATTTCGGGGTCGTTCACGAGGGCGCGAGCCAATCCGACCCGCTGCTGCATGCCCCCACTCAGCTCACTGGGCTGACTCTCCTCATATCCCTCCAGGCCTACAAGGTCGAGCGTGCGGCGCGCCTTGTCCTCCCGCTCGTCCTTGTCCATGCCGGCAACCTCCAGCCCGTATTCCACGTTGCCCAGCACGCTGCGGTGGGGAAAGAGGCCAAAGTTCTGGAAGACCATCGACATCTTCGTGCGCCGGATGTCGCGCAGCTGTTCGTCGTCGTAGGCCGTCACGTCCTCGCCGTGCACCGTGATGGTGCCAAAGGTAGGCTCAATGAGGCGATTGATGCAGCGCAGGAGCGTGGATTTTCCGCTCCCCGACAGCCCCATCACGACGAAAATTTCCTGTTCACGCACCTCAAAGGAGGCGTCGTTCACCGCGATGACAGACCCCGTCTCGGCCTTCACGTCGGCCTTCGACGTTCCCTCCTGGGCCAGCGTGCGCGCCCGTTCAGGATCCCCACCAAAAATCTTCCAGAGCCCTTCCACCTCAATAACAGCCATAGCGTGTAACCGTCATTCGCTGAGAACGTGACAGTGCGGGGTTTCTCCCGGTTAGCAAGCGGTCACGAGGCGCTTCTTGGAAGGCACTTCTCCCCCCGTCTTTGCGACTCAACTTATTTAGCTTCCTAAACGGAACATGTTTAGAGATACGGGGCACTTTTCTTTAATCTCCCCCTTCTTTCATGTAACCTTATTGAGAAGGCGGAAGACGGAGATTTTTTAGGGTGTCCCCCGCCATGCCTTCCGGTCGTTCCCCGCCCTTTCCGCAACCCGAGAACTGTGGGAGGGGAAATGGCGAGAAGACTCGGGGATTCCCCCACGGAGACGAACAGCGCCTGCCTACGGGTTCCCGAAATGTTTTCCTATACTGTGTGTAACACACACGAGTCTTCACGCGCTCGCGCTTCTTTTGATCAATAGACGTCGATCATCATGAAATCTGACGACCAAAACAGTGTATCTCGGAGACGCTTCCTTCACTCCCTTGGCCTTGCAGGCGTCGTCGGCGCGGGCGGATCTTTACTTACCGCGTGTGGGGGCGGCTCGGACGGCTCCGGGGGGGACAGCTCCGAAGGCAGTGGCTCCGGCCAAGCGCAGTCCGGAAATGGAGGCGGTGCGACCGCCACGGCGGACTGCTCAGACCTCTCCAGCCTTTCGGATGCGCAAAAGCAACAGCGCAAGCAAATGGTGAAGTCCCTCCAGTACGTGGAGGAAACGCCGGAAGCCGATAAGAACTGTGCAAACTGTTCGCTTTACCAGCAGGAAAAATATGGGGAGGGCTGTGGTGGATGCACGCTCTTTCCGGGCCCAGTGTACGCGAATGGCTACTGCACCTCCTGGTCCCCCAAGTCCTAACTCACGGACGCTTATCACCAACCGTCTTTGGGACTCCTGCTCGTTCGCCCCGTCCGGCCCTGTCCGGACGGGGCGTTCGTATTGGGTTCCACCGCGACGCTTGTTCAGCCCGACAGTCCCCAACGCAGCGCCAGGGTATGCGAACGCCCGCGTTCCCGGTCCGTAGATCGGACGCTCGAACGTTGAATCATTTTGCTCCCGCTCCATGCCCGACGATCGCTCCGACCGCGTCATCGACACCATTGCCGACGGCCTTCGCCTGCAGGTGGGCGACCTGCCTGGCGACCATGCCCCCAGCCTGCTGAAGGCAGCCCCCGCCGCGTACGTGGTGGGCTTTACGGCGGGGGTGAGCCGTGCCCTAGACGTGGAGGTGGACAACCATACAGTTCGCGCCCTGGAACGGGGATGCCGCCAGGGCCTGCCGCGGGAGGGGGACCTGGGACAACGGCTCGCCGACATTGCGGCAGGCATCCTCTTCGACGGGAGCGTCACGAGCGACCCGGACCTCGCAGCACTTCGCGAAAAGGGAGAGGACGAAGGCCGGGCATTCGTGGAAGATCGAACCCCACCGTCGCTCCTCAGCGATCTCGTCTATGAATAGTGGCGTCCGGGCACGTGGGGACGTGCCTCCGAAAGGGCCACAATTCAGACGACGGGGCGGACGCTAGAACCTCGCGCCTCCTGCTTCCACTCGCCGACCCCGGCACGCCGCCGCACCGCACAATGCCCTACCGCACACCGGACGACCGCTTCGAGCGGCTTCCAGACTTCCCCTACGCCCCAAACTACGCGACAGTAGGCGCCTCCCTGCGAATGCACTACGTGGACGAGGGCGCGGGGGCGCCCATTCTGTGTCTCCACGGCGCGCCGACCTGGGCGTACCTCTACCGCCACATGCTTCCGCCGCTGGCCGAGCGGCACCGGGTGGTGGTGCCGGATTTTATCGGGTTCGGGCGGTCGGACAAGCTCACGGCGATGGACGACTACTCGTTCGCGCTTCACTACGACACACTTGCAGCGTTCATCGAGACGCTCGACCTCTCCGACGTGACGCTCGTGGTACAGGACTGGGGCGGGATTCTCGGCCTCGCCTACGCGGCGCGGCAGCCCGAGCGCATCGCGCGGCTCGTGGTGCTAAACACGTTTTTGCCCACCGGCGACGAGGACAAGAGTACGGCGTTCCTGGCGTGGCGCCGGTTCGTCGAGAATACGCCCGACCTCCCCATCGGCCAGACCGTCCGACGAGGGCTCGCGAATCCCGATCGGCTTTCTGAAGCCGAACAAGCGGCCTACGAGGCCCCGTTCCCCACGCCCGAATCGAAGGCCGGGGCCGTGGCCTGGCCCCTGCTAGTGCCGATGGCCCCGGAGGGGCCGGTGTCCGACGCCATGCGCGAGACCCGACGGCAGTTGGCCGAGTGGTCCAAGCCCGCCTTCGTTCTCTTCGCCCCGGAAGACCCGATTCTCGGCGGGGCACGCGACTTCTTTCTGGACCTCTTCCCCACTGCCCGCGAGCAGCCGGACACCACGATTGACGACGCGGGCCACTTCCTCCAGGAGGAGCAGGGCCCCACAATCGCCCAGCACGTGCTCGACTTCATAGCCCGCACGTCTTGAACCGCTAGCCCTTCGTCAAAGGACGGCCCCAACGAAAAAGAGCGCCGAGCCCCGATGGGACCCGACGCTCTCGGACTGCTCCGGAAAGAGGCATTCCCTAGGCCGCGACCGGGTCGGCGTGCTCGATACGGGTGCCCAGTACCTCCAGGAACTGCCGGATCCAAGCCGCGTGCGCGGGCCAGGCCGGGGCCGTCACGAGGTTGCCGTCGGTCACTGCCTCGGTCATTTCGAGGTCCACGTACGTGCCGCCCGTGGCTTCCACCTCCGGGGCGCAGGCCGGGTACGCCGAGCAGCGCCGTCCCTCGAGCACGTCGGCGGCGGCGAGCGTCTGCGCCGCGTGGCAGATGGCCGCGACGGGCTTGTTCTCCTCGAAGAAGTGGCGCGTCATCTCGATGACACGGTCGTTCAGGCGCAAGTACTCCGGCGCGCGTCCGCCCGGCAGGCAGAGCGCGTCGTAGTCGGACTCGTCGATGTCATCGAAGTCCGCGTTCAGGGCAAAATTGTGGCCCGGCTTCTCGGTGTACGTCTGGTCGCCCTCGAAGTCATGAATGGCGGTCTTCACCGTGTCGCCGGCCTCTTTGTCCGGACACACGGCGTGGACCTCGTGGCCCGCCATGTCGAGCATCTGGAAGGGCACCATCGTTTCGTAGTCTTCGGCGAAGTCGCCGACGATCATCAGGATCTTTTTGGCCATGGTTGATCTGGGGATTGTTGCGTGGAAGGACGTGCGTGTGTTGCATGCCGACCGGGCGAGATGGATTCGTCCTAGCAGGCACGCGAAGAGTGTACGCGCGCAGACGAGGGAGGCTCCAGGGGTTGAACGTGGGAGCGCGAGAGCAGCGGAGGATCGTTGCGGGACGCTCTATCGGGCATCTCTGGGGTTCGCCCAAAAAACTACGTAAGTGCGCTGGCGGCGCGGCAGCCCGCCTCGATGGCGCCGTCGAGGTAGCCGGGATGGTCGGCGGCAGTCTCGGCCGCGGCGAGGTGGAGCCGTCCGTCCCAGAGCGGTTCCTGGAGCGCCGGGGCCGGATCGGGCGGCGCGTCGGGATCGGAGAGCGAGCCGACCGGGGGCGTGGTGGCGGCCTCCTGCGTCCAGTCGCACGTGGCAATGCCCGTGGGATTCGCCGCCTCCTGGCCGAAGCAGTGGACGAGCTGGCGGACGAGGGCCGTCTCTTGCTCCTCCGGATTCAGGGGCGTGGGGGATGCCGGCCCCGGCGGATTCATGAAGCCGACGAGGGCGGCCTTCCCGTCGAGCGTCACGGCGTCGTGCCAGTCGTGCACCGGTCCGACCTCGCTTTTGACTCGCCCGGCGAGTCCCTTCTCCCGCCAGAAGGGTCGGTCGTAGGTCACGGCGGCCTTGCCCGTGTGGCTCATCCAGGTGGGCATGCTGCGCATCGCGTCGAGCGTGGGCGGCGGGGGCGGCGGACGGAAGCGAACGGTATACAGGGCGAGTCGCGGCGGCACGGCCAGGACGACGGCCTCGACGTCCACGGTGCGCTCCCCGTCGGACGTTTGTGCCGCGGCCCGCATGCCCGGGTCGGTGCGGTGCAGGGCCGTGAGCCGGTGGTTAAACTGGATTGCGTCATCGGGGAGCGTGGCCGCGAGCGCCTCGTGCAGTGCCTGTGCCCCCTCTGCGAAGCGCCACGACGGTGGGGGCGTCTCGGGCCATTCGAACTGCTCCGTCGATCCGCCGACAGTCGTTTCGCGCACGGCGATGCCCGGCTCGTGCTGCCGCACACGTTCCACCCCAAGGCACTCAGCCAGGTCTTTGACCCGCTCGTGCTCGCTCCAGTGCCACGCCGCCCCGAGGTCGAGACGCACCGCGTCCGGTCCCACCGGCACGCTCCAGCACCGCCCACCGATCCGATCGCGTGCCTCCCAGACCTGCACCGACACGCCCGCCGTGTCCAGTTCCGTCGCCGCCACGAGGCCCGCAAGGCCCGCCCCCACGACGAGAACCGTGGGCGACTCCACACTTGCCATGCCGACGCCTCATTCTTGTGACGATCCGAAGTACGCGTCTACGCTGTATCGGCCCGGCCCCGTTATCAGCAGCGCCACGAATACCGTCGCCATCTCCGTCGCGTGCCAGGGCCCCTCCCCCGCCGCGACGTGGCTCGTGAACGCGACCGTCATCACCACGAGAAGGAGTCCGAGAACAGGACGGAAGAGCAGGCCGAGCATCAGGCAGAGTCCCCCCACAAACTCTGTGGCCGCGGCCATAAAACCCCAGAACGTGGGCCAGAACGTGATGCCGAAGAGGGCCATGTTCTGTCCCAGATCGGCCCAGGTCCCCGGCCCACCCGAAATCTTTGACCACCCGTACACGAAGACGAACGAGATTCCAATCCCGACGCGGAGCACGAGCAGCGCAAGGTCGACCAGTCTCCGACGAGAAGTGTCCATGACGATTGACGCTACCATCAAAGGATGCGAGAAGGCCCGGGCGACACCCCGTCCCCGGCGCGGGCCGGACGGAGACTGCAACTAGCCGGCCAACTCGTCGACGCTGTATTTCCCTGGCCCCACGAGGAGAAGGCTCAGGAAGAAGAAGCCGTAGAGCAGCGCCGTCTCCGGGCTGCCATCGATCACACCGGTCATGTGCGCGGTGGCGGCAACGCTCATGTTAATCACGAGGAGGAGGGCCGCCGGGCGGGTGAGCAGTCCGAGAACAACGAGCAGAGCGCCCACAAACTCAGCAATGGCGGCCATGAATCCCCAGAACGTGGGTGCGAAGCCGAGTCCAAAAATCTCCATTGTGCCCCCCAGCCCCGCCCACTGCTCAGGGCCTCCGACGATCTTTCCCCATCCGTGGCCGAGGGCCATATACAGGCCGAACGTTGCGCGGAGGAGGAGCAGGCCGAGGTCGCGAAACTTGTCGAGATGGGTCCAAATCATGCCGAAGGCGCAGGCATCTGTGAAACGGAGAAATTGATCTCGCCTCAATGATAGGGGATGACGGGGGACATTGGCAATCGCGCCCCCTCGGGGTCGGCAAATGCCGGGGCAAACTGCCGCCATTTCATTCGCCTTTGCAGGCCCGATCAATCGCCAAGAACCACCCCCGACACCGTGTACGCCCGGAGGGGAAGCCCCGTTGGCCCTCTGGGGCTCAATAGAATGGTACTTCCGGTGACGCCGAGGACGAGGTAGCCCCAAACTCACTATTTCGTTACACCCATGAAGCGAAGCGTGGAATCGGTATCAAACGAGTCGGAGTAGAGTCGGAACTGGTTTTTTATTTCACAACTCCCAAAATCGTATATCCTCAAAATTCCACACCTCCCTATACCATTTTCTCCCACACGCTCCTCCGCCTTTTCCACACGGGCAGGAGCGCGCCTTCTTGATATACTCTATGGGATCCCTCGGCTCGTCACTTCTACCGAGCCTCGCCTGTGTCCGCTCGCCCCGATCCTGTGCTGGTTTTGTTGCCTGCGTGGCCTCGACGAACAGAGCGGGACGTTCCCATCCCTGACCGTTCTTTCC
>CAJXKO010000110.1 GCA_913055845.1 uncultured Bacteroidota bacterium | reverse complement strand
TGGCGCTGCCGCTCGTTCTGGATCGCCGTGCCCATCCACGCCGCGCAGATGATGCTGCTCGACCTCTGGTGCACCCTACGCATTCGCACTGGCGTGTCGGGGATCGGCTTGGAGGCGCTGGGAGATCTGTTCGCGAGGCTGGGGGGATGAGAACAAGTTACGTCGAACATTTCCGGCCCAAGCCACTCGCCGTCCACGTCCCTCCCCCTACAGAAAGAGCTCCACGGTGCCGGTATTCATCACCGTCCGCACGTAGGGCTCCAGCGTGGCAGTGTAGCTAATGCGCAGGTCCAGGTCGCCGATGGCCTGCCGCACCCCAAACCCGGCGCTGGGACGGAGGCCGCTCGTGCCGTCCACCCCAACGCGGTCGACCCCCGCCCGCACCGAGAGAATCTCAACGGCCCGAAACGATGCGCCGAGGCGTCCTCGCAGGTCGTGCCGGCGAAACGACTCCGTCCGGGTCTGCTGCTGCGGTCCCGTCGACGTTACGAGAACGCCGGTCCCGCGCCGCTCGCGCGTAGTGTATCGGGACTCCACCTCGCCCAGGAGTCGGAGCCGCTCGCCAAGTAGCGTGTAGCTGGCCCCCAGGCGCACCCGCAACGGAAAGCGATCCGTGTGGCTCCCCCCGCCGATGGGCGACGCGTCCCACTCGTACCGGGCGAGCAGATCGTTGACCGTGGCCGCCAAGTGCAGCCGATCGGTGGCCTGGACGCCCACCCCAATGTCGATCCCAAATCCCCGCACCGGATCCACCTCGGGCACGAGGTTGGACTGGTAGAGCGTAAGGGCCGTGCCCACCGACACCCGGTCGGCAAAGCGGTTGCCAAAGGCGAGGGAGAGGGCAAACTCATCGGTCGAGAGGGTTTCGGTGCGGGCCCCGTCGGCATTTCGGCCATCGATGTCGTTGACGCCGGCGTGGGTGAGGCTCAGCCCAATGCCGGCCGTGGGCCCGAGCGGCGCCGTGAACTCCAGGAACTGCAACTCTCGGTCGAACGACAGCAGGGCCGCAGACGCTGAAATGCGCTGGCCGGAAGCCGAGGGAAGGAGCGCCGGATTGTAGTGGGGGCTCACGTCCGCGGACGGGTCGGCCACGAGCGCGTTGCCCAGTGCCATGCCCCGCGCCCCAAATCCGAGCCGCGCGAAGGCCCCCGTTCCGGTGTCTTGCGCCGCGGCGGGCGACACTTCCCCCATCCCCCACACCCCGATCAGAACGATCAGGAGCAGCAGTCGACCGGTGTGTTCGAGTCGTGGCATAATTTGCGAAGCACGCATAGAGCGGCGAGCGGCGATGGAAAGAAGGTGGCCCCGGTCCGGCGGGAAGGGCGTCAGTTTGAGAGAAGAATTTTGCCGCGTCTCGTCGCATCCCCGACCTCTACCGTATACAGGTAGGTGCCGGTCGGCAGGCGGAGGCCCGACGCGTCGGTTCCATCCCACGTCATCTCCTGCCGGCCCTCTGCCTCCCGCTCACGAAGGGTGCGCACGCGGTTCATGCCGAAGTCGTAGATCGTCACTTCCACCGTCTGCGGCTCCGGGACTTCGTACGCGATGCGGACCACCCCGTCCCGTGACGGGACGAAGGGGTTTGGGTAGGCGTACGCCTCCACGTCCGGCACCTGCTCGGTGGGGTCCTCGGGATTCACGGGAACCTGGGTTCGGAAAAGCTGCCACTCAGGCGGAGACACGTCTGCAGTTTCGGGCAGCAGACGGGGTTCCTGTTCTCGGTCCAGACGGAGCAGCCCCTCCGTCGTGCCCACCCAGAGGGCCGAGGGGGTCACCGCCACGGCTCGCGCTGTAATCCCGCCCGGAAGCACCTGGTCCTCGTCCTCCAGGGTCACGTCCTCGATGGTGCGCCACGTGTCCCCTTGGTTGCCGGACACGAAAAGGCCCGACTCGGCGGCGGCGTAGATGCGGTTACGCCGGGCAGCCACGTCATTTACCTGCTCGCCAATGAGGGGTTGCCGGAAGGTGTCGCCCCCGTCGGGCGTCACTGTGAGGCCGGTGCGCTGGGTCGGGCCGTCCGTACTGGCCCGGAGGGTGGCCATCCAGATTGGGTTGCGGCCCTCGGGACGGGGCTGCTCGGCCAACGCGAACACAATCTGGCCCGTCAGGCTGTTCGGCGTGCCGTCCGGCCGAAAGAGCCGCCAGGCCCGCGCCCCGCTAGGCGTCACGTCGGCGGGGGTCGACCGGTTGAGGCCCGCCACCGTGCCGGCCCACACCGTGCCCGTCTCGTCCACTAGGACGCTAAACGCCCGGTAGTTCTGGAAGCCGCGGCCGTCGTCCTGGGGCGGCGCCACGAGGAAGTCGTACGACTGAGACGGCTCGATGCGGGTGCTCGTGTCCGGGGGCAGCACGACGCGCGACCAGGTCCGGCCCTGGTCCGCCGAGCGCCGCAGTCCCCCGCGTGCGCTGGCCACCCAGACCGTGTCCTTGCCCCCGAGGGCCAGATCGCGGGGCGGGCTCCCCGACTCTTGCGTGACAGGCACCGCCGGGAGCGTAGAGTTGCCGTAGGCCACCGTCGTGTCGGCCGGGTCGTCGAGGGGAGCGGGCCGCTCCGCAAACGACTGCCCCCCGTCCGTGGAGACCAGAAAGCCTCCGGCCCCGGCGGTCCCCCGACCTGTTTCGAACGCAAGCCCGGCCCACACGGCCGACTGTGCTGCGGTCCCCCTTCGCGCCGCAAGTGAGAGCACAATGTTGTTTCCATTCAGCAGCCGCTCCTCCACGACCGTCCCCTCCGCCACAAAGAGCTGATTCTTTTCCTCCGCATAGACGGTGAGCAAGGGCCCGATCCAGAGCGAGTCTCCGGCCGTCGCAAGTTCCTGGACGGTATTGCTCGCCAGTCCGGGGGTGGGCTGGAGATCTTGCAGGCGTTCGCTGGACAGCACCTGTCCCGCCGCCGGCGCCGCTCCCATTCCCAACACGAAAAGACACACAAAAAGTCGCCGCATCGACATTGGAGGGGCGCTCAGGGGGACAGTGAGGGGACGGCCGTGGCGGTCGACGAGCCCGAAGGCACAACCCGGAGCTGCCCGGTCACCTTGTTGCTCGCGAGGCTATCATCGTCGATCGCAAACACGCGGATCGTATAGATCTCGTCGACCAGGGGCAAGGAAAGGACGAGTGGACCGCCGTACTGGGTCTCAGACTCCGGCTGGGCGGGCAGGCGGCCCGAGAGGGTCCCCCGCGGGTCCGACGCCGGCTCAACCACGAACACGACGCGTTGCACCGTGCCATCCGCGTCCGTCGCCCGGACCATAAGCTGCAGCGGCACCTGTGCCGTGGAGTCCTGCACCTGATCGGGCGACAGGTCCGACTCGTGAATGCTATCCGGCACGACCTGGAGGGCCGCGACCGAAGGAGGCGTCCGGCTGCGGTCGGGCGCCGGTACCGTATCGCATCCCGTCCACATCACCAGGCTTCCCACAATCAGCACAGGTCCCAGCAGATGTCCCAGCATGGAGGGAACGGAGCCCTGCATCCGAACGCGCAGCTCAGTCAAAAAGAGGAATGGGAATGCGTTTTCAGTGCTCAGCCCACGGTGCACAGCGTCAAAGCGTGCTCAGGGGCTGCAGGCTGAAGCAGAGGATGAAGATGGCAATGGCCGCATAGCCCAACACCCTGCGCATCGGCGTGAGGGTTTGCGGGCGCATGACCGGCGGGTGTTTCACCTGCACCAGAAAGATGATCAGGAGGCTCCACACCAGCCAGCCGGTCCACCCAAAGTCGAGCCCGAGCGTCACCGCCCCGGCCACACCGCCCAAGAGCCCGGCCAGTCCCCACAGAGTACGGGGCGAGGTACCCCCAAAAATTTTATACAGGTACCCGTAGTAGATGGCCGCCAAGATGATCCACGACGACCGGCCCGCCCAGGGCCCCATGTCGTACAGCGCCGTGCGCGTCTCCACCATGAACCCCACGCCCCCCGTTAATAGCAGAACAAACACGAACGCCTGTGCAAAGCGGCGGTGCCACCTATCGCCCAGCAGGGCGTAGAGCACATGCCCCCCGTCGAGTTGCCCCACCGGCAGCAGGTTGAGGGCGGTAAAGAAGAGCCCCAGCCACCCGGCGAAGAGCACCGGGTAGTGGTACATCTCGTACATCGGCGGCACGTTCGCGAAAAACTGCGACAGAAACCAATAGAGCGGCGTGCTTCCCACGACCAGGATAACCCGACCGTCTTCCGGAACCGGCGGCGCATCGGGAAAGGTGCCGTGCTGCCGGATGTGAGCCTTCAGGGCCTCGTGGCCCGGAAGGTCGAGCAGGTATTCGGGCGGCGGCAGAGTCGCAAAGCCATAAATGAGCGCGCCCAACGCCACCACGAAGCCTGCCAGGGGCCCGGCCACCCCAATGTCGAAGAGCGAGCGCGTGCTCGGAATGCGCTGCCGAATGCTGATGACGGCCCCAAAGTTGCCGATGCCGTTGAACGGAAACGGGATGTAGTAGGGCAGCGACGTGCGGACCTTGTGGTACCGCGCCGCGAAGTAGTGCCCGAACTCGTGGACCGTGAGAAAGAGAAGAAGCGGGATCGCGTAGCGCAGACCGTCGAGGAGCCAGGCCTGATTGACGGTCACAAAGAGAAGCGAGACCGTCTCATTGTGAGCCTCGTAGTAGCCCGGCCGGTAGGCCCACCAGTCGGCCCCCACGTAAACCGTGGACACTACCGTAAGGGCAAAAAGCAACAGGTGCAACCAGTAGCGATCGGGGGCGGTTTGGCGCGCGGCTGTCGCCTGCGCATTCGGGGGCCGTTCCACCTCTACGGAATCCACCTCCACCGACTGGTCGTCAGACGATTGGTTTGGTTCCACGAGCGAAGACGTGCGTCGATGACGAGCAAGATGCAGCCTCGGGGCCCCTCCGCACTAGCGGAGCGCGGCGAGTCCGGTCTCGATACGATCCAGAGCCGTTTCGAGATCCGCCATCGACGAGGCATATGAAAGGCGCAGTCCCTTGGGCTCCCCGAAGGCCGGGCCGGGCACCAGGGCGACATTGTGTTCCTCTAGGAGATAGAAGCAAAGGTCGTCCCCATCTTCAATCGTCGACCCGTCGGGGGCCTCGGCCCCAAAGAACCGTGACAGATCCGGATACACATAGAAGGCCCCTTCGGGAGTAGGACAACGCACCCCATCGATGGCGCGGAGGCGCTTCACCACCACGTCGCGGCGGCGCCGGAAGGCCGCGACCATGTCCTCAACCGGGCCCTTGTCCATCTCCAGGGCCGCCACGCCCGCCTTCTGCGTAATGCTGCAGGGGGCGGAGGTGAACTGACCTTGAATCTTGGCCGCGGCCTGCGCGATCGGCTCGGGCGCCGCCAGGTAGCCGAGGCGCCACCCCGTCATCGCGTACGCTTTCGAGAAACCGTTCACTGTGACCGTGCGGTCCTTCATGCCGGGGAACGAGGCGAAGGCCCGGTGCTCGGCGTCGTAGATGACGTGTTCGTAGATCTCGTCGGACACCACGTACACGTCCTCGTGGCGCCGCAGCACGTCGGCCAGGGCCGCCAGCTCCTCGGGGGGATAGACTGTTCCGGTGGGGTTGGAGGGGCTGCAGAGGATGAGAAGCCGCGTACGGTCGGTGATGGCGTCGTCCAGTGCCTCGGGCGTAAGGCGGTAGTCGTTGTCGACGCGGGTGGGCACCACCACCGGCTCCGCCCCGCTGAAACGTGCCATCTCGGGGTAGCTCACCCAGTACGGCGCCGGCACGAGCACCTCGTCGCCTTCGTCGCACAGCGCATGGATGGCCAGCGCGAGCGACTGCTTTGCCCCGTTTGAGCAGACGATCTGCTCAGGAGTGTACGAAAGCCCGTTGTCGTGGTCGAACTTTTCGCAGATGGCCTCCCGCAACGCCAGGATCCCCGTGTTCTCGGTGTAGTGCGTAAACCCGTTCCGGATGGCCCGCACCCCCGCATCGGCAATCGGCTGGGGCGTGTCGAAGTCGGGCTCGCCGGCGCTGAGGGCCACCACTGGATGTCCCTGCCGGCGCCGCTCCTCGGCGCGTGACTTCATGGCGAGCGTAGCGGACGGCTGCATCGCGTCCACACGATCGTTAAATCGAACGGTGGGCGTCGGGGAAGACATAGGCAACGTGCAGGTTGGATCGAAGACGAAAAGAGGCCCCGGACACGGGGTTCACACCTGATCAGCGGATCGAACGCAGCACGCCGCCCATCGTTGCCCGTGGGGGCCTACGGATCGACGGGGGCAGAGGCGCCCATCTGCTCGGAGCAACGGGACCCGAACGACGTCCGGTCGCGGAGTGCGCCCTCGGGCCGGAGCGTGCTAGCCGACGGGGACCGGTTCCTCCTCCATCTCGAAGTCGTCGAGGAAGCGGGTGTCGAAGCGGCCCTGTTTGAAGCGCTCGTCGTTCATGAGCTGCTGATGGAACGGAATGGTGGTCTGGACCCCTTCCACCACGAACTCATCGAGGGCCCGCCGCATTTTGCGGAGCGCGTGGTCGCGGGTCTTGCCGTACGCAATCAGCTTCGCAATCATCGAGTCGTAGGTGGGCGGAATCCGGTAGCCTGCGTAGGCGGCAGTGTCCACTCGAATGCCGTGCCCGCCCGGCTGGTGGAACGCCGTGATGTCGCCCGGCGCGGGGCTGAAGTTCTGAAACGGATTCTCGGCGTTGATGCGGCACTCGATCGCGTGCCCCTCCATGGGCGGCCGTTCGTCCCCATCCACCGTTTCGCCCATCGACACTCGAATCTGGTGCTCCACCAGATCGCAGTCCGTCACCTCCTCGGTTACGGGATGCTCCACCTGAATGCGTGTATTCATCTCCATGAAGTAGAAGTTGCGGTCGGCCCCGACAAGAAACTCGACCGTCCCGGCCCCCTCGTAGTTGACCGCCTCGGCGCCCCGGATAGCCGCCTCGCCCATCTCTTCGCGCAGTTCCTGATCAACAATGGGCGAGGGGCACTCCTCCACGAGCTTCTGGTGGCGGCGCTGGATGGAGCACTCCCGCTCCCCGAAGTGCATAACGTTGCCCTTTCCGTCGCCCAACACCTGAATCTCGACGTGACGCGGCTTCTCCACGAACTTCTCGATATACACCTCGGGGTTGCCAAAGGCCGCGTCGGCCTCGGACCGAGCCCCATTGAAGGCATTCTCGAACTCTTCGGCCTCCCGTACGAGCCGCATGCCGGTACCACCGCCGCCCGCCGCGGCCTTCACCATCACTGGGAAGCCAATGTCGGACGCAATCTCAAACGCCTCGTCGATGTCCGCCACCGTGCCGTCCGACCCCTCCACGATGGGCACCCCCGCTGCGTGCATTCGCTCCTTGGCCTTCGACTTCTCCCCCATCAGGCGGATGGTCTCGGCATCCGGGCCAATGAACTCGATGTCGTTGTCGGCGCAGATCTGGCTGAACTCGGCGTTCTCGGCGAGGAACCCGTAGCCAGGATGAATGGCGTCGGCCCCCGTGACCTCCGCCGCGGCGATGAGGCGATCGGGCCGCAGATAGCTCTCGCTGGACGCTGCCGGCCCAATGCAGACCGCCTCGTTGGCAAAGCGCACGTGCAGCGCGTCCCGGTCGATGGTGGAGTACACGGCCACGGTGTTGATGCCCATCTCGTGGCACGTGCGGATGACACGCAGCGCAATTTCGCCACGGTTGGCAATAAGAATCTTTTGGAGGTCACTCATGCGGGGTCAACAGAATTCGGTGCGACGTGCGGATTTTCAGGGAGCGTGATGCGTGAGGAGTGATGCGTGAAGTGTGTCGTTGAGAGCGACGCCATCACGCATCAGAGCGCCAACATTCGGGACTGGTTCATTCCTTCGATGGCAGCGAAAGAGCCCCCCTTGCGCAGGCTCCATAAGAAAACGGCTCCGGACCATGCCCGAAGCCATTGACGCTGCGTACGACTGAATTTATCCTTCGTCGAGCACAAAGAGCGGTTGGTCAAACTCCACCGGCTCGGCATCCTCGACCAGGATTTCTTTGATCGTGCCTGAGGTCTCGCACTCGATCTCGTTCATCAGCTTCATCGCCTCGATGATACAGAGCACGTCGCCCTCGTCCACCGAGTCGCCCACCTCCACGAACGGGTCGGCGTCGGGGGAAGGAGCGCGGTAAAAGGTGCCCACGATCGGGGCTTTTACCACGTGCTCATCGGCGGCGGTCTCCTCCGCCTCGGCCGTTCCGTTTTCAGACGTTTCTTGGGCCGGTGCCGTCGAGGCCCCGTCCGGCGACGACTCGGTACTGGGCTGGGGATTCCCGCCCGACGGTGCGGCCTGCTGCTGAGGCGACGCCGACGACTGTGGGGCTTGATGCGCCTGCGGGGCCGGCTGGGCTGGCGGGGGCGATTGGGCCTGCGGGGTCCCGTAGCCCTGCGGCGCCCTCGGCTGCTGCGGTTGCGGCGCGGCGTACTGCATCTGGGCCGGCTGCCCGGCCGGTTGCATAAGCACCTGCGGGCTGTTCTGGCGGATGGTGAGCTTGAAATCGTCCTCTTCAATCTCGACCTCCGACACCCCGCTCTCGGCGACGAGTCGAAGCAGTTCCTGAATCTTCGAGAGCTCCATGCGTCTAGGTGACTGTGTGCAAAAGAACTGCGGGCGGGCGCCGCTCGGCTATACCGTCGAGGCGGCAGACACGCGGGTCTCGTATTCCTTCGTCTCGGTATTCACGCGAACCACGTCCCCCTCATTGATAAAGAGCGGCACGTCGATCGTGGCGCCGCTTTCCAGGGTGGCCGGCTTGTCGCCGCCCTGTGCGGTATCTCCCTTCACGCCGGGCGTGGTGTCCACGACCTCAAGCTCCACCTTCTGCGGAATCTCGGTGCGGAGCGGCTCTTCGGTATCGGTGCGGAAGAGGATGTCGACCTGCCCGCCCTCTTTCAGAAACTCACGGCCCTCGACCTGATCGGGCGGCATCGAGAACTGCTCGTAGGACTCCTGGTCCATGAAGTGGAGGCCGTAGTCGTCCGCATAGAGGTACTGGTGCTCGCGGCGCTCCACACGGACCTCGTCCACCTTTGCTCCTGCCCGAAAGGTCTCCTCCACCTCGTGACCATCCTTCACGTTTTTGAGGGTCGTGCGTACGAAGGCACCGCCCTTGCCGGGCTTTACGTGGAGGAAGTCGACAATCTCCCACAAATCGTCCTTCCAGAGGAACGTCATTCCGTTTCGAAAATCACTCGTGTCCGCCATGCGCCGGGTCGGGGATTCGTGCTGGTTATAGAACGATAATATACCACATCCCGCACGGTGGTGTCAACTCTGCGGCCTATGCGGGACGATGGTAGTGTGCTGCTAAGGGCGACGGGACGCTTTTGTTGCGGCCTCGGACGCCATGCGACCGCGATTCACGCAGGATCTAGCCCGTAGCCCCTACCGGAACTCTTTTTCCTTGCTCAGCACGTCGGGCAGATCGGTGACGCCGAAGGGGCCGTGCCGGTATTTGAGCGGCTCGCCGTAGGTAGCGCCCACCGTGTAGCCGTGGGTGCGGGCCCGCGCCTTGACCCACTCGAAAAACTCGGGATTGGATACGAACGTCTCCGGCTCATCCGCGTCGGCCTCGTAGTCGGGGTTGTGGAACTGCGACTCAAACGCCTGGAGGGCTTCGATGCGCTGGTCCCACACGTCCGTCACGTCGATCACCATCGTGGGCTCGAAGGAGACGGCCTGCATGTAGTGGAGCACGTGATGGGGCCGCCAGGGCTCCTGCGGGGCGCCGTCGGGACCGGTCGTCTTGACCTCCTGGAGCCCGCTGTAATAGAGGGCGTCGGTAGAGAGGTCGCAGGCGTCGCTGTGGTCGGGATGGCGCGACTCCGGCGGGTTGATGAGGACGATGTGGGGCCGGTACCGGCGTACCACCTCGATGACCCGGCGCTGATTGGCCTTCGTGTTGCGGATGTCGCCGTCCATCAGGCCCAGGTTCTCCCGGGCGCTCAGGCCGATGATGTCTGATGCGCGCTGCGCCTCCTCCATGCGCTGCTCCGGGGTGCCGCGCGAACCGAGTTGTCCTTTGGTAAAGTCGACGATGCCCACGTCGTAGCCCTGCTGGGCGAGGAGGCAGACTGTGCCCCCCGCGCAGAGCTCCACGTCGTCGGGGTGGGCGGCGAGGGCGAGGACGTCGAGGTTGGACATGGAAAGTGCGATCTTCAAGGATTGCTAATCGGAGAGAGAGCACTGCCCTGGACTGGAGATCCGTATTGCGTATTTCGTATTGCGTGGGCGATGCACAGATACGCAACACGCACTACGAAATACTCACCCGGTCACGAAATTGACGATCTGCCCCGGCACGTAGATCTCGCGCTGGATGTCGGTGCCGTCGAGGTGGCGGGCCACATTGTCCGCGGCCTTCGCGGCGGCAAGCACCTCGTCCTCCTCCGCGTCCGCGTCGACCTTGATGGTGCCGCGCACTGTGCCGTCGACCTGCACCGGGATTTCTACCACCTCGCGCCGCAGGAGCTCGTCTTTGTGCTCGGGCCAGTCCGCGTAGGCCAGCGACTCGTCGTGGCCCAGGCGGGCCCACAGCTCCTCGCTGAGGTGCGGCGCGAAGGGGCTGAGGAGCACCACGAACGGCTCCATGATCTCTCGCGGCATCGTGTCCCACTTGTTCGCCGCGTTCACGAACTCCATCATCGCCGCGATGGCGGTGTTGAAGGCGCGCTCCTCGATGTCTTCGGTCACCTTCTTTATGGTCTGGTGCAGCTCACGAAGCTGCTCGCGGTCGGGCTCCTCGTCGGTGAGATCGCCGGCCAGATCGCCACTCTCCTCGTCAACCACGAGGCGCCAGACGCGGTTCAGGAAGCGGAAGACGCCCTCCACGTCGTCCGTGTCCCAGGCCTTCGTCTGTTCGAGCGGCCCCATGAACATCTCGTACAGCCGCAGCGCGTCCGCGCCGTACTCGTCGACCACGTCGTCGGGATTGACGACGTTGCCGCGGCTCTTGCTCATCTT
>CAJXKO010000109.1 GCA_913055845.1 uncultured Bacteroidota bacterium | reverse complement strand
TGGATTCGTGAAAATGTCGGATTCGAGTAGAAGCGTGACACGATAGACTGGGCACATAACACGACTGCTGCACCTGAGCCCGGGCTGTTGCCGTTTTCGTGCGCTGTCGGTAGAGCGGTTCGTTTTTGCCGATCGGAAGTGACGGCGCGAGAGGGTGGAATTATTGCCGAACGAAGTCGTTCAGGCGGCGTGAGTTGGAACAGGCGTTTTCCCATGCCCGGGTCAGGTGAGCGTCCACGTTATACCTCTTCAACACACCTCTCTGTGTCGAGACTGATGTCTGAGAATCTGAATGATTTGGTCACAACACTGGGTATCACCAGGGACAAAGCGATGAAAGTGCCCTCTGGAGGTAGTCCGTTGTATCACAGCTTTGAGGTTGACCCAAGGGATTTTCTTGAGCAAGCCGAACAGGACTTCGAAGCTGGGGGCAAATCTGCCTTACTGAACAGCATCACAAATTCAAAGAGGGCGATTCACTGCCAGGTAGACCAAGCCTTAAAGAGTCTTGGAATTGACACAGGCCAGATGCATCTACCACAGAAAATTGAGCTGTTGACAAGCATGGGGTTCGTTGTGCCGAGAATTCTAAAGAAAGTGAACCGCGCGCGCAACCTCTTAGAACATGAGTATCAAACTCCAGATGAAGCGACGGTGGAGGAAGCTCTGGACCTAGCACTTATGTTCATTGAGACTACGAATCGCAGGTTGGATATATTTGAGGACGAATTTTACATCGGAAACGAAGACGAGAAGATTAGCACATTCAAGTTTGAGCGTCAGTTGGAATTCAGTATGCATCGCCCCCGCAGGACGGAATTTGATCATCCAGTCTTTGTTGCTCGCGGTAGGACTAACAGGACTGATAATGAAAAAATCGTCGGTAAGGTAGTGTTAAAACCCGAGGAGAAAACTTTTAGAGACATCGTGAGACTGGTTAATGCAAGGAATCAAAAATCCCAAGTTCAAAAAGCATTGGACAGTTTGTTCGATACACTCGGATTGGAGGAGGTATAACCCCCCACTGCTGCCGACGACGGGCGGCGGCTAATTTCCGGCGGTAGCGTTTCGGCTGCTGGCTCTGAACCTTTTCATTGCCCGTCGCGGCAGAGTTCAACCGTTATACGGTTTTGCCAACCAGAGTATGTGCTAAAATTATGGAGTGGGCACTGTTCGCAACTGTTGTTACAGTCGTCGGCACGGTCATCATCGCGCTGAACAACTTCTTCGGCCTCAAGGATCGCGCAGTAGAATACCTGAGAGACCGTTTAGAAGTCGAAACGGTAGAGGAGGAGATCAAACGGAAGAAAATCGAGAAAGACCGCGAGCTATTCAAGGAATTTCTGGAGGTTGTTCCTTCCTCGGGTAGCATCGACTTTATCGACAAGAAGAACATGGCTGGGTTTTCGTTTGACTCAGAAAGGCTTGATGACTTGCGTGACTTCTATTATGACTGGGATGATGCTGAACACGAGTTCATGGACGATGAGCTTGAAGCGAAACGCGAAAGATTGCACGAGTTGGTAGCAGATTATACCTCCTTGATCACTGGTAACACATTTCCGACTGATAGCGGGCATCAGACAGTCCCTCCTGAGTGGGAATACGAACAGCCAGAGAGATTTGCCAAAGTGGTGAATGAGCTTCATGAGAAGGCAGAAGCTGTTGTTGAAGCTCACCAGGATCTGGTAAGAACAGGGCGGAAAAAGTTAGGAGTATGACTTGCGCCGTATAACCCCCGCTAGAGCTGACGGAGGGCTGATATCCTGATTGATCGACGTTCGTTAGTCGGCTTCGACTGTACCGGTCGGAAGTGGCGACGCCGAAAAATGGAAACTCCGACTAACGTTGTTGTTATGGCCGGCAGGAGTTCTGTTCGACGGTTTTCTTGCCCTCCGCATCTCAGCTTCCACGTTATACCTGACTGAATGGAGTGGGTACCGTGTAGTCTTCGCGTGTATTGACAATGCCGCCGCTTCCAGCCACACTCTTCCTTAGAGCGATGATTTCACGTAGCCTGGGATTCACATTCTCCGTTCGGCAGGCGCGTCTCATCTTCGTACTATGCTTGACTTGCGCTATCTCGGGATGCTCGATTATAGGCTCGGATTCGGAGTCGGAGTCCGCCGAACGCACGCTACCGGAAGCGCTCGATGCACGCCGTGTATCTCTGGAGGACGCCAGGCGTACTGTCACGACTCCCGATACGGTAAACCTCGCGGCCCATGTTGTCGAACTGGCGATCTGCCCCGGGAATTATAACTGTGTGCTTCCGGACGGAATTGTAATTGCGGAGAGTCCCGATCCGGATGCGCAAGAGGATACTCGTCGTATCGCCGTAAACAGTCCCCGCCAGTTTACAGAGGAGAGGCGCTACTTGATATCCGTAGGAGTCACCAATCCTTCGGGGCGAAATGTAGACGAGAACCTGCTTGAGGTCATCGGCTACAGCCTGCTGGAGTAGTGTAGGTGTAACCCGTTCACTACACCTGAACCCGGGCTGCTGCCGCTGTCGCGCGCTGACGGTAGGGCAGTTCTACTTTTCTAAACGAGAGCGACGACTCGAACTTGGTGGAAGACGGACAGTACAGGATGGCTTACCAAAACATGCCGTCGTGCGGACTTGCAGCGGCGAGCACCGTCGTTCCGGCTACAGGACATCACGAAACGGCTGCCAGCCGGTTAGGCAAAGGGACGGGCGCGGACGTTCCAGTCGACGCGGCGGGAAATGTAGAGGCTAGCAGGCCCGAGGATTCGGGTTCGGAAGAAGGTGCGGCGTAGCACATCGTTGCACCTGACGAGAAGCGTGCGCTTAATATTTATTGCCTTCGCTCAAGAGTTTGGTACCTCTGCTGTCTCCCTAGAAGGCGGTGCCGCAAGTTTCCGTAGATGAACTCGACCGGTATACGTACCTGGGAGGGTGCCGCGCCTGTGTGCGCTCTGTGACTGATCAACCCAGAAGGCAACAGAAATGAGTTCAACACACAAAAACGCCGACTTCTCGATTAGGGCGCGACTCTGCAAGCTTCCGCCGCGTGATCATGCGCTCATGATGATCCTCCCGGTACTCGTGGTGCTCGGAACGCTGCAGGTAGTCACCTCAGGCGGAGCACCGGCCGCCCTGCTTTCGGGCGGGATCGCCCTCCTGCTGTCAGCGGTGGGAGGATTTCGGGCATACGCGGCGTGGAAGGAGACCGGGTCCGGTCTTCGAGACGAACGGGGGGCGGGCGATCCGACGTAGCGGGGGCGCGAACCACGCACGTTCCCCGCTGGGGCCGACAGAGGGCTGATGGGGCCAGCGAATGAGGTCTGCTAGGCGGAGGCACCTTGGCTCATCCGCCGTGCCGGTACATCTCCTCCACGTAGTCGCGCACCATGCGCTTGGCGCTGAAGGGGGCGGGGAGGCCCGTCATGGCCTCGCGCATCATGTCGATCCAGTCGGCCGGGAGGCCGTCCGCGTCGCGGTCGTAAAAGGTGGGAATGACGCCCTCCTCGAGCTGTTGATAGAGCGACGCGGCGTCCTGTTCGTCCTGGACCTCCGGGTCAGCCTCGCCGTAGTCGCCGGTCGGCTCCGGCCCAATCGCCCAGCCGTTGCGGCCGTTGTAGCCTTCGGGCCACCAACCGTCGAGCACGCTCAGGTTGAGCCCGCCGTGCGCGGCCACCTTCTGCCCGCTCGTGCCGGAGGCCTCGAGGGGGCGGCGCGGGTTGTTGAGCCAGATGTCGCAGCCGGACGTGAGCATGCGGCCAATTTCCATGTCGTAGCCCTCCAGGAAGATGACCTTCCCTTCGAAGCCCTCCGCCTGACTGATCTCGTAGATGCGCTGGATGAAGCGCTTGCCGGCGTCGTCGGCCGGGTGGGCCTTGCCCGCGTAGAGCAACTGGATAGGGCGGTCGGCGTCGGCGAAGAGGGCGCGGGCGCGCTCCCGGTCCCGAAAGATGAGCGGCGCACGCTTGTACGTGGCAAAGCGCCGCGCGAAGCCGATGGTGAGCGCCTCGGGGTCGAGGTCGGGATTCATCGGGAGGCTTTGCTCCTGCACCTTCGCCTCTACGTAGTCCACCAGGCGCTCGCGAAGCATGCACCGATAGTTCCAGAGGGTCTCGTCGCTCAGGTCCGCCAGACCGTCCCAGTCGTCCGGGTCCTGCGACTGCGTGAGGTCCACGTCGATGTGGTCGGCCAGGAAGTCGCGGGTCGGGCCCGCGGTCCAGGTGGGCAGGTGGACGCCGTTGGTGATCGAGTCGATCGGGACTTCATCGAGCGAGCGGTCCGGATAGAGGTCCTGCCACTGCTGGCGGGCGACGTGGCCGTTGAGCTTGGAGACGCCGTTGGCCGCCCGCGACAGCTTGAGGCCCAGCACCGTCATGGTGAACGTCTCCTCGTGGTCTTCCGGATGGACGCGGCCGTAGCCCAGCAGATCGTGGTTGCTGAGGTGGATCTGGTCCCGAAAGCCCGCCATCGCCTCCGTAAAGAGGTCGGGCTTAAAGTGGTCGTGCCCGGCCATCACCGGCGTGTGAGTCGTAAAGACGCTGTGGTCGCGCACCCACTCCTCGGCCGCCTCGAGCTCGTCCCCAGCCTCTAATCGCTCGCGCAGAAGCTCCAGCATGAGGAAGGCGCAGTGGCCCTCGTTGGCGTGATACACGTCCGGCTCCCCCCCGAGGGCGCGCAGCATACGGAGGCCGCCGATGCCCAGCACGAGTTCCTGCCGGATGCGCTCGTAGTTGCCGCCCTGGTAGAGCCGACGGGTGAGCGGGCGGTGCTTCTCCGGATTGGCGTCGAAGTCGGTGTCAAGCAGGTACAGGTCGGTGTGGCCCAGGGCCACCTTCCAGGCGCGCACCTGCAACTTGTGCGTGCCCACGTGCACCGGCACGGTCAGCGGATCGCCGCCCCCTTCCGAGACGAGCGAGACGGGGTGCTTGGCCGGGTCGAGCACCGGGTACGTGGACTCCTGCCAGCCGTTGGCGTTAAAGGACTGTCTGAAGTATCCTTCGCGCAGGAAGAGGCCAATGGCCGTGAAGGGAAGGCCGAGGTCGGACGCGGCCTTCGCGTGGTCGCCGGCCAGTACGCCCAGCCCGCCCGAGTAGAGCGATAGGCTCTCGTGGAGGCCGTACTCCATGCAGAAGTACGCCGTCTCCGGAGCGTCCTCCACCTGCGGGTCCCGCTCCATGTAGTCGCGGTACCGGGCGTACACGGAATCGATCTCGTCCTGAACGGCCGGGTCCTCGAGTACCGCCTCCTTCGCCGTGGCCAGGGCGGCCTGCGGGTTATTGTTCGCCGCCCGAAAGACCTCGGGGTTGAGGCGCCGGAAGAGCGATCGGGCCTCCGGGTCCCAACTCCACCACAGATTAATGGCGATCGATTCGAGCTTGTCGCGCGGCGTCATTCCGTCGGGGGGCATAGTCGCGGAAGCGGCATAGAACGTGGAGGGAGGGTGGGAAGGGCCAGGTATCGGCCCCTTCTCGGGCGGTGGCCCAGCCGCACCCGGGAGGGGAGCGTTTCGTACGGGCCGTAAATCACCGTTACAAGGGTCGCGATCCGGAATGGGTTTGCCAAGCGTCTGGCGTGAAAATCCAGTGACCCCCCGGCGGAGTGCCGTGTAAGCACCCCGCTTTTTTCGAAAGCTCCACAGAGCCGGAGTCGTTGAGCGGACATGAGAAAACGTCGCGAGTGGGCGCGAGCGCCGAAATGGCCGTGCGGGGCAGGGACTACTCGCGTCCAAGCAGGTGCGGGCCAGTTGTTCTTCGACGCCATCCACGAGGCGGGACTGCGCCGCTGGCCCATCCTCCCCGAACCGTTCCGGCAGTTTACACGGCTCCTCCCGATGGCCATGTCGCTCGGCTTCGGGATCGTCGTCGCCACGGTGGTGATTCTCGTTATTGTGCCCTGTTTCTACCTGATCCCGGAGGATGGACTGTCGACGATAGGGGCGCATTCGGTGTAGTCGCCGGACGACCGACCGCGGGCCGATGTCTTTCAGAGACCCGGAGCGGCCGGCCAGTTCCCAAAAATGACGGCCCGTGGCCGATCTCTTCGGGTCCATGTCTGGTTTTTCGGGGCGCGGAGGCCTATTGTCATACCACGTCCGAATCGAAATGTCGGCATGTCCCGAGGGATTGGGTCCTCGGACGCGAAGGAACTGCCCAACCTTCAACCTGCGAGCGTTCGACGTTGAACGCTGGAAGGTTCTGACGGAGTCTCTGTCCCGAAGAAGGGGGCGATTCCTGATTTGGTGACATGGTCGGTCGGATGGCGTACCCAAGATGCGTTCGGCACGGTTTCGTTGTCTCGATTCTCCATGCTCCGCTTTTTCCTCTACGGCCTCGCCGTCCTGAGTAGCCTCGCCGCCGTCGGTTACTTCACCGTTGCCGCCCCCATCGCCGACGCCTGGTACAACACGGTCCAGGACGAGTCGCCCTACGAGGTGTCGGAACGGGCGCGGGCGGTCCACGACACCCTGATGGGGGCGGACCTCCACAACGACCTCCTCCTCTGGCCCCGCAATCCGCTGCGGCGCTACGACCGCGGCCACTCTGACGTGCCGCGTCTCCGCGAAGGCGGAGTGGGGCTCCAGGTGTTCGCCGCCGTCACGCAGTCGCCGATGGGGCGCAGCTACCAGGGCACCGAGGCCGACGCACTCGACCAGATTCCCTTCCTCGCCGCCGCCCAGCGCTGGCCCCTCCGCGCCTGGACGAGCCGCCTGGCTCGGGCCCGCTACCAGGCCCGTAAGCTGCGCCGCGCAACGGCCCGCGACGACAGGCTGATGCTCCTCCGCACGCGGGCGGACCTCGACCGGATGCTTGCGCGTCGGGCCGACGATCCGGCGGTGATGGGCACGCTCTTGGCCGTGGAGGGCCTGCACGCGTTGGAGGGCGAGGTCGCGAACGTCGACACCCTGGTGGCCGACGGCTACCGCATGATGAGCCTCACGCACATGTTCGACAATGCCCTCGGCGGCGCGTCGACTGGCATCGAGAAGGGCGGTCTCACCGACTTCGGCACGACGGTCCTCCGGCGTCTCCAGGCCCACGATGTCACGATTGACCTCGCCCACGCCTCGGAGGCGCTCGTGGACGACGTGTTGGCGCGGACTGAAGGACCCGTCGTGGTGAGCCACACCGGCGTGCGCGCCACCTGCGACAGCCCGCGCAACCTGAGCGACCGGCACATCCGGGCCGTCGCCGAGCGGGGCGGCGTCATTGGCGTCGGGCTGTGGGAGACGGCGGTCTGCGGCCCCGGGGTGGCCCCCACTGCCGCGGCGATGCGGCACGTGGCCGACCTCGTGGGCACGGAGCACGTGGCCCTGGGCACCGACTACGACGGCACGGTGTCGGTCCCGTTCGATGCCACGGGCCTGTCGCTGCTCACAGAGGCGCTCCTGTCCGAGGGCTTTTCCCCGCGCGAGGTGGAGCAGATCATGGGTGCGAACGTCGTCCGTGTTCTCCGTCGGACGCTCCCGCCGGGCACGCCGCCGTAACAAGCGCTTCGGGTACGGAACGGAGGGCTGCGTCCCTGGCATTGCCCTTGCGCTGTAAATCTGTGACGTACGGTTGTCCCCCCGCATCTCCCAGCGAGGGCTCTGGGGGGCGACGTTCACACCAGGGAGACAACTACAGCCCTGACATGCCGTTTGCGTGCCGTCCAGAAAGACGGTCTTCCCGCACGAGGGGAGGCAACGGGCCTCAAGGAAAGCGCGCCGGCGTCGGGTGTGCGGGGAGTCCTCGCATCGTCATTTGTCCAGTTCTCTTCACACTACCATGATGTCCATTCGCCACTCCACGTCGCTCGTTCTACTCGCCGCGGCCCTTCTTCTGGGCGGGTGCTCGTCCCTGAGCAACACCGAGAAGGGCGCAATTATTGGCGCCGGCGCCGGGGCTGCCGGGGGGGCAGCCGTCGGGAAAGCGGCCGGGGGCACCGCTGAGGGGGCAATCATTGGGGCGGTGGTGGGCGGTACCGCCGGGGCCATCATCGGCCGGCGGATGGACAAGAAGGCGGAGGAGCTCGATGAGGAGCTCGAAAACGCCGACGTGGAACGGGTTGGGGAGGGCATCAAGGTGACCTTCGACGGTGGGATTCTCTTCGACTTCGACTCGTCGGCGCTGCGCGAGGATGCCCGTCGGAATCTCCGCGAGTTTGCCGAGAGCATGACGGACTTCGAGGACACCAACATCCTCATTGTGGGCCATACGGACGCCAAAGGTTCGGCGGACTACAACCAGGACCTCTCGGAGCGTCGGTCCGGATCGGCCGCGGACTTTCTCGTTGAGCAAGGCATCCGGGGCAGCCGGATTACGTCGGTCGGGCGAGGGGAGACGGAGCCCGTTGCGACCAACGATACAGAGGCGGGCCGACAGCAGAATCGGCGGGTGGAGATCGCCATTTACGCCAATGAGGAGTATCGGGAGCGGGCGAAGGAGCAGGCGCAGAGCCGATAGGTCTCGATGGGTCTCGTACGGACCGACACGTAAAACGACCGATGGTCTCTCGAGAGCACGACCCTCAGGGAGCATCCAACAGCGCCCCGCCGGGCGACATCCTCGCGCCGTCCCCGCTGCTGACGCTCGGGGTCTTTGCGGCCGGTCTCGGAATTGAGCAGGGGATCCCGGCGGCGATTTTTCCGGTGGGGTCGTTGCCATTTGTGGTCGGTACGCCCTTCGTCCTCGTCGGGGGCCTCCTCTTCGGCGGGGCGCTTTGGACGATGCGCGCCCACGACAAGCACCCGTCCCACGCCGACGAGCCTCCGGAGCTGATTACGGAGGGGCCGTTCCGGTACAGCCGCAACCCGATCTACGTGGGACACACCCTCGTGCACGTTGGCGCGAGTGTGGTTCTCAACAGCGTGTGGCCGCTCGTGACGCTCCTGCCGCTCCTCGGCTACCTGCGCCGCGTCGTTCAGCGCGAGGAGGCCCGCCTGGAGGCGCTATTTGGGACGGACTACGTGCGGTACCAGCGTCGCGTTCGCCGATGGTTGTAGCGGCGGCGCCGGACCGCAGCCCTCAATACAGCGCGGCCTCACTGAGGAGAAGGGTGGCCACGAGGATGAACAGCACGCTGAGCCCAATCTCCATCCCGCGGTCCGGCACGCGTTCGGCGAGGGCCGGGCCGAGCTGCGCCCCGAGCACCGCCCCGGGCACTGTAAAGGCCAGCAGATTGCCCATCGTGGCAAGCTGGGGCAGCCCGCCCTGCCCGATCTGTACAACGTGCCCGGCCGATGCCGCGAGGGCGGTGACGGACACGACGAAGACGGTGGTTGCGACCGATACGCTGCTGGGCACGCGGCACCGCCGGAGCAGGAAGTACCCGTTAAGTTCGCCGAGGCCCGACGAGGCTACGCCCATGAAGAAGGCGCCGATGCCCGAGAGGAGGCGGCCCTCCGTCTTGTTGCAGACGGTGTAGCAGATCTTCTCGCCGCGGGCCGTGGTGAGGCACGTCTCCGCCCTCTCCGGCGACTCCCGGGCCAGGGTGTCCAGGCGGGCCACTGTCGGGTCGTCCGGCGCCCGGAGGAAGCTCACGGCCACGGCGAAGAGGGCCATTCCCAGCATTGCCTTCAGGACGACCGCCTCGACGTAGTGGGCAGCCAGCGCCCCGGCCAGCGCGGCGGGCAGGGTGACCACCAGCATGGCTCGCCCAATGCGGTAGTCAATGAGCTGTCGGCGTACGTAGGCGTAGACGCCACTTCCGAACCCAAAGGCCTCTACCACGAGCCCGGCCCCGACGGCGAACTGGGGCGGGAGTCCCAGTCCTAAAATGAACAGCGGGGCATAAAACGTGGCGCCCCCTACTCCGGACGCGATGCCGACGGCCGTTAGGGCAATTCCGATGGGGAGCATGTACCAGAACTCGGTACTCATGAGAGCGGGAGCAGGGAAGGAGAGAGGGATGGAGCGCCGCCCCAAAGCCTCCGTCTCGGACCCGTGGAGACACCGGTGCACTCTCGGGGTCGAGTGCCTAGCGCGCCTGCGCCCACGGGGCTTCCCGGCTACTCCGACGGGAAGGTCGCGTCCGGACGGGACGGGGCGACGGGGAAAGCGAAGAGCCTGGAGACGGGACGGACGAGGGCGGACTGCGCGGGCACGCCCGCTAACTAATGCAATCCCGCCTCGAAGAGCAGCAGGCCCGCCGTGATGGTAAACAGCACGCCGAGCCCGATCTCCATGACCCGGTCCGGCACACGCTTCGCGAGTTCAGGGCCGAGTTGCGCCCCCACTACGACCCCTGGAACCGTAAAGAGCAGGAGATTGCCCATCGTGGTGAGGCCGGTGAGGCCACCCTGGGCAACTTGAAAAACATGGCCGGCCGAGGCGATGAGGGCCGTAATGGCGACCACGAAGACACTCGTCGCCACCGACACGCTGCTCGGCACGCGGCAGCGCTGCAACAGAAAGTATCCGTTCAACTCGCCGAGGCCCGACGACACCATGCCGAGGAACAGGCCGCCGATTCCGGAGATGAGACGACCTTCCGCGGTGTTACAGACTGTGTAGCAGATCTCCTCATCCTCGGCGGTCACAAGGCACGTCTCGGCCTCCTCCGGGGCCTCCTGGGCCATGTCGTCGAGCGTTGTTTCTGTCTCTTCGTCCGGTGCCCGAAGAAAGCTCACGGCCACGGCGAATAGACCCATTCCGAGGATGATCTTCAGAATGTCGGCGTCGGCGTAGTGGGCAATCACGACCCCCACGATGGCGGCCGGCACGGTAGCGGAAAGCAGCATACTGCCCACCCGGTAGTCGATGAGCTGCCGACGCACGTAGGCGTAGAGCCCGCTGCCAAATCCGAAGACCTCCACCACGAGGCCCGAGCCTACGGCCAGTTCCGGGGACAGTCCGAGCCCTAGAATAAACAGTGGGGAGAAAAAGGTAGCCCCGCCGACCCCCGACGCCATCGCAATGGTGGCGATGACGATACCGATGGGGAGCATAAACCAGAACTCGAGGCTCATCGTGCAGGC
>CAJXKO010000108.1 GCA_913055845.1 uncultured Bacteroidota bacterium | reverse complement strand
AAGGTGGGCGCCTCCTTCAGCGACTCTCCAAACGACGCCATGAACTGCCGCATCGTGTAGCCGAAGACCTCCTCGTATAGCGTTTCTTTGTTCCGGAAGTAATAGTGCAGCATCGCCTTATTGATGTCGGCGGCGTCGGCGATGGCCTGCATCCGGGCCCCGTGGCGCCCCTCCCGGGCGAAGACCTGAAGCGCGGCGTCGAAAATGTCCCGTTCCGTCTCGGAGTAGTCCGCGTGCGGGTTGGCGGCGTCGGGCATGAGGAGAAGAGTGGCTGGCATAAATACACCCGCATCAACCGCCCGGTAACTACCTAGTTCAACCAAATGGTTAACTATCGTGTAAATCGATTGGGTTGGAGGCGGCGGGCGATCTCGCGGCCGATGCCGGAGAAGACACCAGTGATGAGTACGGTTTTAGGGGGACGACATGTGTGATGCGTTCAGTCCTGTCGAGAATGGGGGGGAAGGCCTGCCCGCTTCGTCTAAGGGACGGACGAGAATACGTGAAAACAGCGGAAAGCAGTTCCACGGAGAGACTGTCGAAGCGGGTCCCCAGTCTGATTTCAGGAAAGACGGGCTCCGCCCGAAACACCCACCCCGTCGCGCCGTCGGACAGGCGGATTCACGACACGCGCTTTCCCTCATTTCTCCACAGCCCCATGGCCGATCACCAACAGTGGGACACGCCGCCCGAACTCCAGATCGATACGGACGCCGTCTACGAGGCGACCCTGGACACCAGTAAGGGAACGATTGCGCTCGAACTCTACCCCGAGCACGCTCCGCACACCGTCAACAACTTCGTCTTCCTCGCTGGCGAGGAGTTCTACGACGGCACGCCGTTCCACCGCGTCATTGAAGGCTTTATGGTCCAGGCGGGGGATCCCACCGGCACGGGGCGTGGCGGGCCCGGCTACCAGTTCGACGATGAGATTGAGGGCAACCCGCTCAGGCACGAGACGGGCGTCCTCTCGATGGCCAACGCGGGTCCGGACACCAACGGAAGCCAGTTCTTCATCACGCGTGGGCCGCAGTCGCACCTCGACGGCAAGCACACTGTCTTCGGGGACGTGATTGAGGGCCAGGACGTGGTCGACGCCATCGAGGAAGGGGACACGCTAGAGAGCGTCCAGGTCGAAAAGAAGTAAATCCGTGGCGGCTCAACTCCCGTCACGACTTCTTTACGAGGCGACCATTGACATCGGCGGGGGCAGCACGTACCGTATCGCGTAGTTGACATTCCGGTAGCACCGTATTCATCCAGAAGGGTGGAGGGAGCAGGCCCTCTGAAGCCCTGGCAACCGCCCCGGCGACCGTCGGGGAAAGGTGCCCCGTCCTGCCCCGACAAGCTGTCGGGGAAAGATGAGATGGGAGCCATGACCGTCTGGTTGTTGATCCCCATCCGCTTTCCTCGCGGCTGGGGATTTTTTGTTTGGTCCCTGGTCGCGCGCTGGTCCGGTCGGCACGGCCTTCGTGCTCATTCGGCTCTTCTGGATGATCTCGTTTCTCCTCATCCAGAGCGCCGACCTTGCTATGAGCACCGAGAATGGACAGCACGACCCTGAGTCGCCCCGCTACGAAACCCTTCAGCTCCACGCGGGGCAGGAGCCGGACCCGGCGACCAATGCCCGGGCCGTGCCCATCTACGCCTCGACCTCCTACACCTTCGACGATGCGGAGCACGGGGCCGACCTCTTCGCCCTCAAGGAGTTCGGCAACATCTACAGCCGCATCATGAACCCCACGAACGACGTCTTCGAGAAGCGGGTGGCCGCACTCGAAGGCGGCGTGGCGGCCGTCTCCACGGCCAGTGGGCAGTCTGCCCAGTTCCTGGCCCTCAACACGCTCTGCGAGCACGGCGACAACATCGTCTCCACGAGCTACCTCTACGGCGGCACCTACAACCAGTTTAAGAACTCCTTTCCCCGCCGCGGCCTCGACGTCCACATCGCCGACGGCGACGACCCGGACTCCATCGAGCGCCTGATCGACGAAAACACGAAGGCCGTTTACCTGGAGACGATCGGGAACCCCCGCTTCAATATTCCTGACTTCGAGCGGATCGCCGACATCGCCCACGCCCATGGCGTGCCCCTCGTGGTGGACAACACGTTCGGCGCGGCGGGCTTCCTCTGCGCGCCCATCGAGCACGGCGCCGACATCGTGACGGCCAGCGCGACGAAGTGGATCGGCGGACACGGCACCACTATTGGCGGCGTGATCGTGGACGCGGGCACCTTTCCGTGGGACAACGGCCGCTTCCCCGAATTCACCGAGCCGAACCCCAACTACCACGGCCTCAAGTTCTGGGAGACGTTCGGTCCGGACGGGGTGCTCGACACGAACGTGGCCTTCGCGATGCGCGCCCGGGTAGAGGGGCTGCGCGACTTCGGCCCCGCCCAGAATCCGTTCGGCTCGTTCCTGCTGCTCCAGGGTCTCGAAACGCTTTCCCTGCGCGTGCAGCGGAGCTGCGACAATGCGCTCGCCCTCGCGAAGTGGCTCCAGGAGCAGGACGCCGTGGAGTGGGTGAGCTACCCCGGCCTGGAGGACCATCCCTACCACGAGCGAGCCAATCGCTACCTGGAAAACGGGTACGGCGCGGTGCTCACGTTCGGCGTGGAAGGCGGCGTGGAGGCGGGTAAACGCTTCGTGGAGAACGTGGAACTGGCCAGCCACCTCGCCAACGTGGGCGACGCGAAGACGCTCGTCATCCACCCCGCCTCGACCACCCACCAGCAGCTGACCGAGGAGGAGCAGAAGGCCTCCGGCGTGACGCCCGACATGGTGCGCGTCTCCGTGGGCATCGAGCACATCGACGACATCAAGGCGGACTTCGAGCAGGCGTTTGCGGCGCTGCCGTCGCCTGCTGCTGCGTGAATTGAAACGTGATGCGTGACGCGTGAGAGAAAGACCCGGCTCACGTATCACGTTTCACGAATCACCTCCTTTCGTTCTGCTCGTGCCGACGTGGTCCTTTCTCCTCCTCCGATGGCAGAAACGCTCAGGATTCAAACCTTCACCCTCGAAAGTGGGGACACGCTCCGAGACGTGCCCGTCGCCTACCAGACGTGGGGCACGCTCAACGCGGCGGGCACCAACGCCGTGCTCGTGTGCCACGCCCTCACCGGCGACACGGCGGTCGAGGAGTGGTGGAGCGGCCTCCTCGGCCCCGACCGCGCGCTCGACCCCACGGAAGACTTCGTGGTGTGTCTGAACGTGCCGGGCTCGCCATACGGCTCCGTGTCTCCGGTGACGACGAATCCCGACACGGGTGCGCCTTACGGTCCAGACTTTCCGGACTTCACGACCCGCGACACGGTGCGACTCCACCGCCGCGCGCTGGAGCAGCTCGGCGTGCGGCGGGTGGCCTGTGCCGTGGGCGGATCGATGGGGGGGATGCACGTGCTGGAATGGGCGTTCGAGACGACCAACGACGGGGCGCCCTACGTGCGGTCGTTGGTACCCATCGCGGTAGGTGGGCGCCACACGGCCTGGCAGATTGGGTGGAGCGAGGCGCAGCGACAGGCCATTTATGCCGATCCGAAGTGGCAAGACGGAAATTATCCGTCGGGGGACCCGCCGACCGAGGGGCTCGCCGCGGCCCGCATGATGGCGATGGTCTCGTACCGGTCACAACCCTCGTTCGAGGGACGCTTCGGGCGCGACGTGATGGCCGAGCAGGACGGTGTGCCCTACGCCGTGGAAAGCTACCTGCGGCATCACGGGCAGAAGCTCGTGGACCGCTTCGACGCGAACTGTTACGTGGCCCTTACGCGGCAGATGGACACCCATGATGTGGCTCGCGACCGGGGCGACAACGCGTCGCTGCTGTCGTCCATTGAGCAGCCGGCGCTCGTCGTGGGGATCGACTCGGACGTGCTCTATCCGCTCTCCGAGCAGCAGGAGCTCGCGGCGCATCTGCCCCGGGCCGTCCTGAAGGTGCTGGAAGCACCCCACGGCCACGATTCATTTCTGATTGAGCTTGAGGTGCTGAACGACCTTGTTGCCTCGTGGCGGACCGAGAACCGGGCTGTCGCCGCATGAAATCGCCGGGGCGTGCGTGATGCGGGGAGGGACAAATTATTGTCGTGCATCGCGCGCTGCACACGGGCCCGGACCCGACTGTATCGGGGGGTTACGCCGCGGCACCGAATTGATCCGGCAGTGCGTCGGCGAGCGCCTCACTCTTGAGGGGCTTACTCAAGAAATCGTCCGCCCCCGCCTCCTGGCAGCGCCGCCGGTCCGCCTCCGTCACCGCGGCCGTCAGCGCGATGATGTACGGCTGCTCGTCGGACGGCCATTCGTCGCGGATGCGGCGTGTGGCCTCCAGTCCGTCCATCTCCGGCATCTGCACATCCATCAGGATGACGTCGGGGGACTGTTCACGGAATGCCTCCACGGCCTCCGACCCAGTCGTGGCGACCTGTACCTCGTGGCCTCGCTCGTTCAGCAACTGCGTGGTCATCTGCTGGTTAACGGTGTCGTCCTCCGCGAGTAGGACGCGGAGGACGTCTCGGTCGGGGCGGGCGGGGGCGCCATCGGCGATTTGCGGAGACGCTGGGGAGGGGCCCAGCGCCTTGGCCATCGCCGCGTAGAGGTGCGATTGCTTGATGGGCTTATGGACCTGGGCGTCGTAGGCCGCATCGCCCGCCTTGCTGTCCTGCTGGACCGAGCTGAGCAGGACGATCGGCGCAGGGGCGGCGTCCTGTTTGTGGAGGTGCGTCGCCAGTGCAGGCCCGTCGGCGTCGGCCAGTCGGGCATCCAGCAGGATCAGATCGAAGGCGGGACCAGCCCGGAGGCGGTCGAGCAATGCCGAATCCGTCGCTGCGGGGAGCGCCTCCATGCCGCCCTGCTCCACCAGTTGACGGAGCAGAGCGCGCGTGGTCGGGTTCGCCGCCGCGACGAGCACGCGTCGTCCGTCCAGGCCCGAAGGCACGTCCTGCGTCTCTTCTAGGTCCTCCGCCGCCGCCCGGATGGTAAAGTGGAAGGTAGAGCCCTCGCCGACCTCGCTCTCCACCCAGATTTCCCCCTCCATCGCCTCCACAATTTGCTTCGCGATGGAGAGCCCGAGGCCCGTGCCGCCATGGGTACGAGTCGTCGACGAGTCGGCCTGTCGGAACGAGTCGAACAGGCCGTCCTGCTGCTCTTCGGGGATGCCGGGCCCAGTATCGCGGACCTGGAAGTGAAGCTCGTAGGGCTGGTTCGGCTCGGCGGGGGCGGAAACCACGTCCACATGCAGGGCGACCGTGCCCTCCTCGGTGAATTTGACCGCGTTGGAGAGCAGGTTGAGGAGCACCTGGTGCAGCCGTGTCTTATCGGTCCGAATGACGCTGGGCACATCCGGGTCAATCCGGTAGGTGAGCTCGACGCCCTTTTCGGCGGTCGCCGTGGCGAGGGGATCGAGGGCCTCCTCGACGCTGGATCGCAGCCGGACCGGTTGGGTCTCCAGGTCCGTCTGGCCAGCCTCCAGCTTCGAAAAGTCGAGGATGTCGTCGATGATGGAAAGCAGCGTATCGCCACTGCGCTGAATGGCGTCGACGAACTCCTGCTGCTCGGGGCTGAGGGGGGTATCCTCTAGCAGGTCCGCGAATCCAATCACCCCGTTCATGGGGGTGCGGATCTCGTGGCTCATGTTGGCGAGGAATTCGCTTTTGGCCTCCGCCGCCGCCAATGCGTCTTCCCGGGCGGCCTCCAACTCCTTAGTGCGCTCGGCCACTTTGTCCTCGAGGAGACGCTGGCGCTGCTCAAGGGACCACGTGCGCCACCGAATGACGCCGACGACGAGGCCGATGGCGCTGAGTACGCAGAGAACGTAAAACCAGCCGGTTTGCCAAAACGGGGGCTCGATCGAAAAGGAGAAGGTGGCTGCTTCCGGGGTCCAGGGGCCGCTGCCGTCGCGCGCCTTTACTTTAAAAGTATACGAGCCGGGAGGGATGTTGGAGTAGGTCGCTCGACGTTGTGTTTGTACCGGCGACCATTGCGTGTCGAATCCCTCCAGCTTGTACTGATAGTTGACCTCCGTGGGGGCTCGATAGTTGAGGCCGGTAAACCGAAAGATCAGGTGGTTCTTGTCGTGGGGCAGGCGAAGCCCCACAGGCAGGCGGCTCCACGGGGCCTGTTGGTCGCTGTATTGGGCCCAGTCGGCGGGGCTTTGCGAGAAGAAACGGAGTCCGGTAACGTACACCTGGGGCGGTGTAGGATCGGGCCGATCGGCCGCCGGGTCGTAGCGCGTGAGCCCGTCTCCGGTCCCAAACCAGAGCGTGCCGTTGTCCGCGGCGTACACGGCGTGCTGGGAGGCCTCAGTGCCGAGAAAGCCGTCCTCCGGACCGTACGACCGGAGGGCCATGGTGCCTGTTCGCTTGTAGCCTCGGATGTCGAGCCGATTCACGCCCTTTTCGGTGCCGGCCCACAGGTGGCCCTGCTGGTCAAGGAGGAGAGAGACCGTCGTTGAGCCGCTGAGTCCATCGTTGGGGGTGAAGGGGACCAGGGAGTCGGCTC
This sequence comes from uncultured Bacteroidota bacterium, assembly GCA_913055845.1. Classification (GTDB taxonomy): domain Bacteria; phylum Bacteroidota; class Rhodothermia; order Rhodothermales; family Salinibacteraceae; genus Salinibacter. The sequence goes on along the minus strand of CAJXKO010000108.1, from coordinate 4,593 downwards.
CGGGGCGGTATAGGTGGACGCCCCGCTGGGTGCCGAGCCAGGCGTAGCCATCGGGGTCGACGGTCAAGGAGAGAAGTGATCCGACCTGGGAGGCATCGACGGCATGGAGAGCCGTGAAGGTGTCCCCATCGAACCGCTGGAGACCCTCTTGGAGCCCGACCCAGAGCCGTCCCTCGGGGCCCACCGAAAGCGCCCGCACATGGTTGCTCGAGAGCCCGTCCTCCGTCGTATAGCGAGTGAACGAGGAGCCGTCGTAGCGGATGAGTCCGTTCTGGAGTGTTGCGAACCAGAGCGTGCCGGACGGTGTCTCGGCAATATCGACGGTCAGCCCGACTCGGCCTCCACCCACCTGCGAGTGTTCCGTGTATGTTCCGTCGTCGTAGGAGAAGAGCCCGGTTCGCGTGGCGATCCAGAGGGTTCCCGTGTGGTCGTAGTGCAGGGAGGGGAGTTCACGGTCCAGCGCCCCATTCGGGCCGGTCACCTCGGTAAACGTAGTGCCGTCGTAGCGGCTGATTCCGTCCCGGGTCGCAATCCACAGGTCCTCGTCCGGCCCCGCCGTGACGTCCCACACCAGGTTATGGGCCAGGCCATCGGTGGTGGTAAAGTGGTCAAACGGCGTGGGCGAGTGCTGGAGAAGCCCTTCGCCGTCGGTGGCGAGCCAGAGGCTATGGTCCGAGTCTCGAAGAAGGCCCCGAACAACCACGTTCTTCAACTGCTCGGAGAACCGGCGGGGGGGCTGATCGTCCGCCGGTCGGCGGTAGAGCCCATCCTGCGTAGCCAACCACAGCGGGCCGCCGGGCGGGTCCAGTACGTCGAGCACCGTAAGCGAGCGCGTATCGCCAACGCGCCGGAATTCCGCGTCAGCAAAGCGAAAGAGCCCGTTGCGCGTCCCCACCCACAGTCCTCCCTCGGTGCGAGGCACTAAGCTGCGGGCCGGAGTGGTGGGCCCGCGTGTCGTGTCCACAAACGACGTGAGGCCGGTGTCGTCGTATCGATGCACGCCCCCGCGGCCCCCAATCCAGAGCGTGTCCCCCTGCGTGGCGAGGCTCCGATAGGGCACGTCTGGAATTTGGTCCGGGGCGAGAGCCCGGAACGTCCCCTCACGAAAGGAGAAGACCCCACTCGGAGTGCCGATCCAGAGCGTGCCGTGAGGACCCTCGGCCAGGGCCTGCACGTGATCGTCTGCCAGTCCATCCGTCTGGGTAAACGACGTGATGGTGCCGCCGTTGTACCGGGCCAGCCCATTGCGCGTGCCCACCCAGAGCGTGCCGGACGAGTCTTGGTGAAGCGCCGTGGCGACATTGCTGGGAAGCCCGTCCTCCGCGGTGAAGCTCTTGAACGAGTAGCCATCGAACCGCGTGAGCCCCCCCCCGAGCACGGCGAGCCACAGGTAGCCCCGATCCCCCTGCAGGACATCTCGGACCTGCGACTGTGGCAGGCCCTCTTCCAGGGAGTAGCGGTCGAACGAGTGACGCTGGGCCATCGACGAGAAGTTTCCTCCGAGGCCAATGGCCCACAGCAGGCCCATCGCAAGCACGAGGCCCCGGGCAAAATGGGAAACGAGCCGCGTCCGCATGCAAGAGAGAAGCCTTCGACGGAAAGGGGACGACATTCGGATGCTGTGCAAGAACAAAAAGCACGCCATCCGCGGAAACTCCGGGTGTGCGCCGTGGGTCTGCCGGGCGGGAGACACAAAGAAAAAGCGCCCCGTTCAGCGGATGGGCCGCGGGGCGCTCGTGGGAGGAGCGGAGTAGAAAGATCTTCTGAGGCTACGCGTTCGTCGACGCCTGGGAGGTGGCCGCTCGACGCTTGAGAGCGGAGAGCCAGCGCGTGATGTCGATGTCCTTGGGGCAGGCCTCGTTGCAGTTGAAGATGGTGTAGCACTTCCACAGGCCATCCGGAGAATCCACCACGTCGAGCCGCTCTTCGGCGCCGTCGTCGCGGCTGTCGAAGGTGTAGCGGTAGGCCTTGAGCATGGCCGCGGGGCCCAGGTAGTCGGGGTCGGCCCAGGTGGAGGGACAGGCGTGCGTGCAGGCCCCGCACATGATGCACTTGGTGGCGTCCTCAATCATGGCGTGCTCCTCCGGGCTCTGCTCCCGTTCCCGCTCCGGCGCGGGCCCGTCGGTGATGAGCCAGGGCTTCACGTCGCGATACTTCTCAAAGAAGCGGCTCTGGTCGATAATGAGGTCCTTGATGACGGGGGCCGACGGAAGGGGGGCGAACGTAATTGTGTCGCCGTCGCCGTCCACGAGGTCCTGCACGAGCACCGAGCAGGCGAGTTTGTTCTCGCCGTTGATCTGCATGGCGTCGGAGCCGCAGATGCCGTGCGCACAGCTCTTGCGCAGTGACAGGGTGCCGTCGATGTGCCACTTCACGTGAAGCAGGAGTGAGAGGGCACTGTCGAGCGGCTCGGCCGGCACCTCGTAGGATTCCCAGTGCGGCTCCTCGTCCTCGTCGGGATTGTACCGCTTGATTTCAAGGTTGAGCTGCATTTCGGACATGAAAGCGTACGTCTGTGTGTTGGGGGACGGAGAAGGAGCGGGGAGGAGACGGAGGCGCTGCTAGTAGCTGCGCTCCTTCGGCTCGAACCGCGTGATCACCACCTCCTTGTCGTTGAACTCGTAGTTGCCCTCGCCGTCGCTGTGGAAGAGCGTGTGCTTGAGCCAGTCCTCGTCGTTCCGCTCCTCATAGTCCTCCCGCGAGTGGGCCCCCCGGCTCTCCGTGCGGTGACGGGCGCCGGCGGCGATGGCCTCGGCGTAGTCGACCATGAAGCCGACCTCCACGGCGTCCATGAGGTCGGTGTTGAACCGCTTGCCCTTGTCCTCAACCACCACGTTCTGCGCCCGCTGTCGAAGGCCCTGGAGGTCGTCGAGGGCCGTCGAGAGCGTATCTTCATTGCGGAAGACGGAAACGTTTTCCATCATCGTCTCCTGCAGATCGGTACGCACCTTCACGGTCGGCTCGCCCTCGTCGCGGGTGTTGGAGAGCAGGTCGTCAAGCAGGTTGCGGGTATCCGCCTCCGGGCTGTCGGGCAGCGGTGCGTAGTCCTTGCCCTGGCGGACCTGCTTGGCCATCTCGATGCCGGTGCGGCGACCCATCACCACGAGTTCCAGCAGGGCATTGGTGCCCAGCCGGTTGGCCCCGTGGATGCTCACGCAGGCACACTCGCCCACCGCGTAGAGGCCCGGCACGTACTCCCCGCGCTCGCCCATTTCCACGTGGCCGTCCTCGTTGGCCGGAATGCCGCCCATCGCGTAGTGGCAGGTGGGCACGACCGGAATCGGCTCCTCCTTCGGATCCACGCCCATGTAGGTGCGCGAGAATTCGGTCACCTCCGGCAACTTGTTGTCGAGAATGCTGGGCTCGAGGTGGGTGAGGTCGAGGTGGACATAGTTTTTGCCCTGCACGCCGCGCCCCTCGCGGATCTCCTTGTAGATGCACTGACTCACCAGGTCGCGCGGCGCGAGGTCCTTCACCGTCGGCGCGTAGCGCTCCATGAAGCGTTCCCCCTCCGAGTTGCGCAGGATGCCCCCCTCGCCGCGGGCCCCCTCCGTGATCAGGATGCCGAGGCGGTAGAGGCCGGTGGGGTGAAACTGCACGAACTCCATGTCCTCCAACGGGATGCCGTTGCGCAGCATGATGCCCATGCCATCCCCGGTGCCCGCGTGGGCGTTGGAGGTCGTCTCGAAGGCGCGGCCGTACCCGCCGGTGGCAAAGCAAACCTGCTTGGCGTGAAACGTGTGGATTTCGCCGGTCAGGATTTCGTACGCCACCACGCCGGCGCACTCGTCGTCCTCGGTCATGATGAGGTCGAGGACCTGAAACTCGTCGTAGAAGCGGACGCCCTGCTTCGTGCACTGGTCGTAGAGCGTGTGCAGGATCGTGTGGCCCGTGCGGTCGGCGGCGTGGCAGGAGCGCTTCACGGGCGCCTCGCCAAAGTTGCGGGTGTGCCCCCCGAAGCGGCGCTGCGAGATCTTGCCCGCCTCGTTGCGGCTGAAGGGGACGCCGTAGTGCTCCAACTCCACGATGGTGCGGGGCGCATCCTTGCAGAGCGCCTCAATCGCGTCCTGGTCGCCCACGTAGTCGCTGCCCTTCACCGTGTCGAAGGCGTGCCACAGCCAGTGGTCCTCCTCTTCGTTGCCGAGGGCCGCGGCGATGCCGCCCTGCGCCGCCCCCGTGTGGGACCGGAGCGGGTGTAGCTTGGACACAACCCCCACGTCGGCTCCCCCTTCCCGGGCGTAGAGCGCGGCCATCAGGCCAGCTCCTCCCGCCCCAACAACGACGACATCGTGCTCAAAAGTCATGGTGCGTGGTGCGTGATGAGTGGTGCGTGATAAGTGAGGCGTGACGAGTGAAACGGGGAGCAGACATCCTGCGCAGGCTACCCTGCTCTCACGTATCACGGTTCATGCTTCACGCCCCGCTGGTACGAAGCAGTATTCCCAGAATCATTTTCCTCCTCCGCCCGGTCGAGCCCGTCACCACCCGGCCGTGATCACCGAGTACATGCCGATGATGAGCAATCCAAGGGCCACCGTCCACGAAAGTGCGCGGGCCACGAGGCGGCCCATCGGGTCGCGGATGTAATCGGTC
>CAJXKO010000107.1 GCA_913055845.1 uncultured Bacteroidota bacterium | reverse complement strand
AGCCCGAGCACAATGGTCACGACGGCAAGCAGAGTGAGGGGTAGCCAACGTGTCATCATGATGGAATCGGTCGGTTCGGTCAGTCGGTGAAGGAAGCGGCCCGTGGCGGCCACCCTGCGGATCGTAACGCTGGGCCCCATTGACTTGAGGGACACGCATTGCGACCCAGGGTACAGCCGTGATAATAAGAGAGGAGAGCCTCCTATTCTGTGAAAAACCGATAGCTCATTCCGGACCGAAGCCGCCCCGGCTCTATTGGCTCCGCGTAGGCCGCACTGAAACTACAAACACGTCCCGCTGCTCATTGGTGATGCGAAGCGTGTGCGGGTCGTCCCACGTCACGGCTTCGGCCTGTTTGCTTTGCTCCGCCGGCAAATCGATGCGCCGGGGCTCCGTCGAGAGCCAGTGCGTGTCATCCTCGGGGCGGGGAAAGAGCCAGACCGATGCGTAGCCCAGCACAGCCAACCGGTCGCCACTCGGACTGAGGGCGGCGGCGGTGGGGGGAGGAATAGAATCGTGCCGGTCGACGAGCGTTAAGGTGTTTACGCGGTGCGTGTACTCGGTGTCCAGCCGGTACAGCTTGGTTCCAGACTCGGACACGTCAATCTGTTGCCCCTTCCGGTGCTTGGTAAGCACGTACAGCGTACCGTCGTCCACGAAGAGGCTCTCCGCGTCGAAGTCCCACTCCTGGGCCGGGAACGTCTCCTGGTCCGGATACCGGATGGGCAGATGCTTGACCGGACGGGTCCGTCGGTCGTAGTAAAACGGCTCCCGGATCACGTAGATGCCCAGGTCGCGCCGCGCATTGCCGTTGTTGCCAATATCGCCGAGGTACAGCGTACTGTCCTCCACAGCAATGTCTTCGTAGTCGATGTGGGCTGCAGCCCCGAGCTGCACCCCCGGCCAGGCGGACTTCTCACTCTTGGATGCGTCGGCACCGGCAGCGTGCTCATCGCTGTGCCACGGGGCTACGTGCACAGCCCCGGTACTGTCGACCGCAAAAATGCGGGGCCGATCCCCACTGTCGTTGTGAACCCACCATACGTTTTCCTGCCACCGACTCCGCACAATGCCGCTCATTTCGCTAATCGGGGCGTGGGGCACATGGCCCGTCTGGCGGAGTGTCGGCGAGAACTCCAGGACCGGATCCTCGTGGGCCGTCTGCGCCAGGGCGGTCTGCTCCCCGCTCAGCAACAGCACGGCGAGTACCACGAGGGAGGAACGCAGGAGTAATGACATTAGCGGCGGGAATCTTTCGAAGGGGTAAGCGGGACGACGCGCACAGAGGTTCTGTAAAAAGGCAACCTTGCCACCGAGTCTCAACCTGACTCCAGCAGGCCCCAAACAAAAAATGGGCGGCCGCCTGATGGCGACCGCCCAAACGGGAATCAGGTTCCCGCGACGAGGCCAGACGTTAGAAGGTGTAGCGCACACCCAGTTTCATCTGCCATTGCGAACTGTAGGACGACCCAGTCCGCAGCTCGTTGAACACCTCTTCCTGGTCGAGCGCGCCGCGGAACGTGTCGGCCGTTCCGTCGCCGTTGGTATCGTCCACGTCGAGAATCTGCGCCGTGTAGACCGGCGTGAGGTCCATGCCCGGACCGCCGTCCTCTCCCGGCGGATTCTCGAACGAGTCAAACTGGGTCAGATTCACCTGGTTGGTGCCGATGAATCGCTCGCCCCAGTCTGTACCAAACACATCTCCGAGCAGGCTGGAGAAGTTAAACACGTTCGCCGTAATCTCGAGGCTCTGCTGCCGCCCGAGGAGTTCCTGGAATACCTCGACCCGAAGGTTCAGGTCAAAGACTCCCTCCCAGGGCGTACGATCGGCGTTACGGCTCGTGTATTCGCCGCGCTTGTCGCTCAGGTAGTCATTCCCACGAATGAACTCCTCAAGCGCCGCGGCCTGCTGCTCCGGACTCACCGTGACGTCTCCCACGGTGGTTTCCGTGAAGGAAAGCTGGCTGGCCGTCTTCGGCACATAGAAGAGCGACATGTCTTCGCCCCGCTCCTGCACCATGGTGGCGCTGTTATCAATCACGTAGGAGAAGGGGCGTCCGGACTGCCCGTCGTAGATCAGGGTCACGGTCGCCGCGACCTGATCGAGAAGCTGTTGACGGTAGCTCAGACGACCAAGAATCCGGTGTCCCGGCGAGAATTCCGACTCGGCGAGCTCGATGTTGTTGGCCCCGTTCACGTGCTCCACACCGTCCCAGTTGGAGTTGATCTGGGACGACAAGCCGTCGTTGACGGCGAAGGACCGGCCGTAGGTGTAGGACACATCTGCGCGCAGACCGCTGTTCTCCGTCACGATTCCCTCGAACGTCTTGCGCAGCCGGGTGGTGATGTTGTAGGAATACCCTTCATCGGTATTGCCAACCCGGTGGATGTTCGAGTAGCGCGAGTCAATGCGCACATCACCGGCCTGCGTGAACGGGCTCGTGCCCGGGCCATACTGCGACGGCACCCAGACAGGGCGATCATCCGGGCCATTCAAGGTTGCATTGGCCGGGCGCAGGTTCACGTTCGTGACCAGAATGTTCTGGAGGGTATTTGAGTACTGTGCCTCGAACGTCCCCACAAGTCCCCCTGGGAGCTGCTGGTCCACCCCAATCGAGGAGCGCCAGAAGCGCGGGTTCATGTAGTCCTCCTCGAACATCTCCAGTCGCCCACTCGGGATGAGGTCCGAGGGCTGTCGGTCCGAGAAGTCCGCTACCGTTAGGCCATTCTGCGGATTGGGACGAAACGGATTCTGACCGAACTCAAAGTCCACCGTTCCGGTGTTGGTCCCGTTGTTGAGGTACATCCCGCCGGGCCAGACGAAGGGCTGTCGACTGGTAAAGACGCCCGTACCGCCGCGAAGCTGCGTACGGTCGTCGCCAAACACGTCGTAGTTAAAGCCGAAGCGTGGAGCCCAGTGAAAGACCGGATCCGGGGTATCGCCCGGCCGCGCTCCGTTCATCGAGTAGTACTCCTGAATCTCCGGAATCGTCGTGTTACGCGGGTTGAGGGCCGGATCATCCGGAACCAGCGGATCGGACGGGTTGGCGAATGCCGGATCGTCGAGATAAATCGGCACGTCGACGCGAAGCCCACCCGTGAGGGTCAGTTGGTCGCTCACCGTCCACTCGTCCTGCACGTAGAGGCTGGTATTGAGCGCGCTGAAGGCGCCCTGTGCATTCGTCGCATCGCCAATTCGCTCCTCAAACGCGTCTGTGTTCGGGTTGTCGTCCACGAGCGAGAACCCGCGGGCGAAGATCGAATTGCGAACCCCGGCGTCAACTCCTTCGCAGGGATTGCCGCTCACGGGGTCTACCGACGCACACACCGTCTCCTTGAAGTCGTCAACGGCGGACCCGGAGCCATCGTTGTCGATGAAGATGTACCAGCCGTAGTTGAAGGGGACGAATTTATTGGCGAGGTCGTAGAGCTCATTGTGGGTCCCCACCGTGATGGTGTGGTCGCCCAGGAAGATGTCGAAGTCATTCGTGAGAGTGAAGACCTCCTGCTTCAGGAAGTTCACCGTCGAGAACGGCTCACCTCCGAGGCTAATCTCTCCCTGTCCGTCGCCAATATCGATGGTTGGAAACGGCTGGTCGAGATTCGTGTCCCGGTCGTCCTCCACGTTTTTGTAGCTGAGAATCAGCTTGTTCGCGTAGGTATTCCCAAACGTGCTGTTCACCTCCAGCGCCGCGTTGTGCGTGGTGTTCGGAAACACCTCGTTCGTGCTGGAGAACGAGATCGCCGTCGGACTTCCGCCGAAGGCATCGACGTTTTGCGACTCCGAGTAGTTGTACCGGGCGCTGAGCCGGTGATTCTGACTGATGTTCCAGTCGATCTTCCCGAAGAACTTGTCGCTATCGAGGGTCGTGGCCTGCCCCCGAAAGCTTCCCGGGTCGTACCGGTCGCCGACCGTATTCTCGACGAAGCTTATTAGGTCATTAAGGTCCGACTCGTTTTGGATCGCCGAGCCCTGGTACTCTTCGAACCCTCCCTCGAATGGCTGCGGGGACGACTCGTCGTTGAGGTCAAAGTTCACGAAGAAGAACAGCTTATCCTTGATGATGGGCCCACCAAGGCGTCCCACGAAGCGCTCATTGCTGAACTGTGGAAACGGGGCGTCCGGCAGGTCTTCCGCCAGGTTCTCATCGCGGTACTCAAAGGCGAAAGAGCCCTTGAACTGGTTCGTCCCGCTGCGCGTGACGGCGTTGATGGCGCCGCCCCCAAAGTAGCTCTGGGTCACGTCGTACGGGGAGACTTCGATGTTGAACTGCTCGATCGCGTCGATGCTGATGGGCGTCGCACCGGTCTGGCCGCCGTCGGTCCCCGTGGCGGAGAGACCGAACACATCGTTGCTTACCGCTCCATCGATGAAGATGGAATTGTAGCGGTTGTTCTGCCCAGCTATCGAGATCGAGGATCCGTCGTCATCATCGTTCCCCACGATGGCCTGAGGTGTAAAGCGGGCGAAGTCGGCAATCGATCGATCGATCGTCGGGGCCGATTGCACCTCCTCTTGGGAGATGTTGGTCGAGAGGCCCTTCCGATCTTTATCGAATACCGCGCCGCGCTCGGAGACGACCTGTACCTCATCGAGTTGCTGTGTTTGCGGCTGGAGTTGCAGCGAAAACTCCCGAGTTTCGCCGAGGGAGAGCTGAATGCCTGTCTCTCGCTTCGACTGGTAGCCGACAAACGACACCGTAATACTATACGGACCGCCAACGCGAACATTGGCAATGGTGAAGTTTCCGCTTTCGTCGGTCGTGGATCCGTACTGAGAGCCGGAGGGCTCATGCACCGCCACGACGTTGGCCCCGGGAAGGGGATTTTCGTTTTCGTCAAGAATGGTTCCTTGAATCGTCGCCGAGGTCACACCCTGGCCTAACGCCGCGGACGGCCAGATGAGGACCCCAAGGAGAATAAGTAAGGGAAAAGTTGTAGCCCAGCGTTTCATGGGGGTTGATGGTTGGGTTTGTGCACCTGTGAGTGGTGGGGTACCGACCGGAACTGCGTCCGGCTAGGCGACCGTCGAGGGGCGTGCGTCCTCGCCCTGAGCCCCTTCGAGCAACAGGGCGGGCCTCTCTCCGATTGCCACTTCTACGATAGGGAATAACCCCCCTTTTTTCTATCTCATTCTTTTAAGAATCGGTACCTTGTGCTTCCTTAACCTATGGATAATGATTTGATAATAAAACTCACGCTTCCGTGCCCCTTCCTTGCAGCCCAGCGCCCCCATCACCACGCCTCGTACCCGGCCAGTGTCCTACAGCGCCCCCGGCACCAAGAGCGTCGCCACGAGGCCCGAGAGCACGACGCCGTCGAAGGTGCCGGCCCCACCGATGCTAGCCATGCCCGCCCCTAAATTGGCGACGTCGCCGAGATGCAAGAGATCGGCCCCAATGAGGGGCCCGAGCACTCCCGCCACAAAGGCGATGGGCGGGGCCCACGCGGGTGCCAGCAGCAGGCCGCACAGCGCGGCCGCCCCCGCCGGAATCAGGGGCTGGAGGGCGATCCCCTTTTTCGGCACGGGCGTGGCGAAGTAGTAGCACAGGGCCACGTTGAGGACCAGCGCTGCCCCCAAGGCCCACAGGGCTGAAGGCGCCTGCAGAGCAATCCGACCCGCCTGGTACCCAGCCAGGGCCGTGGGCACGAGACAGCCCCCAAGGTTTACCGCAATAACGGTGTGCGTGCGTCGCCTCACGGGAGGTGCCAGCAGGCGGCCCAGCCCCAGAAGCCGGGTGGGGCGATGTTCTATCACCTCGGGTTGTTCGATGCGCGCAACCGGCACATTAATCAGTCCGCCGACAAAAATACCCAGCGCAATTAGCCCCGAACTGGTCGGCCCCAGCCCCAACTTGCCAAGGGCCACCAGGACGACGTTGGCCAGGAAAAACGGGATCAGCAAGACCATTCCCAGAACCAGAAGCGACAGGCATCCTGTGGGGACCGTGCGCATCGAGGCGGGCGCTTGGGGGAGAGAGAAGACGATGTGTATCGTCGGTGGCCGCTAGAGCGGACGAACCCGCACGCTGTCTAATTCAACGCGGGAGACGAGACGGGCGGCGCCTTGCCCCCAGAGGTCGGGATACTGAGCCATTTGATCCGCCCTGAGACTGTCGACGGTGTAGTTGCGGTAGTCGGCAACACGCACGCCGCCCACTCGACGCGCGTTGTAGGCCTCCCGAAATCGAGTGCCCGCCTCCTCGTCCGCCCCTTGTCCGTAGGCGTAGGCGAAGTAGTCCATGACGTAGGTGTCCGTCCGGAACCAGTACACGAACACGTCCTCCCAGTCTTTCCCTCCCCCATCTTGGCGGAAGGTCACCCGCACACGGTGGTACGACACCCCGTCGATGGTGTCGCGGCCGCCATACGTGGGCTGCACGGCCGGGTCGTCCAACGGCTCAGGGAGCAAGGAAAAGTAGGCGACGGAGTTGACGGCCGTTTCCACAGCGCTCTGATCGGAGGACGAGAGCGACACCGTGTCGCCCTCTACCGTCCGGTAGAGTCCCGCATTTGTGAGGCCTTCCGTGACCGATCGTCCCAGCGAATCGGTGTAGTCACGCCGGTAATGAAACCGGCCCTGGTCGTGCCGGAGGCGATACGCATCCCCTCGGAAGCGAAAACGCATGACGGCCCGATCCAGCAAGGCAGCGCCCTGGGCGGCCCGGGCACTATCGATGACGGTCGTGGCCGAGAGAGGCCTCTCGGACGATTCACAGCCGCTCGTGACAAAGACCCCCGCGGCGGCTAGCAGAGCGAGGAAAAAAAGACGCGTCGAAGAGGAAGCGTGCGAAGGAATGAAAGTCATCATCCGGGTGCGCGGTGCAAGAGGCAATGCGTTCGGGGAGGCTCTCCGAGAGAGAGTGAGGTTTGGCGGGCTGGTCCGCCCTCTTCATGATTCGTGCTCTCAACGCGGGACCGAGGCGTAAGATGCCGGGCACGCCCGAACAGCCCTCCTGAAGGATGCGTAGGAGACAACGCACGGCGGACCGCATCGATGCCTCTCCCCACCGCTTGGATCCCTACGCCCTATGGTGCCACGATTGTTTGTTCTCGCTGGGGGAACTCTGCTGGGGATACTGCTGATCAACGCGTGTTCGGGTCCCGAGTCGGCCCCCTCGTCGGAGGACGCCTCGTCTCGTGTGTACCACGTGCACCTTCAGCTGACCGAGGAGAAAACGCAGGCCGCTGAGACCCTGGGACAAGCCCTGCGCTGGTGGAAGCAGCAACCCTCCGCCCAGCGCCCCCCACTGGCCCCCAGTGCCCACTCATCCAGCCGCCCGGTGACCATCAAGTGGAGGCCGCCCTTTTACCGGGTGCGTCTCGGCCCATTCGACACGAAGCGCCAGGCCGAGCGCGTCGTCGAGACGGCTGCCTCGAGGTTTCCGGATGCGTTCGTAGCCCCCGGCCGTACCGCCCCGGCGTCGTAGCCCCGACCTGCTGCATCGGAATGTATTTTACGACCTTCCCCCTGTTTCGCCCTCTTCTGCCCCACCCGGTGCCGGGCGACCGCTGCCCTCCCCCTCACGACCGACCCGTACTCTGCCATGGACATTGCCCTCATCCAACAGTCCGTTGCCTCGTCTCCCGCCACCGCACGCAGCAAAGGGGTACGGGCCCTCGCGGCGGCCGCCGAGGCCGGAGCCGACCTGGTGGTCTTTCCGGAGCTCTCGTTCACACCGTTCTACCCGCGCCTCCCACAATCGGACCGTCCCGAGTCCCCCAAGGATCTCGCCGAGCCCGTGCCCGGCCCTACGACCGAGGTGCTGGCCGAGCAGGCCGCGCGGCACGGAGTCGTGGTGGTGTTCAACCTGATGGAGCGGGACGGTGACCAGACGTACGATACCTCACCGGTGATCGACACGGACGGTACCGTGCTCGGACGAACACGCATGATGCACATCACCGAGTACGAGCACTTCCACGAACAGGGCTACTACACCCCGGGCAACACCGGTGCTCCCGTTTACGACACGGCCATTGGGCGAATCGGGGTGGCCATTTGCTATGACCGGCACTACCCCGAGTACCTGCGGGCACTGGCTCTTCAGGCCGCTGAAGTCGTGGTTGTCCCTCAAGCCGGCACAGTCGGCGAGTGGCCTGAGGGCATGTACGAGGCGGAGCTTCGGGTAGCTGCGCTCCAGCACGGCTTCTTCACTGCGCTCGCTAACCGCGTGGGGCAGGAGGGCGACATGCGCTTTGCCGGACGTTCTTTCGTGGCGGACCCGTTCGGCGAAGTGGTCGCTCAAGCCCCCGAAGGCGACGAGAGCATTCTGCACGCATCGATTTCTCTCGCCGACCGGGACGACGCGCCGGCCCGCCAGCTCTTTCTTCACCACCGCCGTCCCGACCAGTACGAACAGGGCGCCGTCGCTCGTCCCTCTTCCCCGTCGTCGGCGTGATTCCGCATCGGTCTCATGAGCCCACCGCGACGGCTACAGATATGCGGCGAGGTATTGATTCCAGAGCATGAGCACGAGCATGACGAGCCAGAGCAGGTGCCCCATCCCGGTCCCAATGGCCACCTTCTTGCGGGCCGAGTCGGCCGCCTCCGCAGCCACGTCGCCGCCCTCCACGGCGGCCTGCAGGGCATTCCACCCTGGCCGGATCACGAAGAGCTGATCCGCCGCGAGCAGCACGATCAGGGTGACGGACGTGTGGTAGAGCGGACCGTAGGCGGCGAAGTGTCCCCCAGCCACGAAAGCGCCGAGCGAGAACACCAGCGTCAACACCACGAAGATATTCATCTGTCGCACGGAATCCTGCCCGTCTGCCGCCAAGGCTACGCCCGCCTCCCCCCCCAGGTCGAGCACCTTTCGGGCCCGCCCCGCAAGACGAAGGCCCAGTCCAAACCACGCCGCGGCGGTGATGATGTGGAGGACGACGAGAGTTGACTTTAGCATAGGTCAGAGAAGTCAGTCGGAGTGAAGCGCGCCTCTCTCACGGGCGGCACGGGGTAGAGTTTTGTGGACAATCCGTCGACTGCGGCGCCGAACGTGTGAGCCGATCTTCCGGTTATTACCGAACGCAACGACGTCCGCACGTGAACAGACGGTTCAGGTCTCATGGGCGCCAGCACCCTTGGACGGGGACTGATGTATTTAGGACTCAGCCTGGTTCTCATCGGGGGGCTGGTCCTTCTCCTCGGGCGAATTGTCGACTTGGGGAATCTGCCGGGCGACCTTCTGTACGAGGGCGACAACGTACGTATTTACGCACCCCTCGCGACGATGATCGTATTGAGCGTGGTCCTTACGCTTCTGCTGAACCTCGTTCTTCGCCTCTTCCAGTAGACGGAGACTCTTCTGCAGCCCCTACGCGGCCCCTCCGAACGGATCTTTCTACCCGATCGGTAATTGCAGAAAATGTGCCTCTCATCTCGAAACGAGGTCGACAGCTCCTCCCCTCTTCCCCCCGATCGGCCCCGCCAGTGCTGTGCCCCGTTTGTCTTACCTGCACGCATCTCTTCTCGTCTCGTCGCTTGTCGTTCTCAGTCTACTATTCACGGGATTGCTCCCTCGCACGGCGCGTGGCCAGTCTCCCATTACCGGGGACGAGGTGAACTGTGCGGACGGCTCGGCCGATCGCTACCCCTGCGAGAATGTCGACCTGCTTTCGTACCTGCCTCTCAATGAGCTTGGAGGGGGAGCCGGCGTCGAGGCCAACGACGTGTGGGGCTGGACCGACCCACAGACCGGAACTGAGTACGCCCTCGTGGGGCGGACGGACGGGACCGCCTTCGTGGACGTGAGCACCCCTACCGAACCGGTGTACCTAGGAAGCCTCCCAAGCCACACAGGATCGAGCACGTGGCGCGATGTCAAGGTGCACGCCAATCACGCCTACGTCGTGAGCGAAGCGGCCGGGCATGGCCTGCAGGTCTTTGACCTGACCCAGCTGCGCGACATTAGCGACGCGGAGCGTCCGGTGATGTTTTCGGAGACGGCGCACTACGACCGGATGGGCGCGGCCCACAATGTTGTGATCAACGCCAAAACCGAGTTCGCCTACGTCGTCGGGGCCAATGGGAACGGCACCACCTGTGGGGGCGGCCTTCACATGGTTGACCTGCAGGCCCCGACGGCCCCCGCCTTTGCTGGGTGCTTTGCCGATCCCTCCACGGGGCGGGCAGGCACAGGCTACACGCACGACGCACAGTGCGTCGTCTACCAGGGGCCCGACTCGGACTACGACGGGCGGGAGGTCTGCTTCAACGCCAACGAAACGGCCCTGAACATTGCCGACGTCGAAAACAAAAGTGCCCCTGCCACAATCGCCAACGCGACGTACCCCCAGATTGGATACACCCACCAGGCCTGGCTGACTGAAGACCATCGCTACCTCTACGTTGACGATGAGCTTGACGAGCGGCAAGGAACCGCCGATAGTACCCGCACGCTCGTCTTCGACATCACCAACCTGGACAGCCCGGAGCTCGTGACCAGCCACGCGGGAAGGACCGGTGCCATTGACCACAACCAGTACATTGTGGGGGACTACGCATACCAGGCCAACTACCAGAGCGGACTTCGCATCCTAGATGTGTCTGCCCCGGAGCGCCCGACCGAGGTGGCCTTCTTTGACACCTTCCCGAACGGTAACGCGTCCTCGTTCCAGGGCGCGTGGAGCACCTATCCGTTTTTTGAGCGCAACATGGTCCTCGTCAGCAGCATCAGGGAAGGGCTGTTCGTTGTCCAACCGAGCTTCCAGCCCATCCTGTCGGTCACGGGAACCCCGCGCGACCAGGGGGCCCTCATCCGATGGACCGTCTCGGGCGACGCCGAGACGGCGGAAATGGAGCTTCAGCACAAGCCGCCAGCGGCCACGGCATGGCAATCGGTCCAAACCTTCGACGCTCAGGGGGACAGCGGCGTTCAGGACTACGAGTTTGCATTCGTGGAACTCGTCCCCGGCACCCATCAGGTCCGCGTGCGACACACGGCCACCGACAGCAGTGTCTTCACGAGTCGTGCGCGCACCCTTCGCATCCGGCCCCGCGAGGCCTACCGGGCGGACGGCCCGTTCCCGAATCCCGCACGCGAGCAGGCCCGTTTCGAACTGATTCTCCGCGAGACGCAGCGGCTTCGGGTGGCGCTGTATGACACGATGGGCCGCCGTGTGCGTCTGCTGCACAACGGCCCGGTACAGGCCGGAGCGACGAAACACTTTCGCCTTCGCACCTCCGAGCGGGCCAGCGGCACGTACTTTCTGCAGGTCTGGGGCGAATCCGTGCAGCTGACCCGCAAGCTCGTCGTGACGCGGTAGCCCCCTCTTCACTGA
>CAJXKO010000106.1 GCA_913055845.1 uncultured Bacteroidota bacterium | reverse complement strand
CGCATGGCCTGCACGGTGGGGGAGGATGTCTCTTCCACCAGCACCGCCACCTGCCGCTGCGCGGCCTCGTTGCCGAGCTGGCGACAGAACGACACAAAGTCGTCCCAGGACGCCGAGCCGCCGTCCTGACGGACCGAGCGAGAACGGTCGGGATCGTACAGGTTGAGCACCGAGGCCTGCTCGTACGGGCTGGTGCCCTTCTGGCCCGTGGGGTGGTCGCCATTGCCCTCGATCTTGGTCGGGCGCCCCTCATTGCTCGTGGCCACCACCGGTCGCAGGATGCCGCGGAAGGGCATGCCCGTGGCATAGTAGTCCGCGATCCCGGGCATTACCGTTTCCGGATTCTCGGCGTACGGCAGAATCTTTTCCTCCGGCCGCCGACAGCCCGCCAGGCCCGCCATCGCCATCGCCGCCCCCATCAGTTGGAGGAACTGACGACGCGACGCCCCGCTCGGCGGTTCGCTGTCGCCCGGCGCGAATTCGATGAGGTCCTCCCCCTCGTCGTCGCCGTCCGTTCCGGTCGCGTGGCGCCAGAACGTGGGCCCCGACGCATCGCGGTCGGGCGTGTCCGAATCTATAACGTCTAGCTCGATCATACTGCGCTGTGGCGTTGCGGGTTGAGGGATGGGGATTGAGCGGTCAACGCGAAACCGGGGCGCTCCGCGACCCGACTGTCAAGTGCTGAGCGCTCAACGCAAAGCCCCGATCAATTAGTAGTGACAGGCCGAGCAGTTAGTGGGCGGCTGGATGCCCTGCTCTCGGATCCGCTCCAGGTTTCGCTCCACGAAGTTGGCCGGCTGCGTGTACCCCATCGTTGTAATCTGGTCGTTGGGACGCAGGTACTTCTCGGGCTGTCGGTGACAATCCAGGCACCAGCCCATCGACAGCGGCTCGGCCTGGTACACGACCTCCATCTGGTCGATGCGGCCGTGACAGGTTTCGCACCCCACGCCCTTGTTCACGTGCGCCGCGTGGCTGAAGTGCGCGTAGTCCGGAAGGTGGTTCACCTTCGTCCACTCGATGGGCTCCTTGTTGGCCCAGCTCTCGCGCACCGCCTGTAGCTTGGGCGAATTCTCCCTGATCTGGCTGTGGCACGTCATGCACGTCTCGGTGGCCGGGACGTTGGCGTGCTTGGAGCTCTCCACATTGCTGTGGCAGTACTGGCAGTCCATCCCGAGCTTGTCCACGTGGATCTGGTGGCTGTACGGGACAGGTTGCTCGGGCTGATACCCCACAACCTTGAACTCCGGCGAAAAGTAGTACCAGACCAAAAACACCAGCAAAATGCCTCCGAGGAGCGAAGCCCCCAGTGAAAGGAGGGGTAAGGTGTTGGCCTTCTTAGGAAAGAGCTGCGACATACCGAGCGACCATTCAACAGTAAACAACTGGGCCCGTCCGCCCCTCTTTCGGGACAGGATGCCCATCGAGAGCCCCCCTTTAGAGATTCAGTTTCGGCACAGAATGAATGTACGACAGAGCGACCGGCAACCCAAGACCCCCAGGGGCTTTAAGGCAAATCCAACATGATTTCCGCTAAACCTTAACGCCTGCATTTTGGGGATGTTAGAAGACCGGTGCCACGGGGGTTTCTGATCCAAAGGGCCCCGAAACGTGAGAAATCTTGAACGTCTCTTCCCTCAATGGGACTGAGGGGTTGGATTGTTCTCTGGAACGCGAGGCGCTGCCGGTGGGGCGGCGGCACCCCCCGCTGCCGATCCGTGTTCGTTCGGGGAGAGGGCACTGCTCCCAATTAAGGACGTAGACAAGCGCCCATCAACCTCCCCGGGCGTTTTGTGCGCCTCGTGCATCACGATTGCGTCTCACGTCTCTCAACACCCCTCGTTCTCTCGTGGCTTCTCCCCCTCCCCTCCGCGGCCTCCATCACGTCTCTGCCGTTACCGGACAGGCCGAAGCGAACCTCCAGTTTTACACGACTGTGCTGGGCCTGCGCCTCGTTCTGAAGACCGTCAACCAGGACGATCCGTCGTCCTACCATCTCTTCTACGGCGATGAGACCGGAAGCCCGGGGACAGACCTTACGTTCTTTGACGTGCCGGAGGCCCGGACGAAGCGACCTGGGTCCGGCCTCATTACCGGAATTTCGCTCCGCGTTCGCGGCGAGGCGACGCTGTCCCGCTGGGCCGAGCGCCTCGACGCCCACGAGGTGCGCCGCACGCCCCTCCACAAGCGGGCCGGTCGCCGCGCCCTTACCCTCTACGACGACGAAGGGCAGTGCCTGCATCTCGTGGACGACGCGGCGGAGACCGACCGCGTGCCGGACACACATCCCTGGACGGATGGGCCGGTGCCTACTAGCCAGGCAATTCAAGGATTGGGTCCCGTCGAGACCACAGTCGCGGACATGGGGCCCACACGCCAGGTTCTCACGGAGGTCTTCGGCTTCACCGAAGCGCGTCCGTACGAGGTCGAACGGCTCGATTCAGAACCGTCGGATGCCGACCAGCCCATTCCTTCCCCCGAAGACGCCCCGGAAGCCACGGTCTTCGAGACCGGCCCCGGGGGGGTCGCCGCCGAGCTGCACGTCGTCGAGCGCCCGAACGACCCGCGCGGATGGCTTGGGACCGGCGGGGTGCACCACCTCGCCCTGCGGACACAGAACAGCGATACGATCCGGGCGTGGCGTGCGCGGATCGACGAGGCGGGCCTGGACCCGACGCCCGTCATCGACCGCCACTACTTTGAGTCGATGTACGTGCGGACGCCTGGGGGCATCCTCATCGAAATTGCAACGGACACCGGCGCCCCGTTCCCGATCGAGGAGGCCGCAGTGGGAACCGTGTCCCTTCCCCCAAGCCTAGAGCCGAACCGTGCCTCCATCGAGGCCGCCCTCTCGCCGATTGGCGGAGCGCAGGACGACTGAGCAGGCGCCCTCCCACGCCTTCTTAATCCGGACGGACCTCCCCACGACCTGCGCGGGCACTGCTAGAAATCGTAGGCCACCCCTACGAAGAACACGCGGCCCGGCTCCGGAATGGGCGTGCCGGTGTACGGATTCTTCGCGTTCAGGTGGTTGACGTAGTCGGCGTCGGTCAGGTTGGTCACCCCACCCTCCAGCGAGACGCCGCGCCCCGCCTCGACGCCGCCCTTGAGGTCAAGTGTGACGGACCCGTCGGTCGGCGTCTCGCCCAGCACCGTCGCCGCACGGTCCTGCTCGGCGGCGGCACTCAGCGTGCCCTCGACGTAGAAGCGCCCCCCGGACGGCTCCCAGCGCAGCCCCAGGTCGCCCCGCAGCGGCGCCACGCCCAGTGCCGGCTGGTCGGTCTCCAGGTTCTTGCCCCAGAGGTAGCTCCCGGTCACACTGGCGGTGAGCGACGGCGACACCGCGACCGACGCCGAGGTTTCCCCGCCGTAAAAGGTCGCCGCGCCATTGGCGTAGCGGAACGGGCCCTCGGCAAAAATCGGAAGCGGGAGCATCGGCTCCACGTCGGGCGCGTCCTCGAGCGTGATGTAGTTGGCCAGGTGCCGCGCGAAGCCGCTCGCCTTGAAGGCGACGCGTTCGTACCGGGCCGTGAGTTCGAGGTCGGCCTGCCAGGAGCGCTCCGGCTCCAGGCGCGGGTTGCCAATAAACTCGGCGCTCGTCTGCGCTTTGGTCGCCGGAAAGCGGTCGGCAAAGCGCTCCAGGGCGCTGGCGGTGCGCACGGCGGTTCCGCCGCCCACCGAGAGCGACCATGCCTCCGACAGCGGGGCCGTGAGCATCAGCGCGCCGCTCACGTTGACCTCCTGTTGGTCGAGCGCGTCCGCATCGAGAGCTCCGTCGCCGGGGGCCGCGATGTCGAGGTACACGTTCGTCACCTGATCCTCATCCGCTCCCGCCCACACGGCGTCGGCGCGGGCCGTGGCGGTGACCTCCACGGGACCGAACAGGCGCGTGGCCTGCGCAAAGACCCCCGCGTCGGCGATGGAGACGCCCGGCCAAACCTGATCGCTCTCGTAAAACGGGGGGACCACCGGCTCTCCATTCATCACGACCCGGAAGGGCCGTTCGGCGTCGCGGTAGGCGCGGTAGGCGTCGCCCCCCACCGTGAGGCGAAGGTCCGGTGCGGGCGCCAGTTCCGTCGCCACACGCCCCCCGAACGTCGTGACATCGGAGGTGACGGACACGCGCAGGGGTGGACCGGGGAAGTCCTCGGAGGCGAAGGTCACCTTGCCCTCGTTATTCATCGTGTGGAGGGTTTGGTAGCCGTACGCGGTCGCCTCGACCGAGCGCACGAGCCCCTGCCCCGACGCGTACTCGTAGCCGAGGCGCCCACGCCCACTCTTGAAAAATTTCGCGTTGAGCAGGCGCCCCGGATACTTCACGTCGTCCTGCTGCTGATACCCGCCGCCGGCGGTCAGGCGCTGGTTGTCGCCGAGCTTGTACCCGACCTTCGCGCGAAGCTCGCGATTCAGGAACTCCGCCGGCACCGTCGTCCCGTCGCCGGCCTCGTAGGCGTCGCCCTGCCGGTAGGCGCCGTCGACCCGGTAGGCGAAACGGCCGCTGCGCCCATTGGCCGTCCCGGTCACGTCGTAGGCGTCGAAGTTGCTGTCGTAGCCCGTCTTTAGTTGCCCATTCAGCAGCTGGCCGCGGGGCACGCGGAAGAGCCCGTTCGTCTCCACGCGGATGGCGCTGAGCTGGCCGCCGCCCCACGTGAGTGCGTAAGGCCCCTTGGCCACCTCGACGCTCTGCATGGTGGACGGACCGGTGTGGCTCAGCGGCGAGTCCATGCGCGCCGGGCCGGCGGGGAAGGTGCGCATGCCGTCTACGTAGACGCCGACCTGGGTTTCGCGCAAGCCCCGAACCACCGGGTCGAGCCCCACGGGGCCGCGCCGCACCGCGCTGGTGCCCGGGATTTTGCGCATCAGCTCGCCCGCATCGCGGGGATTGGCCTCCTGGATCTCGGCCTCCTGGATTCTCTCGGCGGCCTCTCGGGCCTGGCGACGCGCCGTCACCTCGACCGTTTCGAGGCCCACCGTCCGGGGCGCGAGCGTGAAGCGCACACGCACGGTCCCACCCTCGGGCACCGCCACCTCGCGCGACCGCGGTGCGTAGCCCACGAACCGGGCCTGCACCGTGTACGTGCCGGCCCCGAGCGATTCGAGCGCAAAGCGCCCTTGCGGCCCGGTGCTCGTGCCGCGAGGACTGCCGTCGGCGGGGGCCTCGACGATGATATTGACGCCCGGGAGCGGGCGGCCCGTCTCGGCGTCGATCACGCGCCCGGTCACGGTACCGGTCGACTGTGCCGGGGCGGCCGGGGGAGGAATGAGAAAGAGAGCGAGAAGGAATAGGAGTGGCAAGAAGACGTAGCGATCCATAGCGATCCTCCGAGGGAGTATTCAGCACGCGGACGACCCATCCGCGCGGAATGCCGAACGACAAGACGGCGCCCAAACGGTCAACTCAGACGCACGGGGGGCGTCGTTCGGGGAGGACGAAAGACCTCGTCGCCGAGCCGCTGGGGCGCGAGCGCGTGGTCCTGGTGACCGTAGCCGGCACTGGACGTGCGGGGGGCCGGCGGGGTCATTCGCGTGTCGGGCGCCCACTTCGGCGTCGCAAAAAGCGCGAAGGCCTCGGACGGATCTCGGTCGCAGTGCCTCAGTCGTGGACCGTCCACGTCCGACGGGGCGGGAGAGGGGGTCGAACAGACGCAGGAGGCGTCCGGATTGCGCGGGCAGATGCCATTTTCGCAGTGCTGACAGGTGTGCGGGGCCTGAACAAGCCCCATCTGCTGCACGAGGACCGATACCGGCCCGCTTTGTACCAGCAGGGCGCCGGCAAGCAGGAGGACCAGGAGGCGCCCCCATCGGACCGGACGAAATGCACGGAGGCCCGCGGTCATGACAGAAGAGAACTGGTGGAAATTCCGTCGTTTTCAATGCTGTGTTGGACCCGCGGATCGCCCCCCTGCGTCAAAACCCTGCAAAAGAGCTTACAGAACCCCGTTTGCCCTCGCTATTTATTCTACACGCGGGAGGCCCAGAAACATTCCCCGCGGCTGTCCCCACAGAGAATTCGTCACTGCCTCCTCGAAGCTCGCACGTGCGCCATGGACCGACGATCGTTCTTAAACCACCTGGCCTGGGCCTCGCTCGCGCCCGTCGCCCTCTCGGCCTCGGCGTGCAACCCCAGCCGATCGACCCCCTCCGCGTCGTCCTCCACTGCCCCCGATACCCTCTGGGTGCATGCGCGTCCCGACGACCTGCCCGCCCTACAGATGTCGAGCGAGGAGTGGCGCTCGGTCGTGTCGGCCGAGGAGTACGAGATTTTGTTCGAGGCCGGCACCGAGCCGCGCGGGTCTAGTCCCCTTCTGAAGGAAAAGCGCGAAGGGACCTACGTCTGTGCCGCGTGCCAGCTTCCCCTCTTCTCCTCGAAAACTAAGTACGAGAGCGGAACGGGCTGGCCCAGCTTCTGGGCGCCACTCGATGGGCAGATCGACACAAAGAAAGACATGAAGCTCGGGTACCCGCGTACCGAGTACCACTGCAAGCGCTGCGGCGGCCACCAGGGCCACGTCTTCGAGGACGGGCCGGAGCCGACCGGGCTTCGCTACTGCAACAACGGGCTCGCCCTCGACTTCGTCCCGGCCGACCAGCCGCTTCCCGCGTTACGCTCCTGACGGGTCGGGCGACGGGCCCCTCCCCGCCCCCCTTCTCTCCCATGGCCGACCGGATCGTTCGGGCAAGCACGTTCCTGAGCTACGTGCTCCGCCACAACCCCGGCGCGCTCGATCTCACGCTTGCCCCGGGCGGCTGGGCGGACATAGACACGCTGCTGGAGCGAGCCCGCGCGGAGGGCCGGGCACTCGACCGCCCCCTGCTCAACCAGGTGCTCGACCACGGGGACAAAGAACGGTTTTCTGTGAGTGCGGACGGCACAATGATTCGTGCAAACTACGGGCACTCGGTGGCGGTGGCCCTCGACGTGTCCCCCACCCGTCCGCCGCCCCACCTCTACCACGGCACCGCCCAGCAGGCCCTCTCCGCCATCCAGAACGACGGGCTGCGCCCCCAGTCGCGCCAGTACGTGCACCTGTCACGCACTGAGGACGAAGCCCTTCGCGTTGGCCGGCGGCACGGGTTGCCTGTCGTGCTGATCGTTGCGGCCCGGGACCTGCACAATGCCGGCCACGCCCTCTACCGCCCCACGGACGCCGTATGGCTGACGGCCCGTGTCCCTCCTCGCTTCCTTCAGGTCGCGGAGGACGCGTGACCCCTACGCGCCAGCCGCCGCCCCCTCCCCCGAGGACGCAGCGTCGACGGCGTGCGCTTTCAGGGTGGCCAGGTCCACCACCTCCAGGGCCGTCTCTTCGGTGGCCGCAAGCACCACGGGCGGGGCCACCTCCGCCTCCACGGCCTCCTTCCAGCGCGCCACGCAGAGGCACCACCGGTCCCCGGGCTCCAGGCCCGGAAAGTTCATTGCGGGGCGGGGCGTGATCAGGTCGTTGCCTTTCTTTTTGGTGTACCGAAGAAACGGCGCCGTCATCTCGGCACACACCACGTGGGTGCCCCGGTCGCGGGGGCCGGTCCGGCAGTGGCCGTCGCGGTAGAAGCCCGTTTGGGGATCCGTGGAGCAGGGCTGGAGCGGATCGCCGAGAACGTTGGTCGCGTGCTGAGTTGCCATGGGGAAGTCGTGGAGTACGCAGGTCGAAGAATGAACAGGGGGTGTGACGGGACAGCGCGCCCTTGTGCCCCGATCTTCCTGGGAGAGGGCCAGGACCACCGCGGGCAGAAGATTTGTCTGTTGAGACCGCCGATGTTATTTTTAAACCGTCCGTCGCCTCCATTGGTTGTCTTTTCTCCGCAACGATTCGTCCACAGTCCCCCGTGCCCCCATGTCTACTCCCGTCCTTCGCGTTGGTGTTCTTACCGGCGGGGGCGACTGCCCCGGCATCAACGCCGCGCTCCGCGCCGTGACCAAAAGCCTCATCCTGAAGCATAACGCCGAGGTCATCGGCTTCCTTGATGGATTTCAGGGCCTCGTAGAACGGCGCGTGGAGCCCCTCCACGCCCGCGACGTAAGCGGCATCCTGACCCAGGGCGGCACCATTCTCGGCGCCAGCAACAAGGCCGACCCCTTCAACTACCAGCCCCGGGGCGGGGCCGATGTCTCGGCCCAGGTCGCAAAGACGTACCAGAACCTCGACCTGGATGCCCTCGTGGCCATCGGCGGCGACGGCACCATGTCGATTGCCCACCGCCTCGCGGGCCTCGGGATCGACATTGTGGGCGTGCCCAAGACCATCGACAACGACCTGGCAGGGACCGACCGCACGTTCGGCTTCGATACGGCCGTCAGCATCGCCACGGAGGCCATCGACCGCATCCACACGACCGCCCAGAGCCATCACCGCGTGATGATCGTGGAGACGATGGGCCGCTACGCCGGCTGGATCGCCCTGCACGCGGGGGTCGCCAGCGGGGCCGACGTCATCCTGATCCCCGAGATCGAGTATGAGATCGACGAGATTGCCCGCGTCTGCCGAGACCGAGAGCGCGGGGGGCAGCACTTTACAATTGTCGCCATCGCCGAGGGGGCCAAGCAGCAAGACGGAGAGCACGTGGTGCAGGAGCGGGGTGCCGAGCACACCGACTCCATGCGGCTCGGGGGCGTGAGCAACGTCCTCGCCGACCAGCTCCGGGAGCGCGTGGACAGCAGCGTCCGCACCACCGTCCTGGGACACATGCAACGGGGCGGCACCCCCACAGCCTACGACCGCAATCTCGCCACCGCCTTTGGCACCCGTGCCGCCGCCCTGGCCGCGGCGGGGACGACCGGCACCATGGTGGCCGTCCAGGATGGCACCTTTACAAATGTCCCGCTCGACGAGGTGGCGGACCAAACCCGAACCGTCCCGCTGAACGACCCGCTTCTCGTCTCGGCGCTCGACCTCGGCGCGTCGTTCGGGGTGGAGAGCCCGGCGATCCAGGATCAGGCCGACCGCGCTCCCCGCCCCACCTCCCCATAAGTCCTCTGATCCGAAAAGCCGCGCCTCCGGTTCTCTTTTTCTCAGGGGGAACGTCCCCGGAAAAAACCCGCTCGGAGAGTACGTGTCCCCTCCACCAGCCCCCCCCCTACGGGCCCATCGAGGGGGCACAGGGGATCTCATTCTCGGTGCGGACGACCCGGGGGCAGAGAGCACGCAGGGGTTGATTTCCCGCCCCCTCTGGCGTATTCTCCAACCCTCTGTCGGCGCTGCCTGTCCGAAGCTTCCACCCCGCGCTGCGGGATGACCGGGCTTAGGTCAATGTACTCACCAAAGGTATCGGGGAAACGACCGGGGGGTATCATCCAAAGTATCAGGCCGTCGGTTTGGGGCCTTGGTATCTAGGTAAACGCAGAAAAGCGAGGAGGAAGCAACTCCCGAAGTACCGACCTGGCTCTCAACCAGCGCGCCCTCGAGTGCGCACGTCCGGGATGACCGACGGGAATTATCATATTCTGGAAGCGCTTTGCCGGGTGTTTTTCCCTGCCCCGGCGACTTCTGGGAGCACATGGGGAGCCCTTGTTGCAGTCGCGCTGCTGCTCGGCGGCGCCAATCCAGTTGCGGGGGCTGCGGATGCGTTCACGCCGTTGGGGGCGGAGGGGCACTGGGCGCCCAACGACGCCGAGACGGACACTACCTTCGTGGCCCGCCTGGAGCCTCTGGTCGTGACCGGTCACCCGATTGATCAGACGTACTCGGGCACGCTGGCAAGCGCGGAGGGGCCGGGGGCCGCTGCCCATGCAGCCGCCTCAGCCGGGGCCCCCAGGAGCCCGGCCGCCGACTCCGGGGATGTGACCCTCGACGGGGTCAGCATCGGCGGGCTGATCGTGAACGAGACCTTTTCCGTGATCGGGGCTCGCTTTGCCCGCACGTTCAACGACAAGTGGACGGAGCCGGACGGGGTGCAGGATCTCGGCTACACGGTCACCCTCGGCGAAAACCCGGCGCCCCGCCGCGGCGCCCAGGTGTTTGTGGACGTGGAAGGCGAGACGCTCTTCCAGGCATACCTCCGCCCGAACCGCCGCCAAATCCAGCAGGCCGCACAACGAGCCGTGGGGCGGGTCACCATTTACCTCCAGAAATACTACGAGCCCCGCGAGGTGTACTGACCCCGGCCCACTTCCATCCCTGAGGATCTGCGAACTTGAATGATGAAAACTTTCACCATGACGCGTGCTCTACTGCTTACCGGGAGCCTCTTCCTTGGGCTTCTGCTGATTCCGAGTGGTCCGGCCAACGGCCAGGACCTGGTCTACGAGCCGGTGAACCCGGCCTTCGGCGGCTCGGGGGTCAACACGCAGTTTCTGTTCCAGTCGGCCAATAACCAGAACCCCTACGGCGGGGGGCAGGACTTCGGCTTTCGTGACGACCCGCTCCAGAACTTCCAACGGCGCCTCCAGCGGCAGGTCCTCGACCAGATCTCCCGGCAGGTGATTGAGCAGCGCTTCGGGGACATCGACCTCACCCAGGAGGGCACCTTCGACTTCGACCAGTTTACGGTGGACGTCACGCCGGGCCCGAGCGGCATCTCGATCCGGGTCTTCAACAAGCAAACCGGCGAGAGCAGCACCATCGAGGTGCCGCGCTTCTAAAGGCCTCCCTGGGGGACGCCCTGCGGCCGTGAAGGGCCGCCCACTCTCATCGCACGCACTGTTTGGTAGCGCTTTTCCCTGGATGAATCGACGGCTGTTCTTCCCCTCCGGTCTCGTGCCGGTCCTCACGCTGGTTCTCGCCGCGCTGCTGGCGAGCGGGTGCGCGTCGATGGACCACGCCTTCGAGACGAAGGAGGCGCACCCGGGCCTGCAGAGCACCGCCCACGCCCCCCTCTCGAGCCTGCCCGCGCCGGAGGACAAGATCGTCACCGCCGTCTACCAGTTCCGCGACCAGACCGGCCAGTACAAGCCCAAGGAGCGGGGCTCCAGCTTCTCCCGGGCTGTGACCCAGGGGGGCACCTCCATCCTCCTCAAGTCCCTGAAGGACTCGGACTGGTTCCGCCCCATCGAGCGGAAGGGCCTCTCCAACCTGGTCAAGGAGCGGGACATCATCCGCTCGATCCGGCAGCAGTACCAGGGCAATCAGGCCGAGCAGCTCTCCCCGCTTCTCTACGCCGGCGTGATCCTGGAGGGCGGCATCATCGGCTACGACACGAACGTGATTACCGGCGGGGGCGGCTTCCGGCTCGCGGCGATTGGGGGCTCGGGGCAGTACCGACAGGATCAAGTGACGGTGTATCTGCGAGCGGTCTCCACCCAGACGGGCGAGGTGCTGAAGACCGTGCACACGACGAAGACGATCCTCTCGCAGGAGCTGGACGGCGGGGCCTTCCGCTACGTCGACGC
>CAJXKO010000105.1 GCA_913055845.1 uncultured Bacteroidota bacterium | reverse complement strand
CGCGACATCATCTGGCACGAGCAGCGGGTGGAGTTCGCGATGGAGTACCAGCGCTTCTTCAACCTCGTGCGGCAGGGGCGTACCGACCTGCTGGCCGACGAGGGCTTCGAGGAGGGCGTCAACGAGCGCTTCCCCATCCCGCAGGAGCAGCTCGATCAGGGCGAGGCGCTTGAGCAAAATCCCGGATATCAGTAGCGGCTCGTCCGCGACGCACGCCAGGAGAGGTCCTGGGTCCCCACTTCGCACGTATCTTTGATCACCAGAGGCCCGGCTCGAAGGGCCCGTTGCCTGCCATGACCCACGTTGTTTCCTATTCCCGTCGGGCGCTGTATCTGTTGCTAACCGTCGTTGCCGCCGGCCTCGTGCTGGCGGGGTGCGACTCTGGCCCCACCCAAGACCCTGCGGACGGGGTCATTGCCCCGGTGTCGTCCGAGGTGAGCTTTCGGGTACAGCCGGACTCGTCGCAGTCCGACACCCTGACGCTCCAGTACGAGGGGCTCAGTGAGCGTCCCCGTCCCGATACCGCCAGCCTGCCGAGCGTCTACGCCGTGGAGGTGGAGGAGGAAACCGGCACGCCCAGCAACGGCGAAAGCACATTCGTGGTGACCTTTGTGGGCCCCCGGCAGTCGGGCAATTACGCGTCGCCCATTCGCTTCCGGGCCGGGGACGTGACCGCCACGGTGCGGTTTGCCGGCATAGTGATCGGGCCCCAAACCATCGCCGACTTTGAGAGCGGCACGGAGGGGTTCTTTGCCTTCGGTGGACCGGGCATTAGCCAGGAGGACGGGCAGCTTCGCATCGACGGCAACAGCCTGGGCGGAAGCGGGAACTTCCCGGGGATTGTGAAGCCGTTTAGTGCCCCCGTAAACTTCGAAGACACGCCCGTCGTGGAGATGCGCATGCGAGTTGTCGCGAGCGACACCGCCGTCGTCCGCACAGCCCTCAATGGGGCCGGCGACAATGCTGATGCCAATCCCACAGTCCCAGAGCTCGTGGCGGAGGTGCCGGGCAACCAGGGATACAGCACGTACTACTTCGACTTCCGGGACAACTTCGTGCAGTTCGACGGGGTGCCGGTCGACCCGACACAGATCGGAGAAATCGCGATTCTGATCAACGACAACAACCCCAATACCTTCACCGGCACGATCTACGTGGACGAAATCCGACGCCGTCCCGGCATTCCGGACGCTGCTGAGTAGGTCCACAGGTGGCGTCACGCTCCTTCCGCACACGTTCCTCCGAAGCCATGTGCACTGCGTTTTTGTACCTGCGGCCCCTCGTCGTAGTCCTGCCGTTGCTGTTTGCCACCGCCGGATGTGATTCGGGCGGGGGAGGAACGGCCGAGGAGAATACGCCCCCGGCCGCCACGTTCAGCGTGGCCCCCAGCGTCCCCACGGCCGGAGCGGAGGTGCAATTCGACGCCTCGGCGTCTAGCGACGAGGACGGTGAGATCGTCTCCTACGAGTGGACCTTTGCCGATGGCACGACCGTCACCGGGGAAACGGTGACCCACGCGTTCGACGAGAGCGTGGCGAACCGTTACGGGGAGCCGTCCCGCTACGAGGTGACCCTCACGGTGACGGACGCGGACGGCGCCACCGACGCGGCCTCGAAGAGCGTGCGGGTGGATCCTACCAGCCCGACGGTGACCTGGGAGCAGGTGTGGGGCGACGAATTTGAGGGGCAGAGTCTCCCGAATTCGGACAAATGGTCCTACGAAACCGGCGGCGACGGCTGGGGGAATCAGGAGCAGCAGTACTACACCCAGGAGGACACGGACAACGCCCGCCTGGAAAACGGACACCTCATCATCGAGGCCCGCAAAGAGTCGTACGAGGGCAACGACTACACGTCGGCCCGTCTCAACAGCAAGGCGTCGTGGAAATACGGCCGCTTCGAGATTCGCGCCAAGCTGCCGGCGGGACGCGGCACGTGGCCGGCCCTCTGGATGCTGGCCGATGAGCAGACCTACGGCGACCAGTACTGGCCCGACAACGGCGAGATGGACATTATGGAGCACGTGGGGTACGACGAGGGCGTGATCCACGGCACCGTCCACACCGAGGCCTTCAACCACATCGACGGCACGGACCGTGGGACCTCCATCACCGTGCCGACCGCGACGTCTGAGTTCCACGACTACGCCATGGAGTGGACCCCCGGCGAAATCCGCGTCTTCGTCGACGGCGAGCGGTACTTTACCTTCCAGAATCGAGAGCAGTACGGCTGGCAGGAGTGGCCCTTCGACCAGAAATTCCACCTCCTGATGAACATCGCGGTCGGGGGGACCTGGGGCGGGGCCGAAGGCATCGACGACTCGGCCTTCCCGGAGCGCATGGTGATCGATTACGTGCGAGTGTATAAGCCCGAGTAGGCTGCCGGTCGTTACCCCCACCAACGCCCATTTTTCCCTGACGTCCCCCCGAATGATTGCTTCCTTCCCCAAAAATGGGACTCCTCTCCTGCTTGCCGCGGCGTTGCTGCTCGCAGGGTGTGCCGACACGCGTTCTACGACCAGTTCCCGCAGCACGATGGCCACCGGCAGTCCTCCTGACTCGACGACGGAGACCGACGCCGTGGGCCAGACGGGCCAGCAGGCGGACCCCGAGGGGCGCCGTATGCCGCTCGGCCGCGACGTGTCGCTGCTCGATAGTCCGGAGCCGCCCGTCGGCGCCCTCGTCCGTAGCAGCGACGCGTTCGCCCGTGAGATCGTGCGCGACTCCGCGACCACCAGCGTCTCGAATGTAGAGCAGAAGGTCGACTCGCTGTTGCGCGAAATGACACTGGCGGAGAAGGTGGGACAGATGACCCAGTTGACGCTCGGCACCGTCTCGCAGGAGGCGCACGAAGACAGCCCCGGCGCCATTCGTGACCACGCGCTCGATGCGGAGAAGCTGCGCAACGTGGTGGTGGAGCACCACGTCGGCTCCATCTTGAACGTGGCCGGGCAGGCCTTCTCCGTGGAGCACTGGGCCGAGGTCATGCGCCAGGTGCAACAGACGGCGACGGAGGAGACCCGCCTCGGCATCCCTGTCCTCTACGGCATCGACGCGGTGCACGGCGCCAATTACACGCGGGAGGCGGTTCTCTTTCCCCAAAACCAGGGCCTGGCCGCCACCTGGAATCCGGCCCTCGCCCAAGAGACCGCGGCCATCACGGCCCGCGACGTGCGTGCCTCCGGCATCCCGTGGAACTTCGCCCCCGTCCTCGACCTGGGGCGCGAGCCGCGGTGGCCCCGCCTCTACGAAACGCTCGGGGAGGACACCCACCTGGCCACCGTGATGGGCCTGGGCCTGCTGCGGGGCTACCAGGGCACCGACGTGAGCGCCCCCACCCGCACGGCGGCCACCCTCAAGCACTACGTGGGGTACTCCGCCCCGGAGACCGGCCTGGACCGCACCCCGGCGCGCATTCCGGAAACCGAGATGCGCGAGCAGCACCTGAAGCCGTTCCGGGCTGCCATCGAAGCAGGGGCCCAGTCGATCATGGTCAACTCCGGGGAAGTGAACGGCGTGCCCGCCCACGCCAGTTCGCATCTGCTCCGGGACGTGCTCCGGGACGAGCTTGGCTTCGAGGGCGTGGCGGTCAGCGACTGGCTCGACATCAAGAAGCTCGTGAACGTTCACCGCGTTGCCGCTAACGAGCGGGAGGCCACCAAGATGGCCGTCATGGCGGGGGTCGACATGAGCATGGTCCCGTCGGAGCTTTCGTTTTACGACCACCTGCTCTCGCTCGTCCGGGACGGGGAGGTGCCCGAATCTCGCGTCAACGAGGCCGTGCGACGCATCCTCCGGCTCAAGTTTGAGACCGGCCTCTTCGAAGACCCGCTCCGGGGCCTCGATCAGGCGGCGGACGTCGGGTCGCCTCGTGACCGGCGGGTGTCGCTCCAGGCGGCCCGCGAGTCGGTCACGCTCCTCCGCAACCGCGACGTAGGGGGCGGCCAAGCGGACTCTGATACGGACGAGCAAGGCACAGGGGCGGGCGCGCCGCTCCTGCCGCTCGGCGCAGACCAGGACGTGCTCGTGACCGGCCCCACCGCCCACTCCATGCAGTCGATGCACAACGGCTGGTCTTATACCTGGCAGGGCGGCGGGGCGGCTCAGAAGATGTTTCCGGACGGGCGCCCCACGCTCATGGAAGCCGTGCGCGAAAAGGTGGGTGCGGACCAGATGACCTACGTCCCGGGCGCTACGCTCACCGATCCCGAGCGGATGGATGACGCCGTGGCCGCCGCCGAAGGGGCCGACGTAGCTGTGGTGGCGCTCGGCGAGGGCGCCTACGCGGAGACGCCCGGCAACCTCGACGCCATGGCGCTCCCCGAGGCTCAGCGCCGGCTGCTCCGCCGGGTGGCCGACACCGGCACGCCGGTGGCCCTGGTGCTCATTCAGGGCCGCCCGCGCCTCCTGGGCGACGCGGCGGGCCGCCCCGACGCGATTCTCACGGCGTACAATCCGGGCCCGGAGGGAGGGCAGGCGCTCATGGAAGTGCTGTACGGCAGCGTCAACCCCAGCGGGCACCTTCCCTACACCTATCCCCGCTCGTCGGTGGGCATGGTCACGTACGACCGCAAATACAGTGAAAACCAGGACCGGGAGGGGGGAATGGACGGGTTCGATCCGCTGTTTGAATTTGGGGAGGGGCTCTCCTACACGCAGTTCGAGTACGGCGAACTGAGCCTGGACCGAGATTCGATGACGACCGACACGTTGCAAAGCGGCGGGACAGTAGAGGTTGAGGTGACGATCACCAATGCCGGAGACCGGCCCGGGAAAGACGTCGTGCAGCTATACCTCCGCGATCTGGTCGCTAGCGTTACGCCGCCGGTCAAGGAGCTTGTCCGCTTCGCGAAGGTCGACCTGGCGCCCGGCGAGAGCACCCGGGTCTCGTTTGGCCTGACGGCCGAGGACTTCAGCTTCGTGGGGCGGGACGGCGAGCCGGTGGTGGAGCCCGGAACCTTTCGCCTGCAGGTGGAGGGCCTCAGTGCGCCCGTCGACCTGGTTGGCGACCGGTTTTTGGCGGAGGAGTCGAGAAATGCTCTCGGCGCCCCGGCGTCCGTCTCTGAGCAGTGAGGGAGCAGGTCAGACCGATCCACGCCCACGAGGGAGGAGCGCCCCGGCTCCCGATCGGCTCTGCAGGCTGGGCGTACGCCGCTGGGCAGCGTCTCGCTTAGGCGTAACGCGTGCGGCCGCCCCCCCGACAGGCTAGACGAATCTACGGAAAAGCGTGCCGGGGCAGCTCACTGCGGGTCGTCACGCGAGCCCCGTTGTGTGAGGGAGCGACGTCGCACACGCAAATTCTGATCGCGAATTGTGATTTCCGGGCCTCACCCCGAGGTTGGACCTGCCGCAACGCCTGCCCTCCGTCACTTTCAGTTGAGGTCGATCCCCCATGAACGAGTCCTCCACCGATCCCACCCCCGAGACCGACGAGGCATCCCCGACCGGAAACGTCTTCAAAATCGTCCTCCTGTCCCTGTCCGCCGCGCTCGGCGGCTTTTTGTTTGGGTTCGACAGCGGGGTGATCAACGGCACCGTGGAGGCAATTCAGGGTGAGTTTAACTCCGGGCAGGTCGGCACCGGGTTCAACGTGGCGTCCATGCTGCTGGGCAGTGCCGTGGGGGCGTTCTTCGCGGGCAACCTGGCCGATAAAATCGGCCGGCGGCCCACCCTCATTCTCACGGCCCTCGCCTTCATGGTGAGCGCCTGGGGCTCCGGGGCCGCGGGCGGGTCGGTGTCCTTCGTGGCCGCTCGTCTGATTGGGGGACTGGCGGTGGGAGCGGCCAGCATTCTGGCGCCCGCCTACATCAGCGAAATCGCTCCCTCCAGCATCCGCGGCAGCCTCGCTACGCTGCAGCAGCTGATGATTGTGGTGGGGCTCTTCATGGCCTTCGTGAACAACTACCTCATCGCCCAGGCCGCCGGGAGCGCCGCCGATGCGTTCTGGATGGGCTTCGACGCCTGGCAGTGGATGTACTGGATGGAGCTGGTGCCCGCCGGGGTCTTTTTCCTTTCTCTGCTCGCGATTCCGGAGTCCCCGCGCTACCTGGTGGCCGCTAACCGGGAGGACGAGGCCGCCTCCGTGCTCGACAGCCTAGGCACCGCCATCAACGTAAAGGAAAAGCTCGCCGACATTCGGTCGACCCTGAGGGAGGAGCGGCGCCCGCGCCTCACGGACGTGATCCAGGAGCACACCGGTCGGATTCACCCCTTGCTGTGGGCCGGCATCGGCCTGGCGGCTCTGCAGCAGTTGACCGGGATCAACGTCGTCTTCTACTACGGCGGGACGCTCTGGCAGGCCGCCGGCTTCACCGAGGCAAGTGCCCTCCTGACGAACGTCGTCAACGGCTCCGTAAACGTCGTCTTTACCTTCGTGGCGATTGCCCTGATCGACCGGGTGGGGCGCCGCCCGCTCCTGCTCGTGGGTTCGATCGGGCAGGCCCTTATGCTGGGGATCATGGCGTACGTCTTCGCTACCGCGGCGCAGGGTGGGGCCGGCGGCATCGAGATGCAGGGCAACCAGGGCGTCGTGGCGCTCGTGGCCGCCAACGCGTACATCGCGTTCTTCGCGTTTTCCTGGGGGCCGGTCATGTGGGTGATGCTCGGAGAGATGTTTCCGAACCGGTTTCGGGGCGCCGCCCTCTCGATTTGCGGCCTGGTGCAGTGGCTCTCAAACTTCCTGGTCACGTGGACCTTCCCCATTCTGCTGGGGTCCATCGGGCTCGGCGTGTCCTACGGCATCTACGCGGCGTTCGGGGTCGTGGCCTTTGTCTTCGTAAAGCTGTTCGTCAACGAAACGAAGGGGCGCTCGCTGGAGGACATGTCACGGGAGGCCGAGGCGATCACGTAAGCCCGCTCCGTGGAGGCATCCCTGACTTCTCCCCCGGCTAAAGCCGGAGGGGTTACTGCTCCTTCGCGCATCCTCAATACTCTAAAGGACCCCCACAGGAGGACTTGATGGAGCGGTTGCCACGTCGCATGGCGTTCGGAGGCCGCCACCAGCCCCTTTTGAGGGCCGCTCAGTGGGCTTGGGCGACGGCTTATCGTGTCAGACGGCCGGTTCGCCGGATGACCGGAATCGACCTTCGCTACGGAGGGTTTTGGTCCCCGCGCGACGCTCTGAGCCTCCTTCAGCACCCAACAATCGATCCTCCGACGCCATGCGTAGCTCTGTCTCTTCGACTTCTCGTCGTTCCCCCGCTTGCCGCTCTGCTTCTCAATCGAACGCTGGCCGGTCCGGTGCTCGTGGCATGCTCGCCACCGGAAGCCTCTGGCGGCTGACGGCCTGCATGGCACTGGCCGTTGGGCTTGGTCTCCCCGGACTGATGGGAGCAAGCCCGGCCGCTGCCCACAGTGGGCCCGCGCACGGTGCCGTACTTCCTGCCGATGCGGCCGACCAGCAGGATGTCCCTGATCGCACGCGTCATATCGACCATATCGAGAGCGACGGCCACATTGACAGACAGCTCGCCCGCATGCTGCGGAAAGAGCAAGAAATGTGGCCCTCAATGCGGATGGGTTACATCCGGGCCGCGATTGAGGTGGCCTCCAATCAAGAAAACGTCGATCTTTCCCGAACGACCGGCGCGCTCCTTGACATTATCGAGGAGGACTCCAACTCCGAAAATCGCCGCATGGCCGTGCAGGCCCTCCACGAGATTGGGCCGGACCACGTCGGGGAGCAGCGGTACCGACAGGCCATGGGCCAGCTCCACGCCCTGATGCAGGCCGAGAAATCCAAGCAGGTGCGTGACGCCGCGGCGAGAGCGCTTACCCAGTACACCGGGTAGAAGCCCACCCCAACGGATCACGGCTGCCTGGTAACGTCGCAAACCTGTGACGTCGCAAGCGAACGCCCCGTCGCCCATTGTGGCGGGGCGTTTTTTTTTCTTTGGCACGACGTTTGGCGCGGGAACGGCGCCTGACACCACCGCCGGCGTGAGGCGCTGAATGAACGTGCAAGATTGCCCCCGTTCCGCGGACGCAAACGGCTTCAGGGCAGATTCTCCCACGTCCGTCGGGCCCAGGCCTAGTGGTATTTTGTGGGCCTAGGCGTTATGTTCGCCCCGCGTTCTCGTCTTGACCATTCCCCGTCCCGTCATGCGTTCTGTCCAAAGAGGCGTCCCGCTCCTCATCCTGCTACTCTTCGTCGGGACGGCGGGAGGTCAAGTGCCCGACGGCTACGTCCCCGACCAGCCGATGCCGATGGATCCGGCCACGCCGGCGGTGCTTCCGATGGAAACGCGGGCCGAGGTCATCAACGACTGGCTTGAGACGCGCCTCGATACAGTCGTCGCCGCGGCCATGCGGGCCGAAGCCGTCGACCTTTGGATCGTAAGCGGCCGGGAGTACAACGAGGGTCCGGTGCTGGAAACGATGCTCCCCGCCACGTGGCAGTCGGCGCGCCGCCGCACGATTCTCGTCTTTCACGACCGGGGGCCGGGGGAGGGCCTCGAGCGGCTGGCGGTCTCGCGGTACGACGTGGGGGACCTGTTTCGCACCGCGTGGGACAAAGACGAGCAGCCCGATCAGTGGGCGCGCCTCGCCGAAATCGTGCAGGCGCGGGATCCCGAGCGCATTGCCGTCAACCGGTCGGATGTCTTTGCGCTGGCCAACGGGATGACAGACACCGAGTACGCCCAGCTTCGGGGCGCGCTCCCCGACCAGTACGAGGAACGACTGGTGTCGGAGGAGGGGCTGGCCGTGCGCTGGCTCGAAACGAGGACCGAGGCGGAGCGGGAGGTCTACCCGCAGGTGGTGCGGCTGGCCCGCTCGATCATCGCGACGGGCCTTTCCGAACAGGTCATCCAACCGGGCGTCACGACCACCGACGACGTGGAGTGGTGGTACCGCGAGCGCATTCGCGACCGTGGCCTTACGGCCTGGTTTCATCCGACGGTGTCGATGCAGCGGCCCGGGACCACGAAGGACGGGGACTTCTCGTCGGAGCAGGAGGGGCGGGTCATTCGCCCGGGCGACCTGCTCCACGTCGATTTCGGCATTACCTATCTGCGCCTCCACACCGACACCCAGCAGCACGCCTACGTGCTCCGGCCCGGCGAGACGGCGGCCCCCAAGGGGCTCCAGCACGGGCTCCGCGTGGGCAACCGGCTCCAGGACCTGATGACAGAACGCTTCGAGACGGGGCGGACCGGGAACGAGGTGCTCTCGGCGACCCTCGAGGCGGCGGAGGCGGAGGGAATTGACGCCACTGTCTACGGCCACCCCATCGGCTTCCACGGCCACGGGGCTGGGCCCCTCATTGGGCTGTGGGATCAGCAGGAGGGCGTGCCCGGCAAAGGCGAGGTCCCGCTCCGGCCGAACACCGCCCACTCGATCGAGCTGAACGTGGCGGTGTCGGTGCCCGAATGGGGCGGGCAGGAGGTGCTGATTCGGCTGGAGGAAGACGCGCTCTTTACCGGCGAGGCGGTTCGCTACCTCGACGGGCGGCAAACGGAGTTGTATCTCATTCCGCGGCCGTGATGCCTGTTGGCGGTCGGAGGTTGGCGGCAGGGCCCAGTCCCGGCTGCCACTGTCGACGGGCCCACGGCTGCCCATCGTTTGGGCCCCTCGCGTTCGCGCAGCGACGTTTAATCGACCAGTAACGGCTGTCCCATGGCCGGTTGCCTTGGGTGAGGAATAGGGCCGGCCCGCCGTCGGGAGAGGGCTTGGGACCCCTGCGCTGGAAATCCGTTCGTCCTCCCCTGTCGTTCTCACTCACTCCTTCCTGATTGTTATGGCTGACACAAACGGACAGCGTGACCCGGACCGCGAAACAGTGTCGGGGCGCGACTTTGCCGGCGAGCACGTTCGCATCGACGGCAAGCACTTTGAGGACTGCACGTTCGACAGCTGCCGGCTGATCTACAGCGGCGGGACGCCCCCCAACTTTGTGGGGTGCGACTTCGCCGCGCCGCACTTTGCATTTGAGGGGGCGGCGCAGAGCACCGTCCAGCTCATGAGCGCGATCTACAACGGGATCGACGAGCGCATTATCGAGAAGACCTTCGACCAAATCCGGAAGGGATTTGGGGAGGCGTAGTGCCCGTTCTGAGACGGGCCTTGTCTAGTGCTACAGGGGGGCGGTGCCGTCCCGCGGAGAGAAAAGTGGGGGCCGTGACAGGGCAGAGCCACGAGCGGACGTGACGCTACGCCTGGTCGAGCCAGGCGCGAAGCATCCACCGGTCCGCCTCAATTTGCTCCCGCAGGTCGCCAAGGACGGCCTCGGTGCCGGCGTCGTCCGCCGCTTCTGCCCGTTCCTGCAGGCGGCCGGCCCGTTCGTCGAGAGCGCTGAGGTCTTCGGTCACGTGCTGCACCATTGCCTCGGCCGCCGGTATGCTCGGGTCTTCCTCCAGTGAGGCGAGATCCAGTACGTTGGCGAGGGTGTGGACGGGTCGGTCGCCGCGGCTCCGCACCCGCTCGGCCAGCTCGTCGATGGCGTCGTTCCAGAAGTCGTAGATCTCCTCAAACTCCTCGTGGAGCGCGAAGAAGTGCGGCCCGGTCACATTCCAGTGGTAGTGCCGCACCTTCTGGTAAAACACGGTGGCGTCCGCCAGTAGATGATTGAGCCCGGTCGTTACGTCGGTGTCCTCGGAGATGGGTGCGTCGGTGGAAGAATCCATGGGAATAAGGGATGTGTGGTCGAGAGAACAGTGCAGCGAAGCAGTCTGCACGAACGGCTTTGGCCGGTGCTGAAGGAAGTGTATCTACTTCACTCATTTGTATTTACATGTGCTTACAGTGTTTCGGTCGCCGTGGGCTCAGCTTCCTGTTCGACGGCGGAAACGGAGGACTGAACTGCCATCCGCCCACCGGAAATCCACTGGTAGAAAGGGCTCGCAGACGAGGACGAAGAGAAAGGTGGCACCGCTGTGACTGTCTGCGAGAGCACTGTGGGGGAGTTCTGGTCCGCCGCCTTCCGGGCGAGTGCACCTCGCGGTCGGGACCAGGCGGGTGGCGCCCAGCCCTCGAGAAGATTAGAGGCCACAATCGCGGGGCATGAACGCGCCGAGTTTCTCCCTCCGTCCCGATCGGGGGAGGATGCGAGAGAAACTGCCCCACCGTGACGGAAACGCGAGGCGGAGGCCTGCAACCTCCCCACGCGTTTCGCGTTGCAGGTCCTCCGTTATGTCATAACATGTAAACACATTACTGGGTATGATCCGCTATAGCTCCTTCCTCGCTGCGCTTATCTTCACGGTCTTTGGGTTGGGGGTGGGGCATCCCGACCCCGCACGGGCCCAGGACGACGGCGGCGCGTCGGCGGACAACATCTTCGTTGTCGTTTCGTCGGGAGAACCCCAAACTCAGATGATGGCGATGGTGCTTGGCAATCAGGTGGCCGCTAAGGGGGCCTCGGTTCGGGTTCTTCTGTGCGACGCGGCCGCCCG
Source organism: uncultured Bacteroidota bacterium (assembly GCA_913055845.1). Taxonomy (GTDB): domain Bacteria; phylum Bacteroidota; class Rhodothermia; order Rhodothermales; family Salinibacteraceae; genus Salinibacter. Next base: position 102 of record CAJXKO010000105.1, on the reverse strand, counting down.
GCTGGCCGTGCAGGGCGAATCGTTTCCAACGTTTGAGCCGGCAGGGCGCACCCCACAGAACCTGCTCCAGGGGCTGATGCAGAAAGGCGCTACCGTCGAGGT
>CAJXKO010000104.1 GCA_913055845.1 uncultured Bacteroidota bacterium | reverse complement strand
GAGGGGCTCAGGTTTGCGATTCGGGAGGGGGGGCACACGGTTGGCGCAGGCGTCGTTACCGATATCCTGGACTAGAACCCCTACGTACTTGCGAACGCTGGAGTCGAGGGTCGTGATCATCGTGCTCGACGTTCGACGACATTCTGCATTCGAAACCCGAGGTTGATACATGGCTGCGCAGCAGGACATACGCATTAAGCTCAAGTCGTACGACCACACTCTGATTGACAAGAGTGCGGAGAAAATCATCCGCACGGTAAAGTCTACCGGAGCGGTCGTAAGTGGGCCGGTGCCACTGCCTACTGAAAAGAAGGTATATACGGTACTGCGCGGTCCGCACGTAGACAAAAAAAGCCGTGAGCAGTTTGAGCGGCGCCACCACAAGCGCTTGATCGACATTTTATCGTCGAGCAGTGACACGGTGGACGCCCTCATGCAGCTTGAGCTGCCGAGTGGTGTCGATGTCGAAATTAAGGTATAATGCCGTTGAGTGACTGCCGCCAGTTCAGGGTTATCGTTAGCGGAGTTCTGCTCTTTGGGATTGCCCTGGTGGCTGCAGGCTGTGATGGGGCCGGATCGAAACGGGCCTCGCTCTACCAGCGCCTCTCTCAGACTGGGTCCTGGACGGTTGAGCATCTTGAGGGCGGCGGGTTCGACTACACCAGCCAGATTAACGAGCGCTATCCTGAAGGCCTGGCGTTTCGCTTTCGGGATAGCGAGGACGGGCGTACTTACACGATTGTAGGTCGGTACCCGGACGACTCGACCGGAGTGATCGCCCGGGGAGCCGTTGCCCTTTCCGGGGACGACGGGCTCCAACTGATTTCGGGGTTCGAGCGGACGATTACTTGGACGTATAAATTCCAGGCGAGCCGGGCCATTTTTGCTCTGCGTTTCGGGTCGCGCCCCTTCCTGGAGAGGGTGCTATCGGGAGGGAGACGGAACCAGAGTTTGGAAATGACCCTCGCGCCCGACGATCAAGACGATCAATAGGGCCGGTGTTTTCCACGACGGACGTACCATTGCATGGAACCCAAACCTATGAGCAGCGGACTGATCGGAAAAAAAGTTGGAATGACGAGCGTCTTCGACGACGAGGGCAACAACGTAGCCTGCACGGTCGTCGAGGCGGGTCCCAACGTCGTGACCCAAGTGAAGTCCGAGGAGCCCGACGGCTACGATGCGGTGCAACTCGGCTTCGACAACATGAAGGAAAAGAACGCCACCAAGGCTATGCTTGGGCACTTTGCCAAGGCCGGATGCCCGCCGAAGCGAGCACTCTCAGAGTTTCGCGACTTCGGGGAAGATGTGGAGCTTGGTGATGTGGTGCGCGTGGAAGATCTCTTTCAGGAAGAAGAGCGCATCGACGTGGTAGGGACCTCGAAAGGCAAAGGATTTCAGGGAGTTGTCAAGCGTCACGGCTTCAGTGGCGTTGGCATGAAGACGCATGGCCAGTCCGATCGGGAACGGCACCCGGGCTCCATCGGGGCCTCGGCGGATCCCTCGCGCGTCTTTAAGGGAATGAAGATGGCTGGGCAGACCGGCGGGGAGCGTACGAAAATTCAGAATCTTCGCGTGGTGCGCATTCTGGAGGACCAGAATGCCATTCTCGTGGAAGGGTCGGTCCCTGGTCCCAAAAATGGCTACGTGGAGCTTTACAAGAAGGCAAGCACGGAGTGATAAGTGCCCTAGAGGGCCAACTGCATCGAACGACCGCACACTGTTGACGCCACGAAATCATGGATGTTGCGATTTACCAAGAAGACGGGGTCGAGTCCGGGGATACCGCCGAGTTGGACCCGACGGTCTTCGACATCAAGCCGAACGATCACGTGATATGGCTGGATGTGAAGCGCATTCAGGCCCACCAGCGCCAGGGCACTAGCAAGACAAAAGAGCGGAGCGAGGTGCGCGGCTCGGGGCGGAAGCTCTACCGCCAGAAAGGCACGGGAAATGCCCGGGTAGGTGACGCGCAGTCGCCCATTCGTCGTGGGGGAGGCCGTGCGCACGGGGCTCGTCCTCGCGATTATACCCATGATCTGAACAAAAAAGAGAAACGATTGGCCCGCCGATCGGCGCTATCGTACAAGGCGGCAGAGGAAAACATTCGGGTACTGGAAGACTTTTCCATGGACCGTCCCGATACGCGGGGACTCACCGATCTCTTCGAGTTCCTTGGGGTGAGTGGACAAGACATCTTGTTTGCTACCACTGAAGTGGAGCGCGAGATCTACCTCAGTGCTCAGAACCTCTCCGACGTGAACGTCCAGGAAGTCAAAAGCATCAACACCGTCGATATCCTTGACGCCGACGTGGTCCTTCTCCAGAAGGGCGCGCTCGAGTGGCTTACGAATGTCTTGACGACGGCCCCGACGGTTGACCTTGCGGCCTGAGTCGCCTCGCTACACGCCTGAACACCGGTTGCATTTTCAACGAGAAGCGTTGACCCATGAGCAAACGCGTACTAATTCGCCCTTACGTCACCGAGAAGACCACGCAGCAGATGCAGGAGGGAAAGTACTCTTTCGTCTGTGGGCTCGACGCCACGAAGCCCGAAATCCGAAAGGCTATAGAGAACCGGTACCCCGGCGTGGAGGTTGATGACGTTCGTACCCAGGTTGTCCCGGGCAAGCGCCGCCGCCAGTTTCGGGACGGAAACATGATCGAAGGTCGGACCTCCGGTTTTAAGAAGGCCATTGTGGCCCTCGATCCGGAGGGAAAGCAAATTGACTTCTTTGAGGGCATTTAATCCTCTCCGCGCCTTCGCCGCACTCCTTCTCACCGCCGACGACCCAGCGCCATGTCGATTAAGAAGCGAAAGCCAACCATCAATAGCCAGCGCCAGTACTCGGTTGACGACAAGGACGACGTGACCGAGACTGAGCCGGAGCGTAGCTTGTTGGAGCCGCTTTCCAGTAGTGGGGGGCGCAACAACCAGGGGCGTATGACCATGCGTTACCGCGGTGGTGGTCACAAGCGCCGGTACCGCAAGGTCGACTTTAAGCGCAACGACAAGGACGGTATCCCGGCCACGGTCAAGACTATCGAGTACGACCCCAATCGATCGGCCCGGATTTCACTCCTCGCGTACTCTGACGGCGAAAAGCGGTACATCATTGCCCCGGACGGCCTTGAGGTCGGGGACAAGGTGATGAACGGCCCCGAGGCGCGGGCCGAGGTGGGCAACTGCCTTCCTCTCAAGAACATTCCTCTTGGGACGCAGGTGCACTGCATCGAAATGCGACCCGGGAAGGGGGGGCAGCTTGCTCGGGCCGCCGGTACGCATGCCCAGCTGACGGCACGGGAGGGGGACTACGCCACCCTGGAGCTTCCCAGCGGGGAAACGCGCCTTGTCCCGTCGCGCTGCCGTGCCACCATCGGTACCACGAGCAACGTGGAGCATGAGAATGTGACGTTGGGCAAGGCTGGGCGCAAGCGCTGGCTCGGCCGTCGACCTCGAACTCGGGGGGTGGCCATGAACCCGATCGATCACCCCATGGGTGGCGGCGAAGGCCTGAAGTCTGGAGGGCACCCCCGCTCGCGAAAGGGAGTGCCGGCGAAGGGCTACAAGACCCGCAAGCGCAACAAGGACTCGAACAAATACATCATCCGGCGCCGCCAGGAGTCGAAGAAGCAGCGAGGCGGGAAGTAACCGACTCGCAAGAAGCCTTGCCGCCGCACTCTACGATTCAACGTTACCCGACGCCATGCCCCGTTCTCTACGCAAAGGCCCGTACGTATATTACAAGCTACAGCGGAAGGTCGACGCGCTGAACGAGTCCGACGAGAAGAAGGTCATCAAAACCTGGAGTCGAGACTCGATTATCACGCCGGACTTCGTCGGCCACACATTCGCCGTTCACAACGGCCACCAGTTTATTCCGGTGTACGTGACCGAGAACATGGTAGGTCACAAGCTGGGCGAATTTGCCCCAACGCGTACGTTTACGGAGCACTCGCAGGCAAAGGTTGATCAGCGCATCCGGAAGCCGGGGCAGTAGTCCCCCTCTGACCGCCGCGCTGGGCTTTTCGATGCGCTTGGGGCACCATCCCGCGCGCCTCCCGATCCACACTGCAAACTGCACGATCAGACATGCAAGCACGAGCCGTCCGCCGGTACATTCGGAGCTCTCCCTTGAAGACGCGTCGCGTCATCAATCTTGTACGCGACCGCAGCGTGCCGGAGGCCGTCGCGATTCTGGACTACATGCCCCAGAAGGTGACAGGCGTCGTCGAAAAGACGGTCCGCTCTGCCGTGTACAACCTGATGGATCAGTACGACGAGCGGTTCGACGAAGGCGCACTCACGCTGAAGGAGATCCGGGCCGACGAAGGCCCGACCTTCCAGCGCCATCAGGCCCGGGCCCGTGGGCGGGCGGCGCCCATCCGTAAACGCACCACCCACCTTACGGTGGTTGTGGCGGTGGAGGAGGAAGAAGAACCTGAGCCGGCGGCGTAGAAGTCTTTTGTCCCCGACATCCAACACTGCTCTCTAAACTAACACTACGAGGTACATACCCGTGGGCCAGAAAACACACCCCATTGGCTTTCGCCTCGGCGCCATCCGTGGTTGGGACTCCAACTGGTATTCGGAGACCAACTTTCAGGACAAGCTCGTCGAGGACGAGGAGATCCGCCGCTACTTGCACACGCGTCTGAAACGGGCTGGCCTGAGCCGGGCCGTCATCGAGCGCACGCCGGAGCGAGTGATTCTCACGCTCCACACCAGCCGCCCCGGCGTCGTCATCGGACGCGGCGGATCCGAGGTGGAGAAGCTGCGTGGAGAGTTGGAGACCCTCACGGGCAAGGATATCCAGATTAACATCAGCGAGATCAAACGCCCGGAGCTGGACGCCACGCTGGTGGCCAAAAACATTGTGCAGCAGCTGGAAGGGCGCATCTCGTTCCGCCGTGCCATGAAGCAGGCCATGCAGGCCGCCATGCGGATGGGGGCCGAGGGCGTGCGCATCCGGGCAGCTGGCCGCCTAGGCGGCGCCGAAATGGGCCGCACCGAAGAGTACATGGAAGGCCGCGTGCCCCTTCACACCATCCGCGCCGACATTGACTTCGCGCAGGAGACGGCCCGCACCATTTACGGCACCATCGGGGTCAAAGTCTGGATTCACCGCGGCGAAATCCTCGGTCAGCCGGACCTGAGCCCGAACGTACAGGCCCAGCAGCGCAAAATGAAGGAATCGCCACAGCAGCGGCGACAACGCCGCGAGGGCGGATCCTAGCACGAGAGGCCCAGCCTCAATTCCGTTGAGACACACCCGCGCACCCGCACCCACGACCCATGCTTGAGCCGAAACAGACGAAGCACCGAAAAGTCCAGCGCAACCAGGGCAAGAAGCGAAACAAGTACGCCGTGAAAGGCACGCGCCTTAGTTACGGCGACTTTGGCCTGAAGGCCTTGGAAGACGGCGAGCTTACTAGTCGCCAGCTGGAAGCGGCCCGCGTGGCCATCAACCGGTACCTCAAGCGCCAGGGAAAGGTGTGGATTCGGGTTTTCCCAGATAAGCCCAAGACCAAGACGCCTGCGGAGACACGCATGGGGAAGGGAAAGGGCGAACCCGAGCACTTTGTGGCCACTGTCCAGCCCGGAAACGTGATCTTTGAGGTTGGGGGCGGCGCCGAAGAGGAATCGGCCCGGGAGGCCCTGCGTCTGGGCAAGCACAAGTTGCCGATCAAGACCAAGTTCGTGGTACGCCCCGGTGCCCGCGCCGAAGAGTAAGCCGCCTGCGCGCTCAGGACCCACTGCATTTAATCCGTTGAGACCGATGGACGCCGACCAGATTCGAGACCTTAGCATCGCGGAGATCGAGACGCGCATTGACGAGGAAGAGGAAGAGTTGGAAGAATTGAAGTTTCAGCACGCCATTCGGGGCCGCCTGGAAAACCCCATGCTGCTCCGCACGAAGCGCCGCCTCGTCGCTCGGCTCAAGACCATTCGGAACGAAAAGCAGGCCGCCGAGGAAGCCGCATAGCGCGTAGATCATCCTCGGCCCTCACGCGAATCACTCAGCAGAAAAACGCCGACAAGGCCCCATGGAGCAGACTGACGAGCCCACCGACGAGCAGGTTGACGAGCAGAACGACCAGACCCCGGACCGCAACGACCGTAAGGAGCGCATTGGGGTCGTTGAGTCCGCGAAGATGGACAAGAGCATCACGGTTTCTGTGCGTCGCCAGATGAAGCACCCGATGTACGGCAAGTATCTGGAGCGGTCCTCCACCATGATGGCCCACGACGAGGAGGATGAGGCCCGGGAGGGGGATACGGTCCGGATTATGGAGACGCGGCCCATCAGCAAGCACAAGCGATGGCGGCTTGTCGAGGTCATTGAGCGAGCCAAGTAGTTAGAATCGGCGCAGAGGGGAGCACCCGAACCGTCAGGCCCACCGGGCCGGTGCGACCGGGTCGTCTTCCGTACCGCTGCGCGGCATTTAAGACCTGTATCCTGAACCTGGACGACAACTCATGATTCAGCAAGAGACGCGACTTAACGTAGCCGACAACAGCGGCGCCAAGGAAGTGCAGTGCATCCGTGTGCTTGGGAGTAGCGGGCGCCGCTACGCTGGCATTGGCGATCAGATCGTGGTGTCGGTGAAGTCGGCCATTCCGAGCGGAGAGATCAATAAAGGAGATGTGAGCCGGGCCGTAGTCGTCCGGGCGGCTAAAGAGACACGCCGGGATGATGGCACGTACATCCGTTTCGACGAAAATGCTGCTGTGCTCATCAACCCGCAAGAGGAGCCCGTGGGCACCCGTGTCTTCGGCCCGGTGGCTCGGGAGGTCCGTGAGAAGCAGTTCATGCGCATTGTCTCCTTGGCCCCCGAAGTGCTCTAGAACGGGCCGGGTTTCCAGAGATTGAGTGGACCCCGAGGCTTACTTTCAAAACTAGATTACGACCCATGGCACAGAAGCTACACGTGAAAAAGGGCGACATGGTCATGCTGAACAAGACCATCACGTCCGCTAAGTCCGCGGGAGAAGACCGGGAGTCGGGCTACGTGGGCAAGGTCTTGAAGGTATTTCCCGACGAAGAACGAGTGATTGTGGAGGGTGTAAACGTGCGGGTGTTCCACGAGAAGCCGAGCCGTTCGAACCGAGAGGGCGGCCGCGTTGAGCGGGAGGCGCCGATTCACGTTTCCAACGTTAACCCGATCGACAGTGACGGCAACGCCACGCGGATCGGTCGGAAAAAGGTGGAAGATCCGGACACTGGACAGACCCGCTGGGTGCGATACGCGAAGACCACTGGCGAAGAACTGGACGAATGAGAGGAGGCGAGCCCTGCGTGGCGTGAAGCATACATGCAGGTGGAACCCCGTCCTTGAACTACCGATTATCAACGTCTGCGGTGTGCAGGCCCCTCGACGCATGCCTACACCGCTGGCATTCTGCCGAATTCTCGAATCTTGATGCCCCAACCCATGGCCGACGCTCCCCGACTTCAAGACCGGTACCAGACCGAAGTCCGGCCTTCGTTGAAGGACCAGTTCGGGTACGAGAACCCAATGGAGATCCCACGCCTCAAGAAGATTTGCATCAATCGGGGTGTCGGGGAGGTCTCGGAGAACCAGAAAGTTCTGGATGATGCCGTCGAGGAGCTCCGTAAGATCACGGGTCAACACCCTTCGGTACAGCGTGCGAAGAAAAGCATTGCGAGTTTCGATATCCGTGAGGGAATGCCGATTGGCGTGAAGGTGACGCTCCGGGAGGCCCGGATGTACGAGTTCTTTGATCGGCTTATTACTCTGGCCCTCCCCAACATCCGTGACTTTGAGGGGGTACCGGATCGCAGCTTCGACGGACACGGCAACTACACGCTCGGCATTGACGAGCAGATTATCTTTCCGGAGATTGAGGTCGATAATGTCGACCGAATCGACGGAATGGACGTGACCTTTGTGACTGATGCCGAGACCGACGAGGAAGCCTACGCGCTTCTCAAGGGACTCGGCATGCCGTTCGTCCGGCGTGGGGAGGAAGAACCGGCCGGAGCGTAGCCCCCCGACCGTCCACGCTCCGTGTGCACTTGATACAGCATAGATTCCAACTACCGACGATATGGCCAAGAAAAGCTGGATCGCCCGCGAAGAGAAGCGGGAAGAGCTTTACGAGAAGTACAAAGAGAAGCGACAGCGGCTAAAAGAAGAAGGGAAGTGGGTAGAGCTTCAGAAGCTTCCCCGAAACTCGAGCCCCGTCCGCCAGAACAACCGTTGCGAACTGTGCGGGCGGCAGCGCGGCTACCTTCGCAAGTTTGGCGTGTGCCGCATCTGCTTCCGAGAGCTTGCCCTTGAGGGCAAAATTCCGGGCATCCGGAAGTCCAGCTGGTAGTGTGTTTCCGGGTTCCTCCCGCCGTATGGTCCGAAGGAACGCGCCCCTCGCCGAGTACCAACCTGAACCGACGCCCCGACGCCCGAAATGAGTGGTATCTCTGATCCCGTATCGAACTACATGGCCCGCCTCCGCAATGCGCAGCAGGCGGAGGAGACCTACGTGGACATTCCAGCTTCGAAGTTGAAGCGGGCCATGACGCAGATTTTGCTCGAGAAGGGATACATCAAGAACTTCGTCAACATTGACGACGGCAAGCAAGGTCTGCTCCGTGTCTATCTGAAGTACGACGAGTACGACCAGCCGGCGATTCGGATGATGGAACGAGTGTCCCGTCCCGGCCGCCGCGAGTACGCAGATGCCGACAATCTTCCGGAGGTGAAGAACGGCCTCGGCATTGTCATCCTGTCGACCTCGCGCGGTGTGATGAGCGACAAAGAAGCGCGTCGGTTCGGCGTCGGTGGTGAGGTCCTCGCGAAAGTATTTTAGACCAGTAGGGGGCATCCGCGGGCGCATTTGCACGCCTACTCCGTTTGTACGAGACGAACAGCTGAACCCATGGCACGAATAGGAAACAACCCGATTCCGTATGCGGAGGAGGTCTCCGTGTCGGTCGACGATACGAACGTCGTCACTGTGGACGGGCCGAAGGGAACCCTCACGGAACAGATCGATCCGGAGATGACGGTGGAGGTCCACGACAATCAGGTGATTGTTCGGCGACCCACCGATCAGAAACGGCACCGCTCGCTGCACGGGCTGAGTCGGTCGCTGATTGAGAACATGGTGAAGGGGGTCACGGAGGGCTATAAGAAGGAACTGAAGATCATAGGGGTTGGGTATCGAGCGCAGATGTCGAACGGGGCCCTGGAAATCGCCCTTGGATACTCGCATCCCATCTTTTTCCTGCCGCCGAGCGATGTCTCAGTGTCCGTGGATTCGGACCGTGGACAGGATGACATCATCACGGTAGAGGGAGTGGACAAAGAGCTCGTGGGCCAGGTGGCAGCCAAAATTCGGAGCCTCCGTCCCCCTGAGCCCTACAAAGGAAAGGGTGTGCGGTACGTCGATGAGCATGTACCGCTCAAGGCCGGGAAGACAGCGGCCCGCTAGATTGGTGCCTCGCCTCCGTTTTAATTGACAGAGCACGAAGACACAGCGGTTATGCCAAAGGGAAAAAAAGAAAAGGTTGAACGCCGCCAGCGGATTCACGATAGCATCCGAGAGTCGATGTTTGGCACCTCGGTGCGTCCGCGTCTGTCGGTGTATCGGTCGAACAAGTACATTTACGCGCAGCTGATCGACGACTTGGAGGGGCACACGTTGACCTCCGCGTCGAGTCTTGCTGACGATGTGGAGGGGGATAGTCCCACGGAGGAAAGTCGGGCTGTTGGGGAGCTTCTGGCGGAGCGGGCTCAGGAAGAAGGCATCGACAAGGCAGTATTTGACCGCAGTGGGTATAAGTATCGGGGGCGCGTAGAGGCGCTGGCTGACGGTGCCCGTGACGGTGGCCTTCAACTCTAGGCCTCCTCCCTCTGTCCTCCAAACACGGTTTCTATACACGAGAACGCACAGACATGTCGGACCGAAAAGAGCGAAAGCGCGTCAACGCCGAGAAGCGACAGGAGAACTGGGTGGACCGTCTAGTATCGGTCAACCGTGTCTCCAAAGTCGTGAAGGGCGGTCGTCGATTCTCCTTCAACACGGTTGTGGTTGTCGGCAACGAGGATGGTCTCGTGGGGGTGGGGCTTGGCAAGGCCAACGAAGTGTCGAGCGCAATCTCGAAAGGGGCCGACGATGCAAAGAAGAACGTGATACGGGTGCCCCTGCGCGACGGCACCATTCCTCACAAGGTGGTAGGCAAGCAAGATGCTGGCAAAGTGCTCTTGAAGCCTGCGGCTCCTGGTACTGGCGTCATTGCTGGTGGGGGAGTGCGTGCTGTGCTGGAGTGCGCCGGCTACCGCAATGTGCTCACGAAGTCCCACGGGACGTCCAATCCGCACAACCAAGTGAAGGCGACCATCAATGCGCTCGCCGAGACGGAAGACGCCTTGGAAGTTGCTCGTCGGCGTGGCATTCCGCTGGAGAAGGTCTTCAACGGCTAGTTGGAGATTGTACAAAAGCACCGCCTAAGCGATGAGTAAGCTCGAAATCAAGCAGGTACGGAGCACCAACGAGTGTAGAGAGGATCAGCGTGCCACCATCCGCGCACTTGGCTTGCGCCGCATCCGGGACACGGTCGTCCACGAGGAGACGCCGCAAATCCGCGGCATGATCGACAAGGTTCAGCACCTCGTCGAGGTGACTGAGGTGGATGAGTAAGATGGCCGCTCTGCCAAGATCCTGAGATTTCGCGACACCAACCCGCAATTAGGAAGAGTAAAACCCATGGACCTAAGCAACCTCAAACCGGCGGAAGGTGCCACGCAAACCAAACAGCGCCTCGGGCGCGGCGAAGGCTCTGGACGAGGGGCTCATAGCTCGACCCGCGGTACGAAAGGCCAGAGCAGCCGCTCGGGGGCCGGAAATCGTCCCATCTGGTTTGAAGGGGGACAGACGCCCCTGTTTCAGCGGGTTCCGAAGCACGGCTTCAACAACCCGTTTCGTACCGAGTACGAGGTGGCGAATGTGAAGCGCCTTCAGCGGCTTGTGGACGAGGGGCGGATCGACGCCGACAGCCCTGTGACGCCGGAAATACTTGCGGATCTAGGCGTCGTGCGCGACGCCGACCGCGTCAAGATCCTGGGCGACGGTTCGCTGTCGGATACCCTTGACGTGACAGCACACGCCTTCAGTGACTCCGCCCGTGACAAGATCGAGGAAGCGGGTGGGGCTGTGACCGTTCTGGAAGAATAACCGGGTTGGTTCGCTGCATGAACTGTCCGTTCCCCGCGGCTTACGCACAACGAGGCTGACTCATGGCTGGATTTGCCGAAAGTATCCGCAACATTTGGAGTGTCCAGGAGCTCCGCGAGCGTATCCTCTATACGCTTGGCCTACTCATCATTTACCGGCTGGGGACGCACGTGACGCTGCCGGGTGTTGACGCGGCCGCACTTACGCAGATCCGGGCACAGGAGGGTGGAGGCGGGCTGTTTGGGTTCCTTGATATGTTTGTGGGGGGGGCCTTTAAACAGGCCGGCATCTTTGCCTTGGGCATCATGCCGTACATTACGGCCTCTATTATCATTCAGTTGATGGGGGCTGTAGTGCCTTACTTTCAGAAGCTACAGCGAGAGGGGGAGGAGGGGCGCCGCCGCATTACGCAGCTGACACGGTACGGCACAATCGGGATTACGGCGCTTCAGTCGATCGGGTACGCAATCA
>CAJXKO010000103.1 GCA_913055845.1 uncultured Bacteroidota bacterium | reverse complement strand
AACCGGGGCACCTACGCCCTCGCCGCGACCGTGGCCCTCGTGGCGGCACTCGTGTCGGGCCTGGTGGTGTGGTGGCGACTCGGACGGCTCGACCTGATTGACGTGTTGAAAACGCGGGAATGAGAGCGTGGGGGTAGAGCGTTGAGGGGCGAGGGGTGTGTAGGGGGTCGAGGATCGAAGGCCGGAAGTTTTGCGACGTGTACTGCGAATTTTCTGAGTGAGGTGTTGGTTATGATTTGGAATCGGTCGGTGGCGATTGGGGCAGTGGTCGTGGTCGCACTTGCGCTGCTGGTGTACGGCTTTTGGCCGGAGGCGACGCCGGTGTCGGTGGAAGAGGCGACGCGCGACTCGCTCCGGGTGACCGTGGAGGAGGAGGGCCAGACGCAGCTCCGCGAGGAGTACGTGGTCTCGGCGCCGACGACCGGCTATCTGAAGCGCGTGCCGGGCGAGGCGGGCGACTCGGTGCGGCAGAATGAAGTCCTGGCACGTCTCGCCACGCTGCCCTCGAAGGTGCTCGACGCCAGCGACTACCAGGCGGCCGAGGCGCAGGTGCAGGCCGCCCGGGCCGCGGTGCAGCGGGCCAAGGAGGAACGGGCGGGGGCAGAGGCATCCTTTCAATACGCAAAAGAGGAGCACCGGCGCCTCCAGCGGCTGCACGAGCAGGGGACGGCATCCCAGCAGCAGCTCGAGCAGGCGAGGGTCGAGTTTCGACAGGCTCGCGCCGCATACCGATCGGCGAAGCAGGCCGTGGCGCAGGCCCGGGGCGAACTTGATGCGGCCCGCAGCCGGATTGCGTTGGGGGCTCCCAGCGATGATCTGTCTACGCGGGCCTCGATCCGGGCGCCGGTTGACGGCCGGATTCTTCAGGTTCATCAGGAGAGCGCGGGGGTCGTGCAGGCGGGGGCGCCGCTCGTCACGATGGGCCATCCCGACTCGCTGGAGGTGTCGGTGGACGTGCTCTCGTCCGACGCCGTCCGCATCACCGAGGGCACGCCGGTCGAGATCGTGCGCTGGGGTGGGGGCGGTACGCTCGACGGACGGGTACGGGCGGTGCCGCCGCAGGGACAGACGGAGGTGTCGGCCCTCGGCGTGGAGGAGCAGCGGGTAGAGGTGCTCGTAGACTTTATTGATCCGTCGTCCCGTTGGGCACAGTTGGGAACGGGCTATCGCGTGGTCGCGCGGTTCGTTCTCTGGGCGGACGGCGACGTGTTGCAGGTGCCACAGAGCGCCCTCTTCCGCCACGACGGCGGGTGGGCGGTGTTTGCCGTGCGCGGAGGGCGGGCGGAGCGCCAGCCGGTGGACGTGGGCTACCGGAGTGGCCTCCGGGCGCAGATTACCGATGGGCTGAGCGAAGGGGTGCAAGTCGTTACCCACCCGGGAGAGGCGCTGGAGGAGGGCAGTCGCGTGGAGGCGCGGTAGACCGGGCACTGGTTCGATCGTCCTTTCGTCGGGGCACTCTCGACTTCTTCAATCAATAACGAGGCTTTTCGCAACCCAGGAGACGACCGGTCCGTTCATTTTTGACGTAGCCGTACTCCGCCCTGTGGTCGAACACGCGCGGGGCCAAGCGGTCCCATTAGCAGTATCGACTTCCGGACACTCCTCCCACCAGCCCTCCTCCTCATGCCGACCGACGCGACGCTCCACTCCGCACAGTCCCCCACCACCCTGCCCCCTTCCCCCTTCCCCACCGACGACCCCATCCTGAGTCAAATCGGCAACACGCCGATGCTTCCGTACCCGGGGGTTGCAGACGGTCGTCTCCTCTGCAAGATGGAGTCGGAGAACCCGACCCGGTCGATGAAGGACCGAATCGCGATGGGCATCCTGTCGGAGGCCCTCGCGGACGGTGCCTACGACACCGTAGTGGAGGCCAGCTCCGGCAACACGGCCGGGGCCGTGGCGCTCGTGGCGAACCGGCTCGGCGCGTCGTGCATCCTGACGTGTCCGGAGGGCACGAGCCCCGACAAGATCGGCTACATGAAGGCGTTTGGCGCAGAGGTGCATACGTGCCCGGACGTGGACTCGGACCACCCCGACCATTACCGCGCGGTGGCCGAGCGCCTCGCCGAAGAGCACGATGCGTTTCTGGTCAACCAGTACTATAACCAGTCAAACCCAGGCGTGCACTACCGGTGGACGGGCCGCGAAATCTGGGCGCAGGCCGGCGCCGAGATGACGCATCTCGTAAGTGCTATGGGCACCGGCGGCCTGCTCAGTGGCAGCGCGCGGCGCGTGAAGGAGGCGGCGGAGGCCGCCGGCCGCAACGTCACGGTAGTGGGCGTCGACGCCGAGCATTCCAACATCTCCACCGCCTTTCGCGGCGACGAGCCGGTGCCCTACAACACCCGCGTGGAGGGTCTCGGAAAGGGCGGCGAGCTGCCGACGATGTGGTTCGACTACATCGACGAGATGCGGGACGTTTCCGACGAGCAGGCCTTCGAGCAGGCCCGTGCAGCCGCTCAGGAGCACGGCATGCCCATTGGGCCGAGCGCCGGGGCGGCCCTGTCCGTAGGCCTCGAGATTAGCGCGGCGCACCCGGACGCCCGGGTCGTAACCATCATCTGCGACGGGGGCGAGCAGTACTTCGACACCTTGTTCTAGGGAGGCTGCGGGCGCCGCGCAGGTCAGGGACCTTCCAGAGCGCTTAGCTGGTGACCGCCGTGAGACCGCCGGTGAACATGCCTGCGACCACACTGATCACGACGTAGGCTAGGAACCCGACGATGATCGTGATGAACGTCTTGGTGTTGTCGAGGTCGAGGCCCTGCCGAATCGCGATGAAGCTGGCGACGAGGGCCCAGATGCCCCCGACCAACGCCCCAAAGCACGGAACGACGGCGAACACGAGGGGCGTCTGTGCAAAGCCGATCACGCGTAGCATCTCGCCGAGATCGGCCCGTGCATCGAACAGAGAGGTGCCAATCCAATAGGTCAGGGCCGACCAGACGACCCACCCGACGAAGGCGGCGATGAGCGTCACCAGAAAATTGGGCCCCGCTCCTCCGCCCCAAATGCCGGCCGAAACGGAACTCCCGATGGCCTGACAAACGGCCGCAATGGCCACGACGCCGGCCGCCTGTCCCGTAGCGGTCGCGTCGTGCTCAATTTGCTCAAAGGTGGGGACATCGAGTTGAAGAACCCCGATCATGCGCTGAACCATGAGACTAGTTGGGTTTCGTGGGAGGGCTCAACGAGCCTCTCTTCCGGACGTGATTCCCAAGAAAAGAGAGTATGATTTGAGATGGTGCTGCGGGCATAATAGCCTATGCACCCGGAAAATAAAACGGAATGACAAAAAAAGCCCTGCCTCGCCGAGAAAAGCGAGACAGGGCGCGGTTCAGGCAGGCGACTGGAAGGTTGCGTCCGAACGCTCACCGTCGGGGCTGGAGGGGCCACGCCTCGGCGGGCAGGACGTCCTCGTGCGCCTCAATGGCCTGCCGGGCGGCGTCGGCCGCCGCGAAGGTCCCAACGACCACACGGTACCGGAGGCCCTGTTCGGTCTCGGCCGCCACAATTTCGACGGGCATGTCGGCGGTAGGGAGTTGCTCCCGATACCGATCGGCCAGCGTCTCGGCCCCTTCCTGGCGGCGCATCGAGGCAACCACAATTCGCCACTGCCGCGCGCGGTCCTGCCCAGCACGGCGGGCCACACGGACCTCGATCGTGCGGGCGTCGCTGCCAGCGTCGTTGGACACCGTGAGCCGCGCGGTGTACCGGCCCGGCTGCTCGTAGGTGTGGGTGGGGGCTGAGCCCGTCGCAGTAGCCCCGTCGCCGAAGCGCCACTCGTAGGTCGGCGCACTGTCCCCGGCCACCGCGCTGTTGAACTGCACGGGCGTTCCCGTAGCCACGGGGTTGGGGGTGGCCGTGAGCGACGCGATCTGGGCCGCCGTTGACAGGTCCGAATCCTCGGATGAACGCCTGACCCGAACCGTCATGGTCTTCTGGGCCGTCCCTGCGTCGTTGCGCGCCCGAAAGACCACTGTGTAGGTGCCCGGTTGGTCGTAGCGGTGGGTGGCCGTCGACCCGTTCGCGGTTGCGCCGTCGCCCCACTCCCACTCGTAGCTCAGGGGGCGGGCGGCAGCCTCTTCATTGACCGATGCCGTGAACGTCACGGCCGTGCCAGGCTCCACAGAAGCAGGGCCGTCGAGGGAGCGCACGGCCGGCGGGGTAGGGGTAGAGGGCGACAGGTTGATCGTAAGTCCGAAGCCGAGAAGCTGCCCGACGGTGTCGAACGCGCCGTTTGCACGATCGGCACCGTCAATCGCGTCGTCCGGCAGGGACGCATGAAAGCGCGACTCGACATAGAACGAAAGCCGCCGCCCAAGGAGAATGTCCACGCCTCCTCCTAGCGATGGACCGATCCCCAGACTTGTGGGCGGGGTATCGCCCCCGAACGTTGCGCTGATTCCCCCGTCGACGTAGGGCGCAATCCTCTGGCCAGGCGTGCCAAATGTATAGCGTCCCAGCAGATGCGGGGTGTAGCGGTACGAATCCGTGATTCCACTCGGCCCGCCGCCGTACCCGACAATGGGATAGTTCCCCCCTTGAACACCGAGCGCAAGGCTCCAGGCAGGCGAGAACCGATAGCCGACCTCCCCGGCCACCACGACCGGTACGCCAGACCCGCGCGTAAACTCTTGCAAGTCAAGTGGATGACTCGCGTTTTGGGCCGGAAAGTCCCCGGTATAGTCGGCGATGCCGGCCCCGAACTTTCCGTAGAAGGTGTTTCCGGAGCGCTCGGGCTGCGCGTGGACGGGCGCGGCAAGAACTGCAAGCAGGGCAGCAAGGGCGAATGCGCAGCCCCACCGTCCCGGTGGGGCCTTGCAGAAGGAGATGTGAGAGCAAAGCATGGGAGATGTGTATCCGAAGTGATTGGCCATGTGTGACATGGAGCACCCCCGTCGATTTACCGGGTTCGATGCCCCCATCCGGGGCCAATGTCCACCCGGACGGCCGCTGAACAGGGAGATGCCCCTCCGTTTTCTGACACATATTTCGAGCACAAAGAGTATTCCAGGCACTCCAGACGCCACGGGGCGGGCACTTGTAGGAGCCGCGGACTTGACGAACGCGTCCTGCATCCGTCTATTGGACCCTGGTGACCAGGGTTACACATTGCGTGCCCCCGTCGATTCTCCCAAGGCACCATGCCGCCTCCTTCCTCCTCCCCTCCGCCCATCGGCATTGACGTGGGCGGAACGTTTACCGACTTCGTGGTCGTGACCGCGGACGGCCTTCGGGTGCACAAGGCGTCCACTACGGACCCACAACAGAAGGCCGTAGGGACGGGCCTCTCGTCTCTCGACGCCCCCTCTACCGCGCCCGTCGTGCACGGCACCACCACGGCCACCAACGTCCTACTCGAACGACGGGGGGCCCGCACGGCGCTGGTCACCACTAAAGGATTTGCCGACGTGCTCGCCATCGGTCGGCAGGCCCGGCCGGCGCTCTACGACCTCCAGCCGTCACGCCCGCCCCCACTGGTGCCCGCCAAGCACCGCTACGAGGTGCCCGAGCGGCTGAGCGCAGACGGCGAGGTGCTCACCCCCCTCAACGAAGACGCCGTGCGACGGGTGGGGCAGCATCTCGCGGAAGAGGACGTAAAGAGCGTGGCCGTCGTCTTTCTTTTTTCGTACCAGAACCCGACGCACGAAGCGCGGGCCGCCGCAATCCTTCGGGATGCCCTCCCGAACGAGGTCTCGATTACGCGAAGCAGTGCCCTGCTGCCGGAATACCGAGAGTACGAGAGGACGGCCACGACGATCGTCAACGCCTACGTCCGCCCCCCAGTAGCGCACTACCTGCGGCGGCTCGACGATGCGCTGGCGAAGCGCTCGGTGCGCGTCATGCAGTCGAACGGGGGTACCATCGGGCTCGCCCACGTCGTCGAGCAGCCCGCCCGGCTGGCCCTGAGCGGCCCGGCCGGCGGCGTGGTAGGGGCCCTCGGCGTGGCCCAGCGGGCGATGGACACCGACGCCCCCCGCATCATGACGCTCGACATGGGGGGCACCAGTGCCGACGTGGCGCTGTGCAACGGGGCCGTGCCGCGCACCACCGAGCATGCCATTGCGGACCTGCCGCTGCGCCTCCCCGCGACCGACATCCACACCGTGGGAGCGGGTGGGGGGAGCATCGCCCACGTCGACGCGGGCGGCAGCCTCCGAGTGGGTCCGGAGAGTGCCGGGGCCGAGCCGGGCCCCGTCTGCTACGGGCGCGGCGGGACAACGCCGACGGTTACCGACGCGCACCTCGTCTTGGGTCGCCTGAAGGCCGAGCACGTACTGGGCGGCGAGGGCGACCTCGACATGGCCCCCGCGGCGGCCTACGAGGCCATGGCCGATCTCGGGACCGATATGGGCCGCTCGCCGGAAGACACCGCACTCGGCATCCTGCGCGTGGCGAATACGACCATGGAGCGGGCTCTCCGGCGTGTCTCGGTGGAGCGGGGCCACGATCCGCGCGACTACACACTCGTCGCCTTCGGCGGGGCTGGGCCGCTCCACGCCACGGCTCTCGCCGAGGCCCTCGGCATGCGGCGCGTGCTGGTTCCCCCTACGCCCGGCGTGCTCAGTGCCCTCGGCCTGCTGATGGCCGACGTGGTGTACGACGCCTCCCGGGCCGTCTTGCGCCGCGCTGCGCCCCTCCGCGACGACCCATCCCCCCTTCGCACCGCCGCCGACGCCGTGGCGTCCGAGGTGCGCGCCGTGCTCACTGACCACGGCGCCCCCGACCTTCAGTTCGAACTCGACCTGCGCTACGCGGGCCAGAGCTACGAAGTGCGTGTGCCAGTGGCGTCCCCGATCACACGTGCGCGTGTCGACGAGGCCGTTCGGACATTTCACGGGCGCCACCGGGGGCGCTACGGCCACGCCGATCCCGACGCGCCGGTGGAGGTGGTGGCCCTCCGAGGACGAGGAACTGTGGCCGTCCCAACGCCGCCCCTGCCCCACGAGCCCGAAACCGAGGCCCCGCTCGACGACGCTGTGCTCGGCACACGGCCTGTGTGGTTCGCCCCCGACGGCCCCATCCCAACGACCGCCTACGCCCGCAGCGCCCTGCACCACGGGCACACGCTCGAGGGCCCGGCCGTGCTTCACCAGTACGACACGACCCTCGTGGTGCCGCCGGATTGGCAGGCCCACGTCGATGCCGGGCAGAACGTTTGGATCGAGCGATAGCCGCCGCTGGTCATTGGCAGCCGGGCGCGTGTTGGAGACGTGCGGGGCTTCCCCTTGCCGCTGCTGACCCAGAGTTTTTCGACGGCCGCTCATGTCCGATGCTCGTCCGTTTGACGAATGGTGCCGGCGCCTGAAGGCGTCGGACCGCTCGGCGTACGCCGAGTTGTTTGAGGCGATGTACGGACCGCTGTTCCGGTACGTGCGCTCCATTACGGGA
Organism: uncultured Bacteroidota bacterium; assembly: GCA_913055845.1. Taxonomy (GTDB): domain Bacteria; phylum Bacteroidota; class Rhodothermia; order Rhodothermales; family Salinibacteraceae; genus Salinibacter. The sequence continues at coordinate 4,467 of CAJXKO010000103.1, read as the reverse complement.
ACGCCCGATACGGCACAGGACGTGACGCAGGACGTGTTTATCCGGCTTTGGGAGGTGCGCGACTCGCTCTCGCCGGACCAGTCTCTGGAGGCTTACCTCTACCGCATGGCCCGCAACCGGGCGTACAACCATGAGCGCAATCAGCGTACCCGGACGGAGAAGGAAGAAGACGTGCGCGAGAAAACGCCCGCTCAACCGTCCCCGCCCACGCGCCCCGACACACAAGCCCGTGCGGATCAGCTCGAGGATCGGCTCTGGCAGTGGATTGGGGAACTCACCGAACGGCAGCGCGAGGCGCTCGTCCTTAGCCGCTTCGACGGCCTGAGCCACGACGAAGTGGCCGATGTCATGGACATCTCGCCCCGAACGGTAAACAACCACATTGTGCGGGCCCTGAAGCACCTGCGCGGGCGCATCGACGATTACGAACCCGACCTGCTAAATGCCGATGAGCACTGATACGCCGGATCTCCCTCCCGACCTGAAGGCTCGTCTTCGGGAGGAGCCGACCGACACACGCGCCGACCTTAAAGCGGTGTGGGATCTGCTCGGGGCCGCCGAAGACCGGGCCGCCGACGGGGCCGCCCCCGACGCGGCGTGGGACACTCTCGTGCGCCGCTATCCGGAGCTGGACGCCTCTCCCTCGGACGGAACCGAGCCCGCCACGACGGACCGGACAAGCACCGCGTCTGTGTCCCGCCGCCGGGCGCGTTCGGCCCGCCCCGCCCAGCGGCACTCGCAGTGGCGACTCGCCGCGGGACTGGCCCTGGCCACGCTCGTGCTGATCGGGGGACTGTGGCTCTGGCGCCAGCCCGTCACCGTGACGGCGCCCGCCGGCACCCAGCACACTGCCACCCTGCCCGACGGGTCGACCGTCGAGCTCAACAGCGGCACGACCCTCACGTACCGGCGGGAATTTCAGACGTGGCCGCTCGTGGAGGCGGCCCAGCGCCGCGTGCGGCTCGACGGGGAGGCCTTCTTCGAGGTGGCAGATGGGACGCGCAGGTTTGCGGTTACAACCGCGAATGCACAGGTCACCGTCACCGGCACGCGCTTCAACGTACGGGCCCGAACCGCGGGCGCGTCGCCCCCTAAAACGGACGTGGCCGTGGTTGAGGGACAGGTGCAGGTGGCCGCCCAGCAACGCCCGGAGGCGGCGGTGCAGGTGGAAGGCGGCCACACGAGTCGCGTGGCGGATCCGGCCACGGCCCCCACTCCCCCCCAGCCTACCAGCGTGGACCACATCCTTGCCTGGCGCAACAACGGCTTCGCGGCGCGGGCCCAACCGCTGCGCGCCGTGGTTCAGGACCTGGAGCGTCGCTACGATGCGGTGGTGCACATTCACACGTCCGTAGACCGCCCTCAGGCCCCCATCTCGCTCTACTATCCAGGCCCCACAGACCTAGAAACCATTTTACACGACCTTTGTACAGCCCGCGATCTGAACTACCGGCCCACGAGCCGGGGCTTCGAAATCTTTGCGGCGTCGGGGTCGCGGTAGCGGGCCGGTCCGTCTCCTCCTTTCGTCTGCAGGCTCGCTCGTCGTCGCGTTCCGGCCGCTATGACCAATGCGTTGGGTTCATTCCGCACCGCCGGGCTCCTGATCGTGCTTTGCCTCTGGGGCTTTGGGGGACAGGCCGCCGCTCAGTCGGAGGCGGGGACGCGCACGTCGCTGGGCATCCAGGACGCCCCCCTGGGACAGGCCCTGGAACAGGCCGCCGCCGCGGCCGGCATTAGCCTGGTGTACGACGCCGCCCTCGTAGAGGGGCGCCGCGCCTCCTGCGTCACGCGCGATGCGGCGCCGGATGCCCTGCTGCACTGCCTGCTTGCCGGGCACCCCATCGACTACATCCAAACCTCGGAGGGGACCTACGTTCTGCGTCCCCCCGTGCGCCGTTCGGCCCAACGGGGCCAACTGGCCGGAACGGTCCAGAGCACGGAGGACGGCCGTCCCCTCTCGAACGCCCACGTCCAACTCCCGGACGCAGAGAGCGCCGCGGGAACGGTAACGGACTCGACCGGCCGGTTTCGGCTGACCGGCTTGTTGCCCGGTCCTCAGACGATTGTCGTCACTCACCTCGGCTACAATCGCCACGAAGCCACCGTCTACGTCCCCCCCAACGGCACCGCCCGCCACGACGCCACGCTCGCCCCCTCCCCCATCGTGGCCGACTCGCTCGTCATCGACGCCGACCGGTATGCCCCCCCCATCGCAGGAGCCGGGGCCGATCGCGTCGCGAACGGGGAACTGCGCTGGGAACGAGCCGCGGCGACGCCCGACGTGCTCGGCACCGCCCGCTCGTTGCTGGGCGTGAGTACGACGCCCCCCTACGCCGACCTCCACATTCAGGGCAGCCCCACCGGCGGACACACGCTTCGCCTCGACGGCGTGCCAATTCGCAACCCGGCGAGTACGGGACGCCTCCTCGGGGCCTTTAGTCCACTCGCCATTGAGGACCTTACGGCCCGGAAGGCCGGCTTCGGGGCCCTACACGGCAATGCCCTTTCCGGCACCCTCGAACTTACCCACGATCTCACCGGCCGCGGCGCCCAGGTCGGCGCCGTTCGTGTGGATCCGCGTAGCCTGGATGCCCGAATGCAGGGCACGACGACACTGGGCGAGACGCCCGTTGTGGCCATGGCCGCCGCCCGCGTGAGCGTGTGGGACGTGTATCAGGACGTGGCCCTTACCGATCTCATTGACCGGTGGTCGACGCTCGACCCCCTCCTCGCGGCGGCCCAACTCTCCCCCGATACCTCTCTCGTAGGAGGCTCGCTCGGGGCACGCACCCAGCCGAACGCGGGCTTCTACGACATACACGCCGCGGCCCGCGCCGACTTTGGCCCCGCCCGCCGCCTCTATGTGTCCGGCTACCGCGGTGGCAGCAACCTGGGGGCCGATTTGGTGCTGGGCCAGCGCGTGGGCGCCCAGCTCTCCGACGGCGACCCGCCTTCCCAATCCGTCGACACGTCTACGATCTCCCTCCCGACGCGCGACCAGTACACCTGGACCAACACGGCCGTGCAGGCCCGCTACGAAACGCCGGTGGCCAACCGCGCCCTGGGCACGGTTCAGGCGGCCGTGAGCCACTACCAGAGCACGACGCAGTCCGAGATCGGAGAGGTGCAGCCGCCCTCCCGCCCCTACGCCGGGCCCTCAATGGCCGCGGTGCGTCAGGCCGCCTACGGACAGGAAGGCGCCAATGAGGTGTGGGAAGTCGACCTTGAAGGTCGGCTCGAGGGTTCGATGACGGAGTCATGGGATGTGGTATGGTCGGGCGGACTGGTGTACCAGCAGAGCCACTTCCGCGTCGGGAATGCCTTTGCGCCCCCTCTGCAGCATCGTGCCCGCACGGGGCGCCCGTGGACCGCGGTCGAGACGACGGTCGAACTCGGGGACTACGCGGCGGTCGAGGGGGGCCTCCGTCTCACAGGCCTGCCGGACCAGGGGGCCGTCTACGCGGAGCCGCGCGGTGCCTTTCGCTATCGCCGGGCCACCGAGGCGGCCGGCACGGTGGGGCTGAGCGTGCGCGGCGGCCTCTACCGTCAGTTTACGGCACAATTTGCGCTGAGCCGAGACGGCGCCGCCGCCGTGGTGCCCACCACGCGCATCTGGTGGCCGATTGCCGATGATCTTACACCGCCCCGCACGTATCACCTCGCCGCCGACCTCTCGTGGCGACCGGCGGCGGCGTGGAGCGTGGAACTGGAGGGCTATCGGAAGTGGCAGCCCCGCCTGCTCGCCGTTAACTACCCGGCCCTCCGCACACAACCGACTGCGTCGACGGCCTCCCCTACTCCGTCCCGAATTCTCGATGCGAGCCGTGGATATGCGTACGGCGGGGGCCTCCGCGTCGAATACGAGAGCAGTGTCTTTACCGGCGCGGCGCGCTACGCCTACAGCCGGGCCCGCCGCACCTTTCCCGGTCGCTTTGATGGACGCCTTACCCCGGTGCCCTGGACCGAGCCTCACCGTCTCACCCTAAACGCCGACATTCCGATCGGGGCCGGCCTCGCGGTTGAGGCACGGGCCGAAGGGGTGTGGGGCCGCCGGTGGGGCTACCGCCGCGCGTACTATGCCTACCTCACGCCGTCAGACCTCGGCGGGGCGTGGGATCGCCTCCAGCTGGACCAGCCCGGGACTCACACCCTGCCGCCGCGGTACCGGCTCGACCTCGGCCTCAGCGTGCAGCACTCCCTAGCGGGTGTCGGCGTGAAGGGACGCCTCGGGGTCGCCAACGTCCTCAATCGCCAGAACGTTGCGGACTGGGCCCTGCAGCCGCAGCCGGACGGCACCGTTTCGCGTTGGACCCGCACCCTCCCGGGCCGGCGGGTCACGCTGTCGATTCGCATCCGCTACTGACTGGAAGGAACCGGGGGCAAGGCCCTGTCTACTCTTCGACGACCCAGTCCCAGATGGCCCCGGCACGCTGGAGGACCCGGTCGCGGTCGGCGGGCAGAAGAATG
>CAJXKO010000102.1 GCA_913055845.1 uncultured Bacteroidota bacterium | reverse complement strand
AGCGACCTCACGCGCATGGTCACCATGCAGACGCTCTACCACGACGGCGGCTTCTCCAGCATGGGCATCTCCGACGAAATCGTGGAGGCGATGAAGGACTCGTTTGACGACGAAGAATAGCGGAGACGAATGGAGCGTCTCCCCGGCCCTCAACCTGATCACAGGCCACTGCAATGATCAAGCTGTTCGTCACCGATATTGACGGGTGCCTGTCCGTCCCCTACGAGCCGTACGACCTGGACGGGCTACACCGACTGCGCCGCGCGGCCGACCGGGAGGCGAACGCTCCGGCCCTCTCCATCTGCTCGGGCCGGGCCTACCCCTACGTGGAGGCCATGTCGCAGGCGCTGGAGCTCACCACGCCCGTACTCTTCGAGGCCGGGGGCGGGCGGTTCGATCCCGTGGCGGCCCAGACCGACTGGAGCCCGCGCCTGACCGACGAAGTGGAGGCCCAGCTCGACACCGTGCGCCACTGGTTCCGTACGGAGTGCGTCCCGGGCACGAGCATCTCGGTGGACCACGCCAAGCGCACGCAGGCCGGCGTCGTGTCGCCGGACCCCGACGAGATCCGAGCGCTGGAGCCTCGCGCCGAGCAGTTCGTGGCCGAAAATGCGCCGGGCCTGCACGTCTTCTCGACGGAGGTGTCGGTGGACGTGGTGCCGCCGGGTATTACGAAGCGGCAGGGCCTCGAATGGCTGGCCGCGCACCTGGGCCTTGGGCTCGACGAGATGGCGTACATCGGCGACTCCGACGCCGACGTGGAGGCCCTCACCGCTGTGGGCCGCTCCTTTGCCCCGGCCAACGCCGCCGGCCCTGTGCGGAAAGCGGTGGACCATGTGACCGAGGGGGCAGTTATCGAAGGCACAATCGAGGCATACCGCCACTGCCAGTCCCAGAGCGGCGCGTGAGCGTATACGCGTCCTCGCGAGACCGGGGATTCCCGGCGGACCGAAGACTGATTTTTACGAATTTACGCCCCGATTCGCCATGCGCACGACAGGGTGGTTGCTTCTTCTCGTCCTCGGTTTCCTGGTTGGCCCGAGGCCGGCGGCGGCTCAGCTCAGCGCCCCGATCGATACTGTTCAGGGTCTCCCTTCTACCGCCGACCGGGCGTCGGCGGCCTCCTCTCCCCTGCGCGCCAACGCCCCGGAGGCGAGCGCGCTCTTCTACGTGGCCGGGGACGCGACCACCCTCCACAACCTTCCCGACACCGACGCCCCGGTGGGGCGCCTCCCGATGCGCACGCCTGTCACGCGCCTGGGGTGCTCTGGGGAGCGGTGCCGGGTGCGCACCGACGACGGCCGGGAAGGCTACGTCTCGGCCGCGGCGCTCTCCAACGCCTGGATTCGGGTGTCCAAGTCCAAGCGGCGGCTGTACCTCTACCACGGACGCACGCTCGTCAACACCTTCCGGGCGGACATGGCCTACAACTCCTTCGCCGACAAGAAGCGAAACGGCGGCGAGGGACGTCGCGACCACTGGCGCACCCCCGAGGGCACCTTCTACGTCGTCCACAAAAATGCGGACAGCCAATTTTACAAGGCCCTTGTGCTCAACTATCCTAAGGTAGAAGACGCGCGCCGGGGCTTGAAGAACGGACTCATCTCCCGGTCGCAGTTTGAGGCAATCAAGCAGGCGCAGGAAGAGCACCGGATGCCGCCGATGGGGACCGATCTCGGCGGCTGGATTGAAATTCACGGCGACGGCACGGGCGACGCCACCGCCTGGACGCAGGGGTGCGTGGCGGTACAGAACCCGGTCATGGACGCGCTCTGGCGCCAGGTGCGTGTGGGCACGCCCGTGCTCGTCGAATAGGTGTTTCCGCACCGTGGCGGGGCCGAAGCGATACCGGAACGGACGATCACCCCTATCACCCATTACGAACCCGTACTTATGCTTTCGACACGCTGGATTCCCACCGTTCTCGTTGGGCTCTTTCTCATTGCTGGTTGTGGGGGAGGGAATAACCCCGCGGCCCCGCCCGACGGCTGGCAGACCACCGACTCGCGCTGGTGGAAGGAAGGCGTCGACACCGCCAAGGCGTTTCCTAACCTCGACAGCCTGACCACGATGGGCGTCGTCGATCAGAGGGCGCGGATGGAGCCCGGCGGCGATGTTTCGCGCGAGCAGTTCAACCGCGCGATCAAGCAGAGCCTCCTGCCGCTGTACCGCAACAACCCGATGGTCGTCGATTCGCTCTTCGGAGAGTACGCCGCGCCCCAGCTCGAAGAAGTGGACCTCAGCGGCGGGGTCGTGGGCGAGCAGGGACAGCTGAAGGAGGAGATCCTCAACAAGAACCAGAAGGTGGCCTACGAAGCCGTCACGGAGTATTTCCGGGAGCCGCAGCGGCAGAAGTCGCCGGACATCACGTGGCCCGACAGCCTGCGGTCGGAGGAATACACCGGCATTGTAAAGCTTCAGGTGCACCTGGCCGTTGAGGGGGAGGGGGACAATGCCGTCGCCCGTCCCGACGCCATCAAAATCATGTCCGGCCCCAACCCGACGCTGAATAAGATTGCGGCGAAGGCCACCACGCAGGCAACCTGGGAGCCGGCCTACATCCTGAAAGACGGCAACTGGACCCCCACTGAGAGTTGGGTCCGCTTCGACGTGCCCTTCCAGATGCGGTAGGCATGGGCGGCACCTTCCTGCCCCCGAGGGGCGTAAGCCCCGGCGTGCCCCCGTTCAGAAGAGAGCGGGGGCACGCTGTGTTTGGGAGCGGTTGACGGCTGGGGACTATCCCACGAGCACGCCGGCGACCGTGGCGGTTGTCCACGAGGCCAGGGCGCCACCCACTACCGCCCGCAGGCCCAGGGCGGCGATCTCGCTCTTCCGCTCCGGAGCGATGCCCCCGATGCCGCCAATCTGGATGGCGATGGACGAGAAGTTGGCGAATCCGCAGAGGGCGTACGTGCCGATAATGACCGAGCGCTGATTGAGGGTGTCCTTGAGGTCGCGGAGCGAGGCGAAGGCCACGAACTCGTTCACCGCGACCTTCTCTCCAAGCAGGGTGCCAAACTGCAAGATGTCGACCGTCTGCACGCCCATCGCCCACGCTAGGGGGGCAAAGAGAAACCCGAAGACTGCCTCCAGCGACAGCGACTCGAAGCGCCCGCCTGATGCCTGCGCCACGAGCTGGTTGAGGTCGTAGAGCTCTACGCCGTAGACCACCGGGGCGCCCACCCACCGAAAGCCCGCATTGATGGCGCCGATGAGGGCCAGGAAGGCCAGCAGCATGGCCCCCACGTTGAGGGCGAGCCGCAGGCCGTCGGACGCGCCGCTGGCGGCGGCCTCGATCACGTTGTCCACCTCCTCCGTGTCCTGCACCTCGGCCCCGCCGCCGGTGGCAGGCGTGCCTGTTTCCGGCACCAGAATCTTGGCCATGACGATGGCCGCGGGCGCGCTCATCACCGAGGCCGACAGGAGATGCTTCGCAAAGAGTTGCCGCGACTCCGGGGAGTCGCCCCCCAAAAACCCGATGTAGGCCGCCAGCACACCGCCCGCAATGGTGGCCATCCCGCCCGTCATGAGCGTCATGATTTCGCTGCGGGTCATGTCCTCCACGTACGGCTTGACGGCCAGGGGCGCCTCCGTCTGCCCAATGAACACGTTCGCCGCGGCGGCCAGCGACTCGGCCCCGGAGATCCGGAGGGTCTTCTGCATCACCCAGCCCATCCCGTTCACCAGGGGCTGCACCACGCGTAGGTGGTAGAGCACGCCCATCAGTGAGGCAAAGAAGACGATGGTGGGCAGTACCTGGAAGGCAAAGTTGTTGCCCTCCTGCGGGTCGCCCAGGTCGCCAAAGATGAACTTCGAGCCCTCGTACGTAAACGAGAGTAGCGTGTCAAAGAAGGTGGCGAGAGTGTCGAAGAGCATCTCGCCGGGCCCTGTCTTCAGCACAAGCAGGGCAAAGATGAGCTGGAGCCCGATGCCCATGCCCACGAGCCGCCAGTTAATGGCCTTGCGGTTCGTGGAGAACAGGACGGCGATGCCGATGAAGACGGCAATTCCGATGACACCACGGAGGAGGGCGACAGGGAACGACATGAAGGCGAGCAATAGGTGGTGGATGGGCGAGTACGGCGGAGTCCTCCCTCCAAGCCGGGCGTAAGATAACGACTACGGGCGCGAACACAAGTCGCGGGCCCCGGCGGGGAGTAGCAGCATTGTGGAAAGGGCCGTCCACAACGCAAAAAAGGGCACCCGGCGACGGCCGAGTGCCCTTCTTGCACCACAAGTCCAAACGACGTCGTCCTCCGCTACTGCCTGGAGCTCGAAGACGCATCCATCGACGAGGAGCTTTGCGTCTCCGACCGCGACCACGTGTTGTTGCCGCGGTTCATGTCTGGCAGGAGGCGGTTCGGGTCGATAGCTACCTGTTGCAGCGTGCCGTCCGTCACGTGCAGTGTGTTGGTGTCCCGTGTGAAGAAGGCCTCAGCGGGCACGCGGCGCGTTTCGGTGGAGCCGTCTTCGTAGGTGAACTGCACCGTCAAGGGCATCATCAGTTCATCGCGCTGCTCCACGGTCACCATTGTCGTGTCGCCGGTGGCCACCGAGTCGACGGCCGGGTCCATGGTGTCCGTCTCGTAGAACCAGCTGCGCCAGAACCAGTCCAGGTCCTCTCCGGCCACGTCCTCGATGGTGCGGAAGAAGTCAGCCGGTTTGGGGTGCTTGTAGGCCCAGCGGTCGACGTACGCCGTGAAGGCCGAGTCGAAGCGCTCCGGGCCCAGCACGTGCTCGCGCAGGAGCATGAGTCCGTGGGCGGGCTTGCCGTAGGCGAGGGCGCCGAGGGCCCGGTCGCGCACGCGGTCGGCGTAGGTCATGATGGGTTGATCGCCGTAGGGCGACTGCAGAAAGCGCGGCATGCCCTTCGACAGCTGCTGCAGGCTCTGCTGGTTGGAGCCGCCGTAGAAGGCGTCGGTGGAGTACTGGTTCATGAAGGTGTTCAGGCCCTCGTCCATCCAGGCCCAGCGGCGCTCGTCGGAGCCCACGACCATGGGGAACCAGGTGTGCCCGAACTCATGGTCGGTGACGCCGAAGAGGCTGCGGCCCCGCGAGTTGACGTCGCAGAACATGATTTGCGGGTACTCCATCCCGGCCACGCGTCCGGCCACGTTGATGGCGTTGGGGTAGGGATAGGGCGTCAGGAACTCGGAGTAGAATTCCACGGAGTGCTGCACGTACTCGGTGGAGCGTTCCCAGCCGGGCGAGTCGGACGTCCCGAGGCCCTCCCGCGGGTAGTACGACTGTGCGAGGATCGTCTCGCCGCCAGCCCGGGCCTGCGCGGCGTCCCACATGAAGGCCTGAGAGGTGGCCCACGCGAAGTCGCGCACGCGATCGGCCGTGTAGCGCCAGGTAAGCGGTCCGCTGCCGGAGGGGCGCGTGTCGGGGGTGCCCACCTCCGTGCTGTCGATAATCATCACCGTCTCGCGGCTGGTGCGCGCCTCGTCGAGGCGGTCCCGCAGCGTCTCAGGGAGCACCTCACCGGGGTTTTGGAGGCGGCCGGTGGCGGCCACGATCATGTCGCGCGGCACCGTAATGTTGACCTCAAAAGTGCCGTACTCCAGGTAGTACTCGCCCTGTCCCAGGTAGGGCAGCGGGTTCCAGCCGTGCACGTCGTCGTAGACGTACATCCGCGGATACCACTGCGCGAACTGGTACACCGTGCCATCCTCCACCTGCAGGCGGCCGTGGCGGTCGGCGCCGTACTTGGGAAGCGTGTACTCGAAGTCGAACGAGAGCTGGAGGCTGTCGCCCGACGCCAGCGGCTCCCCGAGTGCCACACGCATTCGAGTACCTTCCACGAGCGTATCCGGCGTCATCGTTTGGCCGTCCCGCCGGAGTCGGAGGTCGGAGAGGTCGTAGCCGGCCCCCTCGAAGAAGCCACTGAAGCGGGCGTCCGACGGGACCGCGGCGGCCCCGCGGCTGCCGGGCTTAAAGTAATTCTGCTCCAGTTGGACCCAGAGGCGTTCCAGCGACTGGGGCGCGTTGTTGACGTACGTGATGGTCTCCGTGCCGGTGACCTGGTTGGTCGTCGTGTCCAGGGCCACGTCGATCTGGTAGTCCACCGTCTGCTGCCAGTACTCGGCTCCGGGACTGCCGTCGGCACTCCGGTACGCGTTGGGGGTGGGAAAATCGACGGATTCGAACGACTCAAGGTTGTGGGGGGGCACCTGCTGCGGCATCTGCTGGGCAGAGGCCTCGGGAGGGGCAAACAGGGCACTCAACAAGGCGCACAGCAGAACGCCGACCAGGGACGGAAGGCGGAACGTCATGGGGGAGAGAGGAACGTGAAAAGGAATACGCAGACCGTATCCAACGTATGTCTGCGGCCGTCGAAATGGAAGGAAGGAGAGGTTAAAGCCCGATTAGAGCCGCCGGGCCGCCCGCCTCGATTCCATCGACGCGCTACGAGTGCCCCAGACACGCTCCACAACGAGGTCGAAGGACGTTAGGGGGTGGGCGCAGAGGCGGTTGCCTGCTCGGCCAGCGTGCGGAGCGCGCCGCTAATCTTCTGGAGCTCGTCGTCGCGCCCGGCAATGTTGTGGCGGTCGGCCAGGTACTGCGGATCGTTGTACGCGAGGCGCACTTGCCCGGTCGAGTCCGCCCACACCAGCATCTTCTGCGGAAGGTCGATCGCGGTCGTCGGGCGCCCCTGCATGAGCGGCGTGCCCAGCGCTGGATTTCCGAAGATGAGCAGTTGCGTCGGGCGGAGGGAGCGGTCTACGCGTTCGGCGTTCGCGGCGTGGTCGACGCGGGCCATGATCGAAATGGGGCCGGCGGCCCTGAGGGCACGTTCCAGCCGGGCCACCGTCGAGTCCACCGAGTGGGGACTCGTCATCACCACCAATCCCGCCTGAGCGCTATCCGCGAGCGCAGAGGAGGAGGCGCCGGCGGCCGGGGCGTCCGACGCCGGTGTGGCACAGCCCACGAGCAACGCGAGAAGCAGCGCGGGGACGAAGGAAGACGTACGCATCATCTGCATCATCGTGGAGTGAGGGAAGGGGATCCGTCTCGTGTTCATGGGTCTGTGTGCACGGGGCCGAACGTGATACAGTCTGGAGGGACAAGGCGGCGATTCCCCAACGGCCCGCTCCGCTGAAATGGACCGAACGCGACGGCACGGGTTGACGTAGAGGAACGTGGCGATTTTTGTCGCTTCGTCTCTCCACAGTTTTAACGCCGACCGCCGCATGCGCCGCTTCACCCTTCCCGCCCGTGATACCTCCACCGACGTCGACCCCGACCCTGAGGCCGAGCAGCGCATCCTTGACGGCCTCAATGAGAAGCAGCGCGAGGCCGTGACCACGACCGAGGGGCCCGTCATGATTATCGCCGGGCCGGGCTCCGGCAAGACGCGCGCGCTAACGCACCGCATCGCTTACCTGCTGGCGACCGGCCAGGCCCAGCCGCGCGACGTGCTGGCGCTCACCTTTACCAACAAGGCCGCCGGCGAGATGCAGGAGCGCGTCGAAAACCTCGTCGGGGACAACGCGAAGGGCATGTGGGTGAGCACGTTTCACTCCTCGTTTGCCCGCCTGCTACGGATGGAGGGCGACAAGATCGGCTACTCGGAGGACTTCTCGATCTACGACACCTCCGATTCGAAGCGCCTCATTAGGCAACAGATGCAGGCGCGCAATCTGGATCGGGACGTGGTGAAGCCGCGGTCGGTGCAGCGCATGATCTCCAGCGCCAAGAACGAGATGATCGGCCCGCAGGAGTACGCGGACCTGGCGCGGGGCGACCAGCAGGAGATGGTGGCGGAGGTGTACCCCGCCTACGAGCGCGCCCTGAAGCAGGCCAACGCCCTCGACTTCGACGACCTGCTCCTCAAGCCGATCGAACTCTTTGAGCAGCACGAGGACGTCCTGGAGAAGTACCAGCGGCGCTGGGAATACGTCCACATCGACGAGTACCAGGACACGAACCAGGCGCAGTACGTCCTGGCCCGCAAGCTGGCCGACCGCCACAAGAACCTCTGCGTGGTGGGCGACGATGCGCAGAGCATCTACGCCTTTCGCGGGGCCGACATCACCAACATCCTCAACTTCGAGCAGGACTACCCGGACGCCACCACGATCCGACTGGAGCGAAACTACCGGTCCACACAGAACATCATCCGCCTGGCGGACTCGATTATCGAGGAGAACGACGACCAGATCGAGAAGGAGCTGTGGACGGACAACGCGCAGGGGGAGTACGTGGCGCTCATGGAGGCGCTCAGCGAGAAGGACGAGGCGCAAAAGATTGAGCGCCGCATCCGCGACCTCCAGCTGCGGGAGGGGCTGGAGTACGGCGACTTCGCGGTCCTCTACCGCACCAACGCGCAGAGCCGCGCCATTGAGGAGGGACTGCGCAAGGAGAATGTGCCGTACCGCGTGATTGGCGGCACCTCCTTCTACGAGCGGAAGGAGATCAAGGACGTGCTCGCCTACCTGAAGCTGCTGGTGAACCCGAACGACACCGCCAGCCTGCAGCGCGTTATCAACTATCCCACCCGCGGCATCGGCGACAAGACGCAGGAGCGCCTCCAGCGCTACGCCCAGCAGCACAACCTGTCGCTGTGGCAGGCGGTGGAGCGGGTCGAGGAGATCGACACGCTAGGCACCCGGGCCGAACGGGCCGTGGGTAATTTCCGGCGTCTCATCGCCCGCTACGCCTCGAAGGCGGGGACCGGCGACACGCCGCCCGACGAGCTGGCGCGCGACCTGATCCAGGACGCGGAGCTGCTCAGCGAGCTGCGCAAGGAGCACACCCGCGAAAACCTCCAGCGCTGGGAGAACGTGCAGGAGCTGATCAGCGCGCTGGCCGAGTACGTGGAGTCGACCGAGGACGCCTCCATCAGCACGTTCCTGCAGGAGGTGGCGCTCATGACCGACCAGGACGAGGCTGAAGACGGCGACGACAAGGTGACGCTGATGACGCTCCACGCCGCGAAGGGGACCGAGTTTCCGGTCGTCTTCGTGGCCGGGCTGGAGGAGGGGCTCTTCCCGCTGGAGCAGGCCACGCAGGAGAAGGCCGAGCTGGAGGAGGAGCGGCGCCTCTTCTACGTCGGCGTCACGCGGGCCGAGCAGCGCCTCTACCTCAGCTGGGCGCGCAGCCGCTACCGCTACGGCGAGCAGCAGTCCAACACGCGCAGTCGCTTCCTGGAGGAGGTGGACTCCGACGTGGTGCGGACCGAAGCGGGCGGCGAGCTGGAGCAGGAGACGGATCGCTTCTCGGCGGGCGACGGGTCCGGCGGCGGTCGGGACTACGACGAGATGGACCCGCACTACTACCGCCAGGACCTGAGCGGCGACGGCGGGAAGACGTCCTCGTCGGACGGCCTCAAGCGTATCGAGTCGACGGATGGGGGCGGTGGGCGGCGCGTGGTCTACGACGAAGGCCAGGGCGACATCGTGCCGGGCGCCCGGGTGGAGCACAAAAAGTTCGGGCAGGGGAAGGTGCAGTCCGTCGAGGGCGAGGGGGAGAAGGCCACCGCGGTGGTTTTCTTCGGCTCCGACGTGGGCAACAAGAAGCTGAAGCTCAAATACGCGAACCTGCGGGTGGTGGGCTAGAGGCCGGCGTGCGGGTGGGCGGTCCCGGTCTGGGTTGTAACTTGGAGCGGCTTTGAGGACCTTATGGAAGACGAGCCCGCGTTCTGTTCAGCAATCCACGTCCCTATGCACATTCTCACCACCGTTGGTCCGGACAACGCCACGAACGCCGTTCTTCCCTTCATTGCCGGCAAGGGCGCGATGAGTCGCGGCGAGGCGGTCGCGATGTTTGCGATGCAGGAGGCCACCTACCTCGGTGCCCCCAGCCACGCCGACCTGTCGGAGTTGAAGGCGCCGGGCCTGCCCACCGTTCAGGAGGCGCTCGATGCCCTGCAGGAGAACGAGGCGCTCGCCGAGTTCATCGTGTGCCAGCCGTGTGCGGAAGCGCGCGGCATCACGGAGGCCGACCTTGCCCCCTGGGCCACGTTCGGCGGGGCCGGGGACCTGGCCCGACAGGCCGCCGCCCACGACACGACGATGACGTTTTAGCACGGCCCCTTAGCACGGCCCCGGGGCAAGCGCTTCTATCTCTTCTTTCCGCCCCGCCGGTCAGGGGCGCGGTAGCTGACGGATCGTATCCGTCCTTGGTCGTCGATCACGTTGGTCTCCGAGCCCGGCACCACGCCGGTGTTCTGGGCCGCTGTGCAGCGCCAGCCGTCCTCGGTCCGGCGGACCACGAAGGTAAAGATCGTGCGGCGGGAGCGGGGGGCGTCGACGTCGGCGACGGCGGTCTGGCCCTCCAGGGCCATCTTGGCGTGCACCACCGCGGCGGCCGGGGTGGCGTCGGGGCCGCCCACGAGCCACCGGACGCGCCGCTCTACGAGCGCGATCGTCGACTGGTCGAAGATGGTGCGCAGGCCGTAGTCGTGGGCCCGGCGGATGGCCTCGCGGTCGTGCCACCACAGCCCGGTCACGTTCACGAAGTCGGCATCCTCCACAAACAGCTCCGCCAGCCGGTCCGCGTCGCGCCGGTTCCAGGCCTCGACCCAGATCTCCGCGATGCGCTCGGGATGGTCGAAGGGCGGGCAGGCAGTGTCCGGCATGGCGACGGGATGGGTTCTGGGAGGGGATCGACGATGACGACGAGTTCGGAGAAGGAGTTTGGCGCTGTTGCAATGAGGCGACGGGCCGCCCAGCGGATCCACGAGTGTCTCAAAGACACGTCCCGCGACGAGCGGTGGGCGGACTGGCAGGAGCGGACCGAGGCCCTTCGAGACCGGCAGGAGCAAACACGACGAGACCGCCGGGAGGTCCCTGAATCGTAAGCAGGACCGCTCTGGACGAGACGAGTCAGGCCGGCATCCTGTGCTCGACCGCGGGCGAGCATCGCCGTTCCCGTGTCCATTCCCGTCACTGAGTGCTGTGTCCAGGGCCACTTGCGGACGGGAACTTCCGTCTTATCGTGCATTTCGACGAAATCCGTCGGTCTGATGTGCTCGACCAGGAGGACAAAACAATCGACGTTCGCTCGCCACGAGGGGCATTTGCGATGGAGAATCAGTCGGAGGCACGCATTTCGGTCGATCCCAATGTTCACTTCGGGACACCCTGCGTGGCGGGCACACGGATTCCTGTTCGCGACGTCTTGGAGCTCCTTCAAGCGGGGCATTCGTTCGAGGCCATCACGACCGATTACTATCCTGACCTCGACGAGGCGGACGTACAGGCGTGTGTAGAGTACGCCATCGACACGATTGACGCGGAGCATGTTCACGTGACCGCCTCGTCCTCGTGAGAGTTCTGGCGGATCAGGACGTGTGGAAGGCTTATCAGTTCAACGCCTTCAATCTGGAGCAGGGGTACAAACCCATCGACATCCGCGCAACACGAGAGGGAATGTACCATGGAGAACCATTCGGAGGAGACGGACGGCGGGATTGATGCTGTGGAGATGACACGGCGGATCCGAGACGAACGGTACGAACAGGTGAAGGACATGACCCCGGAGGAGCGCCTCGAATACTATCGGGAGGAGAGCACGGCCGCCCACGAGCGGTTCGTGGATCGAGCGTGCGGAGGGGGCAACGACAAATCGTAATCAAGGCCGCTCTGGATGACAGGAGGGGAGCAAGAAGAGTCAGGCCGGCATCCCATGGTCGACGTGGACGAGCATCGTCTTCACTTGGTCCATTCCCGCCATGGTGTCCATGCGATCGAGCGGCGAGGCGTCCCCGAGGAGCGAATGGGGAGCGCGGAGCCACTCACGGGCCGCAGCCCGACTATCGAAGGCCCGATAGGCGAGGACGATGACCTCGGCCAGCAGCACGAGGCGATCCGACTCGTCGGAGGTGAGCGTGCCGGTCTCGCGCCGCCGTCGGAGGGTGCGGGGGGAGATGCCGAGGATCGGGGCGAGACGCGCGTCTGAAACGTCGGGGTGCGACTGGATGCGGTCCGAGGGTGGCGGAGAGCAGCCCCGCGCGGACGGCGGTGACCGGGTCGGAACCAAGCTCTGGGA
>CAJXKO010000101.1 GCA_913055845.1 uncultured Bacteroidota bacterium | reverse complement strand
TACATGTGGCTCCGCAACAACGGCTCCACCTTTTTCAGCCAGCTCGTGGACACGATCATGGTGGTCACCATTGCGCTCGTGGTGTGGCCGGAGGTGGACGGCAATGCGGCCACGACGCCTCTCGACTTCGAGACGTGGCAGGGTATCGTCTTCGGACAATACGTCTTCAAAATCGGCATCGCGGCCCTCGACACGCCCCTCTTCTACGTAGCCACCCACTACCTCACGAACTGGATCCAGGACGACCCGCGGGTGGTTGAAGCAGACGGCGTACCAAGCTAGCTGATTTCCCGCACAGCGCCGCTGACTGCCGAAAGGCTACGAAACCCAACGTTCCAACTTTCAACCCTCTAACGTTCCAACGCCGGACGGTTCAGGCACGTCCACGAACGTGAGCCAATCGTGAAGGTCTTTTCCTTCCTGCACGACCTCAAAGAAAGCGTCCTGCAGCTCCTTCGTGATGGGACCGCGCCGGCCTTCGCCGATCGTATAATCGTCGACCGAGCGGATGGGCGTCACCTCGGCGGCCGTCCCGGTAAAGAAGAGCTCGTCGGCCGTGTAGAGCGCCTCCCGGGGAATTTTTTTCTCCTCCACCTCGTACCCGCGATCTTCTGCGAGTGCAATGACCGAGGCCCGCGTGATTCCGGGCAAGATGGACAGGCCCGTCGGCGCGGTGTAGAGCGTGCCGTCCTTCACGACGAAGAGGTTCTCGCCACTGCCCTCGGCCACGTAGCCGTCGGTGCTCAGCATAATGCCCTCCATCTTGCCGTTCTTGATGGCGTTCATCTTTACGAGGGAGGCGTTGAGGTAATTGCCACCCGCTTTGGCCATCGCCGGGAAGGTGTTGGGGGCCATCCGGTTCCAGCTAGCTACCTCCACGTCCACGCCTTTTTCAAGGGCCTCTTCGCCTAGGTATTGTCCCCATTCCCACACGGCGATGTAGGTCTCGACGGGGTTGTCGAGCGGATTCACGCCCATCGGACCCTCTCCCCGAAGCACCACGGGACGGATGTAGCACTCGCTCAGGCCGCTGCGTTCGATGGTATCGACGACGGCCTGGTTTAACTCCTCCAGGGAGTAGGGGATCTCCATCCGGTACACCTTCGCCGAGTCGACCAGACGCTGCATGTGCTCTTCTAGCCGAAAGACCGCCGAGCCCTGGTCGGTCTCATAGCACCGGATGCCCTCGAAGACCGAGGATCCATAGTGGATGACGTGGGAGAGCACGTGGACTTGGGCGTCGTCGTGGGCAATAAACTCGCCGTTGTGCCAGATGTCGGGCTCCATGGCGGGATTCAGGGAAAGGTCGGTGGATGAAATTGCGAACCGAAGGAGAAACGGTGCCCCTAGGGGAAAGGTTCAGCCGTTGGGGACGAGTACTGGAGCGTCGGCACGGAATTGTTCGACCCGAGTGCGCAGGCGCGGGGCGCGCCGGTGGCGAGTGGCCGCCATGCGGCCGATGGTCCAGAGGATCTTAGCGGAGGCCTTTACGGTGCCCGAGACGGTGCCTGTAATCTTGGACGGCCCGATGCCCCGTCGGTACGACACCGGCACCTCGTCGACACGGAGCCCGGCCTCTACGGCCTTAATTTGCATCTCGATGGTCCACCCAAACGTCTGATCCTGCATGTCGAGGGCCAACAGGTCGGGGAAACGGAGGGCCCGAAACGGCCCGAGGTCGGTGTAGTCGGCACCCCAGATGCGACGCATGAGCGTGCAGGCCAGCCGGTTGCCGGCCTGGGCCTGCGGCAGGAGTGCGCCCGGCTCGGCGTCGCCCCGAATGCGGGAGCCCACGACGAAGTCGGCCTCGTCAGCGGCGATGGGTTCCACGAGGCGCGGCATCTCGTCCGGGTGGTCGCTGTAGTCGCCGTCCAGAAAGACGACCACGTCCGGCCGCTTCGTCCTGGCGTGCTCGATTCCGCGCAGGCAGGCAGCGCCGTAGCCCTGCCGCGACTCGTCAACCACAGTGGCCCCGGCGGCGCGGGCATGGGCCGCCGTCGCATCGGTCGAGGCGTTGTTAACGACGATCACCTCGTCGACGAGCCCCCCGGGGATGTCCCCAATGACGGAACCGATGGCCTGGGCCTCGTTGAAGGCGGGGATAATGGCGAGTGTGGTCACGGCGAAAGGAGAGGCTGCGAGGGATCGGGGCGCACACCGTTCGGGGGCGGTAGGCATGCGGCCGTTACACCGCGGCCCCGGGGGACTCCGTGGCCACCTCCTCGATCGTGTCCTCGTCCAGCCGCATGGTGGTCCAGTCGTCGAGCGGTTCAGCGCCAAGTGCGTCGTAGAACTCGATCGCCTCATCATTCCAGTCCAGCACGGCTAGGTCAATCCGACGGCACCCGCGCTCCTCGGCGATGCGGGCAATTCGCTGAAAGAGTGCGAAGCCAATGCCTTCGCCCCGGTACGTCGGTTTCACGAACAGGTCTTCCACGTAGAGGCCCGCGTTGGTCTGGAAGGTGGAGTAGTTGTGGAAGAAGAGCGCAAAGCCCACCGCCGTGTCGCGCTCCGTCTCGGCGAGCAGCGCCTCACAGCCCGTGAGTGCCTCCTCGGCCAGGTGTTCCGCCAGAAGCTCCACGCTGGGCTCCGCCTGATTGAGCAGTTTTTCGTAGGCGGCGAGTTCGAGAATCAAGTCGACGAGGGTTTTTGCGTCGTCGGGCGTGGCCTTCCGGATCGATACGAGGGGCGAACTCTCCATGTATTGGGCAGGGGCGTTGGGATAGGATTCGCTGCGTCGGTCTAGCGTTCAACGTGTGAGCAAGGAGCGTTACGACACTACCGGTATCGACTCAGCGGATCATCGTCATCATCGTCGTCGAAATCCCCGTCATCGAAGTCGTCGCCCGGCATCCCCCCATCCCCAATCGAGGAGAGCATCGAGCCCATGATATCGTCGTAGGTCTGCCCGCCGTCGCCCACCTCCTTGCCGACGAGCGAATGCTGGTGAAGCGCCTCCACGACGAACTCCATGCCCACGTGGGTCTCGCCCGCAGTGTCCGGCGAGAGGTGCTCCTCCACGAGTGCCTGGAGGCCGTCGACGCGTCCGAGCGTCTCCGCGTAGGCCGCGTCGCTCAGGTCCTGGTCGAGGTCGACGGTGTGGCCCTGCGAGAACCAGTTGAGCACCTCCTTGTACTGCGGGCGCCCTTCCTCCTTGTCGTTGGGATCGGGAAAGTAGTTGTTAAAGCGCGCCCGCAAAGCGCGACCGATGAGCGTGAGCGCCACTTCTTCGGCGCCCTCCTGCTCGCCCTCGTAGACGAGCTCCACCTTCCCGGTAATGGCCGGCGCCACGTGCATCAGGTCGCTGATGCGGACGGTGGTTTCGTCCTCGTCGTTGAGGAGCGCCCGCCGCTCGGCCGCCGAGATAAGCGCCTCCAGCGCCGCCCGCGTCACGCGCACCGACACGCCCGAGGTCTGGTCGATGTACTCGCTCTCCCGCGCCTCGAAGGCAATCTGCTCGATGATCTCGCGGAAGAAGTGCGGAATGTGCACGTCCACGTCTGCCTCGCCGTCGGTGCGGTCCTGCCACGCCTCCTGCTCGGTGATAGCCATGCCCGTGTCGATCGTCTTCGGGTAGTGGGTGGTAATCTGGCTGTCGATCCGGTCCTTGAGCGGCGTCACCAGGTTGCCGCGGCTCGTGTAGTCCTCCGGGTTGGCGGAGAAGACCATCATCACGTCGAGCGGGAAGCGCACGTTGAAGCCGCGGATCTGGATGTCCTGCTCCTCCATGATGTTGAAGAGGCCCACCTGGATGCGCGGCTGGAGGTCCGGCAGCTCGTTGATCGCAAAGATGCCGCGGTTGGTGCGCGGGATGATGCCGAAGTGGATGACCTCCTCGTCGGCGTACGTGAGGCGCTCGTTGGCAGCCTTGATGGGGTCGATGTCGCCGATGAGGTCGGCGATCGTGGTGTCGGGGGTCGCCAGCTTTTCGCCATAGCGCTCCTCGCGGGGCAGCCACTCGATCGGTGTATCGTCGCCCCTCTCCTCCACCAGCTCGCGCCCCTGCTTGGTGACCGGATTGAACGGGTCCTCGTTGAGGGGCGTGCCCTCAATCACCGGGACGTAGTCGTCCAGGAGCTGCGGCAACATGCGGATGATGCGGCTCTTGGCCTGTCCACGCAGCCCCAGCAGGATGAGGTCGTGCTTTGCAAGAATTGCGTTCTGAATCCGCGGGATCACCGTCTGGTCGTATCCCAGGATGCCGGGAAAAATCTCCTCTCCGGCGCGGAGCTTCTGCTTCAGGTTGGCCCGCATTTCGTCCTTTACGGAGCGGACCTGATAGTTGGCCTCTTTGAGTTCGCCGAGGGTCGTGAGGTCGGTGAGAGCCATGATCAGGACGGTGTTCGTGGGGAGACAAGGACTGCATCGAGCGGCGCGAATGGCACCGCGACCGCCCCTCCGCTGTTCCTCTGCTGGGCGCGATTGGAGGGGGCGAATCCTCCCCGATTCTGTAACGAGTAGCCTCTGCCCTGCTGCGATTCCGGGGCAACAGAGCGCCCGTATCACTACCGTTCAGTCTTCTGTTCAGGCCACCCCCACAAGATCGCCAGTCCCGGACTTGTGTCGCCGGTCAAACAGACCCACTGTGAGCGTGGCCGCTCCGCGGGAATCGGTCGTGAACGGTTTGCATCTCCGGTCAGTGTCGGGGACCGCTCCGTCGCCAGCAATCGTCCCAAATAGCGCGTCTAGAATGACACTCGGAGCGTGAGCCCCGCCTGCTCGCCGCGCGGCCCCACGGTAGGCGCCACCTGCGCGTTCAGGCCGTGGGCTACGTTGTATTCGTGGGCGGCATCGCCCGCCGTGAAAATATCATACGCACCGCTGAGGAGGACCGTAAGACCGCCAACAAGCAAGAGAGCCCCACCCTCTCCCCCACTATCCTCGTCTAAAATCGAATCCAACGCGGCTGCGGCTCCGAGAGCGCCGAGGGCACCCCCTCCAACGCGAATGCCCATCCCGACCAGGGCCTGGTCGGTGTTTTCTGCGTAGAGGTGCCCCACGGACGGGCCAAATCCGACCCCAAGAAGTAGTAGGGTGACCCCGAAGCCAGAGTTGCTGGCACTCGCCCCCACGACCGTCGGGACCACGGTCCCGCCCAGCGAATAGAGCACGGCTCGGCGGGGAGACTTCCGCTCTGCCTCAGAAGTCGTGAGGGTATCCCTGCGCGCAGTCATCTCTTTTGCACTGGAATCCGGCCGCTGCGCCGAGGCGGGGCGCACGCCCACGTCCAGTGCAAGAAGGCCCGCGAGCAGAAAAATGCAGATGAGAAGTCGACGTCGGATCGATCGGTCGAGAAGACGAGCACACATGACGACTTGAGGATTGGCCGATGAACAAGAGCTCGGTTTGAGGGCCGCGGTGTCGTCTCCGCGACGCTGCGTCCTCATGAATACATCGCCTGCGCCCTCACAAACCAGACACGATCCCGAAGAAACCGGCCACGTCCGTACGTTCAGTCCGAAATGTCCGGTTCATCGGGGGCCTTCTCCTCCTGCTCGGTGTACTCGGTCGGCGAGCAGCCGAAGGTTTCACGAAAGAGACGCGAGAAGTAGCTCGGGTCTCGGTATCCCACGGCATCGGCCACATCCGCGATGGTATCGGCGCCCTGTTGCAACAAGGTGGCGGCGTGCTGCAAACGACGGGTCCGAATGAAGCCTGACGCCGACAGCCCCGTCACGTCCTTGATGCGACGGCGGAGGTGACGGGCGCTCAGGTCCATCTCGTCGGCCAGCCAGTCGACCCCAAAATTACTGTTTCCGATGTGCTCGTCGACCGCTTCGTTCAGGGCCTCGACAAAGTCTGCCTCCTCCGACGACAGGGTTGTAGCGTCCACATCCATCCAGTCGGGCAGACGAACCCGGTCCTGCATGATTCGACGAATCTCGATCAGGTTCTCCACCCGTGCCGTCAACTCAGCGGGCTCGAAGGGCTTGGCGACGTACGCGTCGGCGCCGGCCTCCAGATTGGCCGGCTGCGCCCGGTTCTCCGGGCGGGCAGTAAGCAGAATGACGGGCAGATGCTGCAGATCGTCATCGTCCCGGATGGCCTGGCACAGTGCCACACCGTCCACGCCCGGCATGGCCACGTCGCTCACCACGAGGTCGGCCTCGTGGTCGCGGAGCCAGTCCAGAGCGGCGCTCCCGTCGGCCACAGCCTCCACCTGATAGTGCGTACCGAACAGGTCGCGGAGGTATGCGCGCAGGTCGGCCTCGTCGTCCACCACGAGCACCGTGGGGGCCTCCGGAGAGGCGTCCGTAGAAGGGTCCGATTCGTCGGTCGGGAGGAGTGGGCCCTCGAGGGACCGGGGTGCATTTTGGGTCGTCCCCTCAGTGCCATCGAGCGCGGCGGCCTGCCCGGGATCCGCCACGTCATCGGCCGCAACGTGCTCGCGCCCCAACGGCAGCCGCACAGTTAGCTCCGTGCCGAACCCCGGTTCACTCTCCACCTCGAGGTCCCCCCCATGCCGCTGCGTAAGGGCCTTGGCGTGGGCTAGTCCGATGCCTATTCCGATCCACTGCCCCGTCTCCGCGGTGTCATCTCCGTCGGTGTGTCCATCGCCGACCGGCACGTAGCTCTCAGCGTCCCCAAAGACCCGGCGCCGAATCGACTCCGGCAGTCCCGGCCCCGTATCGCGCACTGCTATCTCCGCACATCCATCAATGCGCCCGACGCGCACTCGCACCCGCCCCTCCGCCGGGGTATGGCGGAGGGCATTCGAAAGCAGGGTGGTGAACACCTGCTGAAGGCGTGCCGCGTCGACCCACACCTCAACAGATTCGGCGGGCGTATCTACCTGAAGGTCGAGGCCCTTTGCCCGCGCCCACTGGCGCAGGGGGGGCACCACCTCTTTCACCAGCCCCCCAAGGTCACGCTTCTCCATGGCAAGAGCCAAGTCCCCCTCGTCGAGCACGGCCAGATCGAACAGCTGGTTCACCAGCCGCTTCAGGCGGCGCGTTTGCCCGGCCACCCCCTCCAGTCGCTCACGGAGCGTCTCAGGCAGGTCCCCGAAGCGTCCCGCCAGCGCGTCCTGGAGCGGTCCGAGAATCAAGGTGAGCGGTGTGCGGAACTCGTGTGAGAGGTCGGCAAAGAACCGGCTCTTGGCGCGCTCTAGGCGGGCCACCTGTTCGTGGAGCGCCTCTGCCTCCCGCCGCGCCCGGTGCTGGCGGTACCGGATGGCGTAGAGCAACGCCGATACACCGGTGAGTACGACCGTCACGAAGCTCATACTCACCAGGTGTCCGGACTTTACGAATCCAGGGCGTGCCGCGGTGGTGCCGGGCACCCCGAAGTGGCCAATACCGAAGAAAAGCCCGTTTAGGGCGAGGCCCAGGAAGAGGGCCTGCCAGGGGCGGTACGGAACCACGACGACAGCCAGCAGATGGGCCAGGATCACGTACTCGATACTGAGGACGCCCCGAAAGGCATCGGCCACCAGCGAAACCGCAACGACGGCAACCGTGATGACGACGCCAGCCCCCCGTGCCACCGCCAATTGGCGCTGGGCCCAGCCCATCCCGATGGCCATGCCGCACAGAAGCCCCACGATGATTTCGTCCCATACCACAAACACCTCTGGGGAGGCTCCACCCGCTGCCCACCACGCAATGGGGCGCCCCAGCAGCAGGACGTTCACGGACACCAGAACCAGAATACCCAGGAGCCCCAGCCAACCGCCCCACCACAGCCCCGTGCACGCCAAGCGCGCAAGTGTGGATTCAAACTCCGGCTCCTGTTCAAGCACACCGGTCCCAAACACCACACGACGGGCCTGCTCGATAGAACCAGGGCGCTCCATGACGGTCTGCGTCCAATGCGGGGGGGGTCTTGCATGCAAGCGCTTCGACGCGGCATGCGTAGGGTGCAAGACAAAATCTCTTCTCCAGTTCCTCTCCCTTTAGACGCGAACTGGGAGCGCGCTGCGCGGCGATTACCGATCGCTCTTTTCAACGTCTTTCTTCGGGACCAGGATACAGCAGGCGCCTGATCCGTGCATAAGAAAGTTGTGACGCAAAACTTGAGGGACGATATCTCCTCTCCTCCTTCTCATCGTTCCCCCCACCAATTCCGTCCCTTTTATGACTTCCTCCTCGCGCATCCTCGTCGCCGCCCTCTTCGCCGTGGTGCTGTGTGCCACCACCTCGCCCGCCCAGGCCCAGCGCGCTCCGGGTGCTGCCGGGCTTGGTGTACAGGCCGGCGAACCCTCGGGCATCACCCTGAAGATCTACAACCCCGACCGTCCCTCGTACGACTTCCTAGCGGCCTGGAGCTTCGACGATTTTTTCTTCCTGAACGCGCACGTGCTTTTCGAACGTCCTCTCGCCATTGAGAATGTGGACCAGCCGGTACAGTGGTACTTCGGGCCGGGAGCCTACGTGGGCGTCTACGACGATGGGAGCTCAGAGGCGGGCCTCGGCGTGAGCGGCACCATCGGCCTCGATATCCTGCTGGCTGATCAGTTTGAACTCTACCTGCAGGCCACCCCGCGGTTCGAACTCGTGCGTGAGACAGAGCCGGATATTGGGGGCGGCCTCGGGCTCCGGTACTATTTCTAAGTCCAAATTGGGCGTAGGATGCACGGTCGTTCGCCTGCACTCCCTACTTGGGTCGCCATTGAAAGACCTCCAGACGCGGTTCGGGGGAGCGGACCGTTACGGCAAACACGTAGCCATCTCGGGAGCGACGCACGTCGAGATCGAGCGGATAAAAATTGGGACTGCCCTCGTCGTGCGGCTCCACGAGGCGCCGCTGGAGTTGACCACGTCGGTTGTACACGTCGATGTGCACCCAACCCGGCCGCAGGTTGAGCACAAACAGCGAGTCGCCGGCCGGGGCCGCGGCGGGGGTCAAGAGCGGCGCCTCCGTGGCGTCTCCCTGCCCAAAGGCATAGCTGCGCTCCAGCATGGGGGAGTCGAACCCCACGAGCGCAAGGCTGTCAGGCGTCGCGCCGTCCGCAAAGTCGGCCGGTAACAGGTCCACCACCGGCCGGAAGCCCGACAGACTCGTCAGCGTGTCCCCCCATGCCCGCAGAAACCCGGCGTATCGCCAGTAGGGCCCCGCAAGCGGGGCCCGCGCCACCGGCGCGCCTTCTTCGTTCAGGCGCGCGACGAAGGACTCTGTATCCTGCCCCACCACTTTCGCATACATCGTCGTATCGGTGGCGAGCATGTAGACAAGGGTCTCAGGGGCGGGCCGCTCGTACGTGACGGACCGCTCGGGCAGGCGACGCGCATCCGCAACGACGTCGATTCGATTTGTGCCGGCGTTGAAGACGACCAGTGTGTCGCTACGCGCGCCGATGAGATAGGGTGTGTCGAAACCCTGCCCCCCCAGCTCCCGCTCCATCCCCCCTGCCGGATCAAAGCAAAACAGACTGTTGCGCTCCACATCGCTGACGGCCAGGGCGCCCCCCTCCACAAAACGAACCGTGCGGGGGTGCCTGAGGGGATGTGCCTCCGTTCCCGTTGATCCCCACAACGAGTCGAGGGTGTCCGCCGGGGTTCGCTGGGCTACCCGCCGCGAAAGCGAGTCGCCTGGATAGAGCGCATCGTTGCCCTCACGGCGACAGCTATACGGCAGGCACCCCGTCAAGAATACCAGGCCAATGAGAAGCAGTAGGCTTCCTCGGCGAACGGCCGATGGGGACATGAGCGACCTCCAATACACGTGCGAAAGGAGTGGCGACGCAGCGGCCCGTCTTTCGAGGGCAGTGCCTCCCACGCCGCCCCAGCCGCTGCACGTTCGATCGAGGTTGAACGTCCACACCACCGAACGTTTCGCTGTGCAGCTCCACTGCGCAAAATTCAGACGGTCCGTGTGCGACTCGTGCTATCACGGTGCCCCGCTCTTCAACGCCCTTTCCACCATGCAAGTCGCGGCGCTCAGGTGCACTTCGTAAAACGGGCCGAATCTCCTTCGCCTCCTCGTTCATCCGACCCTATGTGTTGTCCCTATCATGCTGTGAACTGAACAGACGGCACGCTCCCATGACCCGGAACGCCTTCAGATTTTCCTTTCGCTCGCATACTTCCTGGGCCATCGGTGCTGCACTTGTCGGGCTTCTTGCTCTCGCGATGCCCACACACGCCCAGGACGAAGCCGCGGGCCGCCTCTCCGGGCGCATTGTGGAAGCGGACTCCGATACCCCACTTCCCAATGCCACCGTCGCATTGTGGACGGAAACCGCAACGGACTCGACGCTCGTAACCGGCACCACCACGGGCTCGAACGGGCGCTTTGCGTTTGAAGACGTGGCGGTGCAGTCGTACGTGCTCCGGGTCAGTTTTGTCGGGTACGAGACCCAGCGCCGGCCCGACACGCGCCCAACGGAAGGGGGGCGCGACCTCGGCACGATCCGGCTCTCCCGCCAGACGACGGTGCAGGAGGAAGTAGAGGTAACCGCAAACCGCCCGGCAGCCCGGCTGGAGACGGACCGCAACGTGTACAACACCGCCGACCGTGCCCTGAGTGCCGGGGGCTCGGCAAGGGGCGTACTCGAAGACCTCCCCTCCATTCGCATCGACCTGGACGGGAGCATCAGCTATCGCGGCAACGAGAGCGTCTCCCTCTACATCAACGGCGAGCCGGCCTCCCTTCAGGGCCAGAGCCTCGTGAGCTACCTGGAGAGCCTCTCGGCCAGCGCCGTGAAGCAGGTCGAGGTGATTCCGAACCCCTCGGCCAAGTACGAACCCGAGGGCATGTCCGGCATCATCAACATCGTGCTGCGGCGCGACCTGGAGGCGAAGTGGAACGGCGGGCTCACGCTGGGAGGGGAGCGCGACGCCAATGATCGCTACGGTGGCAATGTCTCAGCGAATGCCGGGGTACAAACGGGCGGATGGCGCATTGTAAGCAGCTACTCCTACCGCCGTGAGGGCGAGGAGGATGCCGATTCACGCCTCGTCGAGCAGTTGAATGCCAGCGCCCCTAGCTCGTGGGTGGAGCAGTCCGGATTCGAAGAAGAACTGGAGCAATCCCACTCCGTCCGGTCGGACATCGACTATACCTTCGCCCAGGGCACCTCGCTGGGGCTGGAAGCGAGCGTCAGCCTCCGCCGCGACGAGGAGGACGGAACCAGTGACTACTGGGAATACACCGGCGACACCCAGCCCCGTCCGAACTTCAACCGGAGCGACCTTACCCTACAGGACCGCTATGTGCGCATCCTGGACAATTCCTCCTCCGACGAGACGTTTGACGGGCGCCTGGACATTAGCCACGACTTTTCCGAGGATCACTCCCTGAGTGCCCAGTTGCGCTACGATCGCGACCTAGAGGGGGAGGACGGAACCTACAACATTTACGACATCCAGAACGGGACACGTAGGTCCTCGCCTCGAGACCAGGAAATCGACGAGGTGAACGAGGACGAGCAGGACGGCTCGCTGGAAATCGATTACTCGCGCCCGTTAGGCACCTTCTCGCTGGAAACTGGCTACAAGGGGACCTTGCGCCGCCTCGACAGCGACCAGACCTACGAGGCGCGCGAGACGGTGTTCACGTTCGACGAGTACATCCACGCGGCCTACGGCATCCTGAGCCGCGGCTTCGGCAATTTTCAGGCCGAGGTGGGCCTCCGGACCGAAGCCGTGAACACAACCTTCGACCTCTCCAGTGAGAGCGAGGTCACAAACAGCTCTTATGTGAGTGTCTATCCCAGCGCCTTCCTCACCTACAAGCCGAATCAGAAGCAGCAGGCCCGCCTCTCCTACAGCAAACGCGTGGACCGGCCCGGCCTGTGGGACATCAATCCCATTGAGGACAATGAGAACCCCACCTTTCAGGAGCGCGGGAATCCGGGGCTCGACCCCGAGTACATCCACTCCTTCGAGCTGAGCCTGACTCAGCGATGGACCATGGCCTCGGTGTCGGTCACGCCGTACCTGCGCCATACCGTCAATGAGATCGAGGAGGTCCGCTTCGAGGAGCAGGTGGACGGCGAGACAGTGATCATCCGACAGGCCCAAAACCTCTCCACTAGTACCTCCTACGGCACCGAGCTGGTAACCACCCTCAACGTGGGCGA
>CAJXKO010000100.1 GCA_913055845.1 uncultured Bacteroidota bacterium | reverse complement strand
CGCACCATCGCCGCGGTGGTGATCATGTTGAGCACGAGCTTCTGCGCGGTGCCGCTCTTCATGCGCGTCGAGCCCATGATCACCTCCGGCCCCACCACGGGGCAGATCGCCACGTCCGGCTCCACGTCGAGGTCCTCCCGTGGGATCGTCGTCACGAACAGCGTGGGACAGCCAATCTCGTCCCGGGCATGCTCCACCGCGCCCACCACGAACGGCGTGCGCCCGCTGGAGGTGAGGCCACAGACCACATCGTTTTCTGTAACCCCATGCTCCTCAAGGGCGTTCGCGCCCGCTTCGGGCACGTCCTCCGCCCCCTCCTGCGACCGAAAAACGGCCCCTTTCCCGCCCGCGATGATCCCCTGCACCATCTCCGGATCGGTGCCGAACGTGGGGGGGCACTCCGACGCGTCCACCACGCCGAGCCGCCCGCTCGTCCCGGCGCCCGCGTAGAACAGTCGTCCGTCGTTCTTGAACGCCTCCACCACAATTTTCACGGCCTCCGCCACGTGGGGCAACTCCCGCCGCACCGCGATGGGCACCTTGTGGTCCTCGGTGTTGATGACGCGCAGGATCTCCTCCACCGACGCCGTGTCGATGTGGGTGGAGTGGGGGTTTTTTTGCTCGGTGGCAAGGGTCTGAAGCTGCTCGAAGAGGGAAGGGCGGTTGGGCATTCGGACGGGAAAGAGATGAGGAGACAGACTGCACTTTCAACAAACGAGCGGCCCACACAGGCGTCAAGTCCCGGCCCCTTGCCCCACATCACGGGAGGAACATTTGTCGGAAAGACCGGGAGAAGCGAGGGGACTGCCAAAGCACAGTTCCTCCAATCAGGATGAGAATCGCGAGGGGGATCGTGAGCCACAAAGGGGGCGGGAAAAGTCCGGTGGACTTCTCTAGCGGCACCGACTGGGGCGATCCGTAAAGCACCGCTGGGGCCCAGAAGAAGGGACTGGCCTTCTTGGGGTGGTTCTCAAGATAGGTCAGCTTCGCCTGCCGGAGTGCCCGATCCTTTGGCAGTCCCGCCTGGAGGTTCCGGTAGAAATTCTCCATGAGCGCAACGCTCGGCCGGTCGGCCACGGGCCACAGGTTGGCCACCGTCGACTGTGCCCCCATGGCCCGGAAGGCGTACTGGAGGCCCGCCATGCCTTCCCCGCCGCGGAGCGTGCCCTGGGCCGTGCTGCATCCACTCAGGACCGCGAGGGGAATTTCACGGTCCTGCAGCCGCAGCTCGTGCAAGAAGAGAAGC
Source organism: uncultured Bacteroidota bacterium (assembly GCA_913055845.1). Classification (GTDB taxonomy): domain Bacteria; phylum Bacteroidota; class Rhodothermia; order Rhodothermales; family Salinibacteraceae; genus Salinibacter. The sequence goes on along the minus strand of CAJXKO010000100.1, from coordinate 10,786 downwards.
CCGTCCGAGGTTGAATCCGGGCGCAGCAGAAACGCATTCTGGAGAGGCGAGGAGGGATGCACGAACGCATGCGAGGCGAGGTGGAGCACCCCGGCCCGTCGCGAGGCCGAGGCGAAAGCGGATTCGGTTGCCGCCTCGCCGACATAGGTTTTCGCGTCGTCCAGGAGGCGATCCAACGCATTGATCTCGTCCCGCACGCCCGGGAGCGGGGGAAGGGCCAGTGTGGAATCTGTGGGGGGAGCCGGAAACGATGCTTCGAGAGCAGGGGGGACGGTGCGAAGCGTATCGAACGATGACACTCCGAAGGCCGCAATGTCAGGCGATACAGTGGTCGGATCGAATGGGGTGTCGGACGTATCGCGCGCCATGGACATCGCCAGTTCGAGCGTCGTGGGACGTTCGTGGAGCACGAAGCGGGCCTGCGCGTGGCCGTACCGGCCGTTCGGCGTGGCGGTAGCGAGCATTGAATACGGCACGTGAAACATCGGCCCGTCGGGGACAACCGTGAGGGGCTGGTGGGCCGGAAGATGCGCCGCCACGGGGGCGTATAACTGATCGTGGAGGCGGCGAAGGGGCCGGAGGTCGAAGTGCATCGCGCTGAGGCGCCGCGCGGTGCCTTGAGGGGTGAACAAGGGAGAGATGCGCTGCACCTGCGAGCGCACAGAATCCTGCGTGATCCCGGGAAGCGAAATGGTACGGAGTGTGTCGGCCGTGAGGAGGAACGCCGTGGAACGTGGAGAGCGGTCGTACACGGGCCACGGATCGTCAAGAAAGTAGGAGACCAGGGCCCGGTCCTGGTCAGCGAGCGTCGTCGCGACTTCGCCAATCGACGGACGGTCGCCGTCCTCGGAGTCGGGTTGAAGTAGCTGCCGGCGAGCAGTCACAAGAGCGGATGCGCGGGTCCGGAGGCGCGCCTCCTCGTCGTCCGGAAGGGTCTCTGTCCCCAGCCGGGTGCGAATCTCAGACAGTGTGCGACTAAGACTGTCGAGGCGGGCACGGGCCGTGGGGCGCAACTGAGTAGCAACTCGCGCCTGGGTGCGCAGATCTTGAAGGTAACGGGCGCGGGTGCGGTCGAGAGCTGAGAGGGCTGCGCGGCTGTGCCCCTGTGCCGAGAGGGCACGCACAAGGCCGCGGTGCACGTCGCGCCACTGGGCGAAGGCCGTCGACGCCCACTGGGTGGCCGTCAGCGACGCTCGGGCCTTCTCGATGGCAGTCACACCCCGCCGGTAGAACTGCTCCGCCACGGCCCACTCGCGCCGCAGTTCGTGGAGGCGACCGAGGGCCCGAAGAATCCGGCGCTGGTAATCGAGATCCCCGACGGCCTCGGCGAAGGGGAGCGCACGACGCAGCGTGGAATCGGCCGAGGCCCACTGGTTGGTCTGCATGTGGAGTACGCCAAGCTTGAGAAGTGCGAAGGCCTGGAGCCGAGGGGCCTCGTTCGTGCGAGCGTACCGTCGGGCCTCCTCGTTGAGCCGGTACGCCTCCTCGAATTCGTCCAGGTACCCGAGACTCTCCGAGAGCGTCAGCGTGGCACTGGCGTGCTGCTTCGTGCCCGGGGCGGTCGCGGCCCGAACCCGCCGGGCCAGCGTTCGGGCACGCGCCAGGGGCGCACGCTCGAACTCGGTGTTCAGCGTCTTCTCTAACAGAAAATCGGCCTGGGTCGACAACAGCCGGGTCCAGCGTTCGGGGTGCGTCGTCGAGGTGAGTGTGCTTTCCTGAAAGAGACGGGTGGCCCGGTCGTAGTACTGCTGAGCGGACCGGTAGTCCTGCGTGTGCTGGTGCAGCACCGCCACGTCGATGAGATGCTGCACGCGCAGGCTGACATTTTCCGCCGGGGTGCTCTGGAGCGCTCGAAGGTAGTGGTGGATGGACGAGGAGAGGTCCCCGAGCATGTAGTGGAGGAGGCCTTCGTTTTGGTGAAGGCTCCGGGGCCATCCCGTCCGCGCCGCTTCGGTCGAGGGAATGGCGGGCTCCGATTGAAGGTACGCCCGGGCCGCCCCGAACGTCTCGAACGCCGTCTGAAATTGTTGCAGGGCCGCAAGAAGAGCTGTCTCCACGTAGTACGTCCGCATGACATTCCCAAGGTACGGCCGGTCAACGGTCGCTGGGTCTAGGGCCAGGAAGCAGGACCGTGCTGTGCGAACCTGGGACAGGGCTGCACGGATTGTGTCAGGGGATACGGGGGGATCGTTGGACCACATCTGCTGGATCCCTTCGCCCCAACCGATGGGGGGAGGGGACTGGACGGGAGCCTGGCGGAGACAGGCATCCAGGTTGTCGTCAGCGGCGGGGGTAGCCCCCACTGCGAGCAACGTGCTGAGAAGAACAATCAGCATCGCCGAGGAAGACGGTGGAAAAGGGACAGGCTCCTTGTTTTCTTCACCCAACGCAGGATAGGCGCTTCAAAGCACCTACGTGCCGAAACTCCCACACAACATCGCATTCAACCATGACGGAACCAGTCCGACGCATTCGCGCAGTGTTTTCGACACGCACCGTTGCCGAGAGCGCAGGGGGCGGGAACGATCCCTCTGGTGGGAACGGGGGCGGTGGGGGCTCTGGGGGCAACGGCGAGGAGGACGACGAATTGGAAACCTAAGCACGCGGGTCCACCATCGCAATGCGAGGCGTGCCCCAAGGGCCGCCTTTTAGACTACTCCAAACACGTGTGGAGTCAAAGAGCGTGCGGGGTGGGCACGGTGCGGCCGTAAAGGGAGGCGGTGCATGCACATTCGTCCGCACAGTAGGGACAGTGCGGGCGCGTTCCGACGCGGCTGTAGTAGCGCTCGACCGTGGCGAGGCAGGTGAACCCGAATGACTCGAAGAGCGCTCGGCTGTCCACGGAGCCGGGGCGGTGCCACGCGATCCCGAACACCCGGGGCACGTTCCGGGCGGCAAGCACCGAGAGGCGGCGCTCGTAGAAGGCCGTCCCGATGCCCCGTCCCTCCCAGTCGACCCGCACGCAGGAGAGGTGAAAAAGCCCGTTGCGCTCGGCGAGTGGGGCCTGCAGATCGAGCTCCGTGAGCCCAAGGTACTGGCGTGTGTACGCGCGCCGCCCCACCTCCAGAAACGAGATTCCGACGATCGTACCGTCGGCGGGGGCCGCGGCGACGACGCCAGTGGCGGTATGGGAGGGGGCGAGGGCCGCCTCGATCCAGTTCGTCTGCGTGGAGGCAGTCCCCCCGAACCGGGCAGACCAGAGCCGCCGCACGGCACGACGGTCGGACGCCTCCAGGGGCCGGAGCAAGAAGGGCTCGGCATCGGGCATGGGGGACGACCACCTGCACAAACCACCGACGAACGAAGGCCCCCACCCTGTCGTAATGAACAGATGCTCGGGCCCTCGACGCGGCCCCTCCCGTTTTTCAGGTGGCGACCGCCTCGTTCATGATTCTGCACACCCTGCGCCTCCGGTCGTTCCGTGCCCACGCGGAGAGCGAGTTTTCACTCGCGCCGTCCATCAATCTGCTGTATGGGCCCAACGGGGCGGGCAAGACGAACGTGCTGGAAGCCATTCATTACTTGTGCCTCACCAAGAGCTTTACGGCCTCGCGCGACCGCTACGCCGTTCGGAAGGACGCGCCGTACTTTGAGGTGGAGGGCACCGTGGCGAACGTGCGGGAGAAGCCCATGACCGTACGGCTGGCCTACGTGCCGGGGGAGGGGAAGAGCATCTTCGTGAACGGTGTGGAGCTCGACCGCCTAGCCGACATTGTGGGCACGCTGCCAGTGGTCGTGTTTTCGCCGGAGGACTACGACCTTACGGCCGGGGGGCCCAGCGATCGGCGCCGGTTCGTGAACAACATTCTCAGCCAGGCGCGGCCCGTGTACATGGACGACCTCATGAAGTACCGCCGGGCCCGTCGCCAGCGCAACGAGGTGCTCCGCAGCTACAAGAAGCGCTCCGCCCCGCCGCCCGCCGAGGTGCTGGAGCCCTGGACCGAGGAGCTCGTGTCGCTCGGCAGCCGCATCGTCCACCGGCGCCAGCAGTTCCTGCAGACCTTCGCGGAGGATCTCGCCGAGGCGTATCGGCGCATCGAGGCCGTGGCCGAGCGCCCCACCATCGAGTACGACACGATTGGCGACCTGGCCCCGGACGCCAGCGTCGAGGACATCGCCGCGGAATTTCGCGCCGCTCTCGATCGCAAGCACGGACAGGAGCGCGACCGTGGCACCACCCTCGTGGGGCCACAGCGCGACGAGCTCATTTTTCGGCTCGACGACCTGGAGGTGCGCCGCTACGGCTCGCAGGGCCAGCACCGCACCTTCGCCATGGCGCTCAAGCTGGCACAGTACTTCTACCTCCAGGCCCGGAGCGACACCGAGCCGCTCCTGCTGCTCGACGATGCCTTTGGCAAGCTCGATGCGGACCGCACCGACGTCTTTCTCGACCTCCTTCGGTCCGACGCTGTGGGGCAGAGTCTCATCACGGCCACGCACCGCGCGCCGTTCGACGAGGTCCTCGCCTCGGGCCCGGAGGCCCACCAGGCCCTGCAGGTGCGCTCGACCGACGGAACGGCCGTGGTGGAGCCGGCGTCGGGAAGCACAGCGCCCAAGACGGCAACGCCCGATTCCTCGCCCCCCGAGGCCGCCGTGGCCGATCCGTCGGACCCGACGGCTCCGTCCGACTGATCCTCAGCGCCCGGCTCGCTGTTCCGTACCATCTTTCCAAGGCCCAACGCACTCATGTATCGCCCGATTTCCCAGCCCCGTCCCGCACGCCGCCGATCGGCCCTCTGGGGACTGGTGCCCGTTCTGCTGCTCCTCTTGTCGGTCGGCACCGGCTGTGTGTCGACGGGCGTCAACCCGGTAAGTGGCAACACACGGGCCTACGGGTACTCGTGGGAGGAAGAGGTGGAGCTGGGCCAGAAGGCCGACCGGCAGATTCAGGACCAGTACGGCGTGTACGAGGACGAAGAGCTCCAGCAGTACGTCGACGAAGTGGCCCAGAAGGTACTGGCAGAAAGCCACATTCGGCGTCCCGACACCCCGCAAAGGTTTCGGGAGACCGAGTTTCACTTCCGCGTGCTCGACAGTCCCATCATCAACGCCTTCGCGCTGCCGGGCGGGTACGTGTACGTGACCCGGGGGCTGCTCGCCCACCTCAACAACGAGGCCCAATTGGCCGTGGTGCTGGGCCACGAGATTGGGCACGTCGAGGCCCGTCACGCGTCGCAGCAGGCCGCACGACGGCAGTTTACGCAGGGCCTGCTCGTCGGCGGGGCCGTGCTGGGGCAGGCCACACTCGGCGGGAATGTGGGACGGCAGGTCCTGAATCTTGGCGGCACCGCCGCGCAGCTTCTGTCTCTCAGCTACAGCCGCGACAACGAGCGTGAGTCCGACCAACTCGGGGTGGAGTACGCCGTGCGGGCCGGGTACGAGGCGGCGGAGGGGGCGGCCTTCTTCGGGTCGCTGGAGCGGAAGCAGGAGCAAAGCGCCCAGTCGATTCCCACCTGGCAGTCGACCCACCCCGACCCAGGGGCGCGCCAGCAAACGATTCCGAAGCTCGCGCAGGAGTGGAAAGGGAAGGTGCAGCGGCCTGCGACGTCGATCAACCAGGAGACCTATTACGGCGCCCTCGAGCGCATCGTGCTTGGCAACAACCCGCGCCAGGGGTTCACGGAGAATGACGTCTTTTATCACCCCGACCTCGAGTTTCGGTTCTCCATTCCCCGCCGGTGGACCGTCCAGAATCAGCCGCGTCAGGTGGCCCTCATCCACCCCGATCAGTCCGCCTACATGATCTTTCGCTTCTCCGGGGCGGACACGCCCGAGGCCGCAGCGCGCGAGTTGGCCGGGCAGGACGGGCTGCGTGTGCTTGAGCGTCGGGCCACGACCGTCAACGGGTACGACGCCCGACGCATGCTCGCCGAGGCCCAGACCCAGCAGGGCCAGACGGTGCGCCTGCTCACCTACTTTATCGCCTACGGCGGCAACGTCTACGAATTTCAGGGCCTTACACTCGCGGGCCGGTATGACACCTATCGGCCCAACTTCGAGCGGTCGATGACGAGCTTTGCCCGGCTCACCGATCCGGACAAGCTCAACGTCCAGCCCAAGCGCCTCGCCATCCGTGCGGCCGACCGACAGGCGGCGTTTCGGACGTTCATTGAGGGCCAGCCGCTGCCGGACGGGATGACGGAGACGGACCTCGCCATCCTCAACCAGATTGATCTGAACGACACCGTGGCGCCGTCCCGCCCCCTAAAGCTGGCGGACTGACCAAGAACCGGGGCGGGCGTCCGTGCGGCGCATACAGCCTGCGCCCCGTCGACGCTACGACCGGCGGGCCCGGTGCGGGTCCTCCTCGTCCTCCGTCGGCGGAATGACGCGGCCTTCGCCCCCGACCACCATCTGGCCGTCCCGGTAGATGTACGTGCGGACCTTTACGTGTTTGTTCTCCTCAATCTTCTCCGACACCTTGATTTGCACACGGACCTCGGAGCCCACGGGGACGGGGCGCAGAAACCGACACGAAATGCCGACGGCAATGCTTCCGTGCCCGGGAAAGTCGCGGCCGAGGACCTTCGAGATGAGCCCGAGGAGCAGGACCCCGTGCACGATGGGACGCCCAAACCGCGAGTGCTCTTCGGCGTAGTCCGGATCGACGTGGACGGGATTGTCGTCGCCCGTAATCTCGGCGAACATCTGTACATCCTCCGCCGTGACCACCCGCGTCCACTCATGGGAATCGCCAATCTCGATTGATTCGTACGTGTTAGCCATGGGCAGCGAGTCGTTGGAATGTAGGCGTCGCGAGAAGAGGAAAGGTGGATGAGGACCGCAAGTTAGGAAGAAATGAGGGAAAAACCTACCGCCCGGCCCGAGGCGCACAGCACGCCCCCGGGACGGTGGGCCGGTAGGCGATTGCTCGGCGTTTTGATGAAGGGGGGATGTGCCGGGCCCGTAAGCATTCGTTCTTTGGCGAAACGCGCATCCGAGGGGCGAAGGGGGCTCCGCAGGGAGCGCTCCGTAGAGGGAGGGCCATTCGTGTCCATACCGTTCGATCCATACGCACTCTATGAATCGTCTCTTCGAGGCCCTGCGCCCGTTCATCCGTGGTGTCGTTCAGCACGCCGCGTGGGTATTCCTCGCGGCCGTCCTGCTGTCGATTGGGAGCGGGTACTTGGCGAAGGACCTGAGCATTGACACCGACATTTCAAACCTCGTCCCCGACGACTACGAGAGCGTGCAGGCCCTCGAAAAGTTACAGGAGACCGTGGGGGGCGAGCGCGACATGGCCGTCGCCATCGTGAGCCCGTCGTTCGAGGCCAATAAACGCTTTGCGGAGGCCCTCATTCCTCGCGCCCTGTCGCTCTCCCGAGCGGAGGACACGAGCGAGACGTACCTGACGCGGGTGGAGTACAAGCGCGAGGTTGAGTTTCTGAAGGACAATGCGCTCTACTTTGCCTCCGACCAGGAGCTCCGGCAGGTCGAAGCGTTTCTGCAAGACAAGATCGAGGAGGCTGAACAGGCCCGCCGCGAGGCCAATCCCTTCTACTTTGAGCTCGATACGGAGGAGGACACCACCGCGGCCCAGGAAGAGGACGAAGACACGGCCCAGCAGCTGGAGGGGGTATACGACCGCCTCATCGGCACGCGGTATCCGATTTCCGATGACAGTACCACCATGGTACTGCGGTTTTATCCGTCGGGCTCCAACACCGACATCGGATACATCGAGAACCTGTACGCCGACGTTCGCTCGCTGGTCGACGAGATGAACCCCGAGTCGTACCACCCGGAGATGGAGGTCGTACTGGCCGGGCGCTTGTACCGGCAGCTCGTGGAGGTGAGCACCATTTGGGAAGACGTAGCGGGCTCGTTTGGAGGGGGGGTGGGGACGGTGCTGCTCGTGGTGATCCTGTACTTTTTGTACAAGGCGTACCGGGCACGGGGAGGATCGTCGGCGAACCAGTCTCTTTGGCGGGCCTTGCTACGGGCGCCCGTGATGGGGCTGGTCATCGGCATTCCACTGCTCATGAGCCTTCTCTGGACCGGGGCGGTGGCCTCTCTGCTGTTTGGGCAGCTCAACCTGATGACGTCGACGCTCGGGCTCATCCTCTTCGGGTTGGGCATCGACTTTGGCATCCACTTCTACGGCCGCTACGCCGAAGAACGGGCCGTGGGCAACACTGTGGCCGACGCGGCAGAAGAGACGTTTGCGAGCACCGGACAGGCCATTGCCGTGGGGGCGTTCACCACGGCGGGGGCGCTGTACGTGCTCACGGCGGCCGACTTCAAGGGCTTCAGTGAGTTCGGGGCCATTGCGGGCACGGGCGTTCTCTTCGCGCTCGCGGCCATGACCGTCGTGATGCCGGCCCTGCTGGCGCTGCTCGAGCGCAGCGGCCTTCTCAACCTAAAGCGGGCGGCGGACATGGAGGTCGAGGCGACTGAGGAGGGACGCTATCCCGGGGCGCGTCCTGTCGTGGTGGGGGGGCTCCTGGCCGTGGTCCTGGCGCTTGTGCTGGTGCCCCGCGTCGAGTTTCAGTACGACTTTGGGGAGCTTGAGCCGGAGTACACCGGGTACGAGGAACGCGCCCAGTACGTGAGTCGGGCGAGTTCGGGCGGGGACGGGCGCCGCAATCCTGCCTACATCGTGGCCGACAGCCAGGAGGACGTGCCCGACGTGGTGCGGGCCGTCCGCGAAAAGATGCGGGCCGACACCACCTCACCTACGATCCTGGCTGTGGAGAGCCTACAGGAGCGGTTCCCGCTCAGCGACACCGCGCGGGCGAAGAAGCTTCAGCGCATCGCCGAGATCCGCGAGACAGCCACCGAAAACCGCTATCTGAAGGACGAAACCTCCGACGCCCTCGAACGGCTGCGGCGCGCCGCCCAGACCCGCCAGCCCATCGCGCTCGACCAGGTGCCCAAGTTCCTCCGGAAGCAATTCACGACGAAGGAGGGAGAGCTAGGCACCTTCATCATGATCTACCCGTCCGTGGGCCTGGCCGACGGGCGTAAATCCATTGCCTTCGCGCAGGATGTGGGCACCATTCAAACCGACGACGGAGAAACATACCACGCCGGCTCGACCTCGATCGTAGCGGCGGACATGCTGCTCCTGCTGCAGCGAGAGGCCCCCTGGATGATCGCGGCCACGTTCCTCATCGTGGCGTTGCTGATGTGGGTCAACTTCCGGTCGTTCTGGTGGGCGGGGCTTGCTCTCGTGCCGCTCGTGGTGGGCCTCCTGTGGATGCTACTGCTGATGGAGGTGTTCGGGCTCATGGTGAATTTCTACAACATGATCGTCTTTCCCGCCATTCTGGGCATTGGCAACGATGCGGGGGTCCACATGGTGCATCGGTACCGCGAGGAGGGCCCGCACTCGCTCTGGATGGTGCTCCGGTCCACGGGGGAGCACGTCACGATGGGCACGCTTACGACGATGGTCGGGTTTGGGGGGCTCCTCCTCAGCTTCCATCCGGGCCTCAACTCGATCGGCATTCTCGCCGTCGTAGGCCTGGGCACGACCCTGCTCGCGGCGGTGATCTTCCTGCCGGCCTTGCTGCAGTGGCTAGAGGATCGGGGTGGGGGCTGGTTGGAGGGGGCGGGGGAGGAGAAGTCGGTTGAAAATGTAGAGGACTAGGCCGACTCCCCGGGGAGGGTGTCGAGGGGACTGGTGATGCCCTCGCCGCTCTGCTCCAGGACGTGGACGTACTGCATGGTGGTGCGCAGCTCCTTGTGTCCCAGCAGCCGCTGAATGGTGCGCACGTCGGTGCCGTCCTGCAGCAGGTGCGTCGCAAATGAATGCCGAAGCGTGTGACAAGTGGCGCGCTTCTCGATCTCCGCTGCGTCGGCGGCCTTCTTCACAGCCCGCTGCACGGCCGAGTCGGAGCGGTGATGGCGGCGCACCGCGCCGCTCCGCGGGTCTTCCGACAGTTGCGTGGAGGGGAAGACGTACTGCCACCGCCACTCGGTCGCGGCGTTCGGGTATTTTTCCTCGATTGCGTCGGGCAGGTAGACCCCGCCCATGCCCTCGGCACAGTCGTTCTCGTGCTGGGCTCTCACCGTTTTCAGGTGGCGCCGGAGCGGGTCGTGGAGGCGCTCCGGGAGCACCGTCGTTCGGTCCTTGCCGCCCTTGCCGTCCCGCACGTGGATGCGGCTGTGATCAAAGTCGAGTTCTTTGATCCGGAGGCGCAGGGCTTCCGACAACCGAAGTCCACTGCCATACAAGAGATGAACGACGAGCCGATTGGGCCCCGAGGACAGGGCCGAAAAGAGCCGCTGCACCTCGTCGCGGGAGAGCACCGTGGGGAGGCGCTTGGGCCGGTCGACGCGGTCGAGCGGGCCGATGTCATCAAGCTCCACGCCGAGCACCTGTTCGTAGAGGAAGAGGAGGGCACTCAGGGCCTGGTTCTGGGTGGAGGCCGCCACGTTGCGGTCCGACGCCAGGTGGTTCAGGAAGGCCCGAATGTCGTCTTCGTCGAGGCGCCGGGGATGGGTAGTGTCGTGGAAGCGAACAAAGCGGGTGACCCACCGCACGTACGCTTTCTCCGTGTGGTAGCTATACTGGCGGCGCCGACAGGTCTGCCGCACCCGGTCGAGGAGTTTGGGGGACTGATTCGGAGATCCGGACATGGCGGGGGAGATGACCTTCCGGGAGATCGTGGGGTTTGCAAATAAGATCTCCAATATCGAATATATCAAACGGTCGGCATATTCCGCGAATCTAACCAGTTTGACATATGCACAGCCGCCCTCGTAGAACCCGCTGGATTTCGTTGGGTTGGAAGACGCAGGATGTGGATATCCTGAGCACCTTCATATAATTACAGGTTAT
>CAJXKO010000099.1 GCA_913055845.1 uncultured Bacteroidota bacterium | reverse complement strand
AGCGTCGGCGGCACGAGGCCCGAAAAGTCCGTGATCCCGAGCGCCTGGAGATCCGTCTTCGTCGCCGCCGCGATGCCTGTGGGGCCGCCGCCCCCGAGGAACTGTACGGCGAGCACCCCGCCGAGCAGGATGCCGACCACGAAGAGCAGGTTCCAGAGGCCGCTTGTTTTCCAGTCGTACCGGAAATATTCAGCCCGGCCCGGTACCGTCGCTGCACAGGTGTGCTTCAGGCTCGACGAGACGCCGAATGCCTTGCCTGTCAGCAACAGAAGCAAGGGCACGAACAGTCCGATGAGCGGCCCGGCCACGTACCAGGGCCACGAGGCGGTGAGGAATCCCTCCATGGGCGTACGGTTTGTTAATTCATGTTATGACAAGTATTAGGGCACGTCCCTATATTGTCACGCATGGGAAAAGTTTCCGGACACTGGCCGGTCGCAAAACGGGTCGGCATGGAGCGCCACAGAGCCGCTCCGGGAAGCTGGTATGACCCGGCTATCGCAGCACCCGTTCCATCCCGTCCGTGGCAATTGTGGTCTCCACGCCGCGCTTCTCGGCCAGCTCGTTCACGGTCCGTGCCACCTCGTTCGGGTCCGTATCGACGATCGCGGAGCCGCAGTGTGTAAAGGCCGCCTCGGACACACCCTCCTTCTGGCACCACGTAAGTTGGGTGTGCAGTGGAACGTGACCGATGAGCGCACCGTCGACTCGTCGCACCATCGAGCGCGTGATGGTGGCCCCGTCGCCAATATAGAGTCGGATGCCGTCCAGGGCCGCGGCGCGGTCGGGGATGTAGACCACATCGGGGACGTAGAAGATGGTGACGCGCCCCGCCCCGATGCGGTATCCCACGGCGGGGGCCCGGGTGGAATGATCCACCGGGAACGCCTCGAACTGGATTCCCCGAACCTCGACCGGTGATCGCGGCTCGATGACGATCTGCTCGTCGATCGGGTACGCGTCGATATCGTCCCACGTCTTCTCGGTTGCGTAGACCGGGCACGGCGCACCGTCCTTCAGGCCCCACGCATGGTCGGGGTGGGCGTGGGTAAGCACGATGGCGTCCGGCCCGATGGTGTCGATTTCGCCGCGCCAGTCCTCCCCGCAGTCCACCAGGACCCGCTCGCCATAGTATTCCACCAGGAGTGCGCTGTGCATGTCGTGGCGCTCGCTCCGGGGCTCGATGTTGCCGCGCGTCCCGAGGAAGGTGAGTTTCACGGCGTTGGACGTTCGTACGTTAAACGTTGGTACGTTCCGCGGGCACGGGGACGGGGAACGTAGGGCCGCGTCGCCATGCCGCCTTGTTACGCATCCGCTCGGAGGTCGTCCAGGCGGTCCCGCGGGGCGTCGAGCGCACAGGCTTCGTCCTGAATGTCGGCCCACGGATCGGTCTTCTGCCCCATCCGACGGGGGATATTGTCCAGCGTGTAGGTCTGCGAGTGGAGGTCGCCGCCCAGCTCGTCCCAGTTCAGCGGCGTAGCGACGGGGGCGCCAGGGATGGGGCGCACCGCATAGGGCGCCACGCTGTTCTGTGCGTACGAGTTGCGCAGGTAGTCCAGGAAGAGGCGTCCCTGTCGTTTGTTTTTGCGGACGGCCGTCGTCAGGCGCTCAGGGTGCCGGGCGGCCACCACCTCGGCTAGGTCCTTGGCGAAGGCCCGGACGGTGTCGAAGGGCGCGGCGCCGTCGAGGGGGACGACTACGTGGGCGCCCTGCGAGCCCGTGGTCATGACGAACGGGGCGAGGCCCACCTCGTCCAGCGTATCCCGAAGCTGTCGCGCCGCGAACCGGACCGGAGCAAAATCGTCGCTCGGCGGATCGAGGTCGAAGATCAGGCGGTTCGGGTGGTGGAGCGCGTCGGCGCGGCTCAGCCACACGTGTGGTGTGATGCAGGCCTGGTCGACGAGGTACAACAGCGTCGCGGCGTCGTCACACACCACCTGGGGCTGCGATTCGTCCCGTTCTTCTACCTCGATCGACACCCGTCGGACCCAGTCCGGAAAATGATCGGGCGCCTTCTTTTGGTAAAATCCGTCCTCCCCGATCCCCTCCGGAAACCGCTGCATCGTCACGGGACGTCCCTCCAGGTGTGGGAGCATCGTGACCGCGATATCGGCGTAATAGTCGGCGAGGTCACCCTTCGTCACGCCCACGTCGGGGAATAGCACTTTGTCGGCGTTGCCGATTTCGACCGTGCGGCCGTCCGCCTCAAATGATTTCGTGCTCATCGCGCCTTGGGGGTTTCTTTGATGACGTTGTGCGGATCCTTGTCGTGCCGCAGGCCCAGGAAGCGCGGCTGTCGGAGGCGGTCGTCGTCGGTCCACTCCTCGAACCCGATCTGCGCGACGAGTTTGGGCGTGACCCAGTGAACTTCTTTTCGTGGCAGATCGCCCCGATCGAACGGGGGCGTTTCCCGCTCCAACAAGTCCAGGCGCGACCTCAAGCTGCGAAGGGTCTCGTCGTCGAAGCCGGTGCCCACCTTTCCGGCGTAGACCAGTTCGTCTCCGTCGTAGACCCCAAGTAGAAGCGCCCCGAACCCAATCCGCTCGCCCTCCGGCTCCGTAAAGCCGCCGATCACGAGCTCCTGGCGGCGGACGCACTTGAACTTGAGCCAGTTCTTGGATCGAGAGTGGACGTACGGGCTGTCTGCCTTCTTGGCAATGACGCCCTCCCAGCCCTTGTCGCAGGCCTCTTCGAAGAAGGCCTCGCCTGCCTCGTTGCGATGAGACGTAAACCGGAGCGGATCATCGTAGGAGAGCGCGGCCTTGAGTACCGACTTTCGGTAGCGGAGGTCGATCTTCGTGAGGTCGTACCCGTCCAGGTGCAGCAGGTCGAACACGTAGTAGTAGACTGCGACATTGCTCTTACGGGCCTCCGCCGGGTCGTCAATTTGCAGGCGCTGCTGGAGGCGCGAGAAGCTAGAGACGCCCTTCGAGAAGGCGACCACTTCACCGTCCAGGATAAAGGGGGTGGGCGACTGCCCCTCGAGTGCGTCCATGAGCTCCGGATATGTCGGACTCAGGTCCTCCCGGTTGCGCGACCGCAGCCGCACGTCGCTCCCGGTGCGGAAGCCAAGGCAGCGCTCCCCGTCCAGTTTTCGCTCATAGAGCCAATCCGCATCCGAGAATCGCTCGTCCGTGAGCGTAGCCAGCATGGGGGCCGTCCACCGCGGCGGATCCGTCTCGCGCAGGTCGTCTTGCACCGCGTCCGGAAGGCGTTCCAGCGCCTCGATCATGACGATTCGCTCTCGGCGTCTTCGGCGATCTCCTCAATGGTGCGTTCGCTCAGGACCGACCTCGGCTGTGTGCTGGTGGGCTTCCGGCGGGCGTCGGCTTCATCGTCGTCCATCTTGATCAGAAGCCACCGGTCGTCGGCGTCATCGATGCGGACCAGTGCGTACCCGCCTTTTAGCTTCTGTCCTTCCAGCCAAACCTCCCCCTTGCCCTCCTCGAGTGCCTCCTGCATCGACACCGGCTCGTCTTCCTCGGCGCGCAGATTGCGGTACGGTCCCAGGTCCCACACAAGAACCGGGCCCGCTCCGTACTGCCCCTCCGGGATGACGCCCTCGAACGTGGCGTAGTCGAGCGGGTGGTCCTCGGTGGGTTGGGCGAGCCGCTTCTCGCGCGGATCGGTCGAGGGGCCTTTGGGGACGGTCCACGATTTGAGCACCCCGTTCACCTCCAGCCGCACGTCGTAGTGGAGCGTGCTGGCGTCGTGCTTCTGCACCACGAAGAGGGGAGCGTCGTGCCCGTCGGGCGTGGTCCTCTCGTCGGGCCGACGGAGATTGCGGCTTGCCAGATACGTATCGAGGGAGGCCACGGGGCGAGGAGGAGAATGTGCAAGGCACGTGGCGTGGCTACTCGTCCAGGGAGGTCCATACCCGCCCACTACTCGGCCGCGGTGGCCTCGGTGGTTTGGGTCGGCACGAGCGATTTGCGGTCGGGCTTCACGACGAACACCGGCGTCGAGGCTCGACGCAATACCCGCTCCGCGACGCTGCCCATGAGCACCCGGTCGAGTCCGGTGCGGCCCTGTGTGGCAATCACGATGAGGTCGATCTCGTTGGCTTCGGTGTAGTCGAGGATCTCGCTCGCTGGGTCGCCGGTGCGGGCCTCAATCATGGCGTGCTCGTACCCGATCATTTCCCGTGCCATGTCGCCGAGCTGGGTCTCCACGTTCTCCAGTACGTCTGCGGTGGGGAAGGCCGAGGGCTCGTAGCCATAGGCCGACGGGTAGAAAGGCTCCTCCACCACGTGGAGCAGGTCAATCTCCGCTCCGTAAGTGAGGGCGATCTCGCGGGCGTGCTGGACCGCCACCTCAGAGGCCTCGGAGAAGTCGACGGGCGCAAGCACACGTCGCACGGCCCGATTGGGGGCACTGTCCGTGTCGGCGCGCACGGTGAAGGTGGGGCAGGGCGCCTTGCGCACGACCTCCTCCGTCACGCTTCCAAACAGCATGCGGTCGACGCCGCGGCGGCCATGGGTGCCCATCACAATCAGGTCGATGTCCTCGTCCTCGGCGTACGCGAGGATCCGCTCGGACGGATCGGCCGCTTCGACCTGTTCTTGCGTGATGGGGAGGGCCTCCAGGTCCGGCCATTTTGCACCGCTCGTCGGGGCGTCGGGACGCCCGAGCCACTCGTTGAGGGTGTCGATAGAGAGGGGGAAGTGGGCCTTCGTCGTCTCGTAGTCGTGGCGATGACGGCCCGTCACGTTTAGGATGTGCAGGTCCGCGTCGTGCCAGTCGGCGAGATGGGCCGCCTGGGGAAAGGCCCGCTCCGCACCGTCCGAGAGATCTGTGGGAAACAGGACGCGTTGAATGGAGAGCATGGTCGGTGGTCGATCTAGTAGACGAGATGGCGAATGAAACTATGGTACACTCAGGCCCCATGTGGAGCCCCCGGTGCCCCTTGCCACGAGAAAACGTTATAAGGACAATATGCAATATCGGGGCGCTCCGCACGCTTTTCTGTAGGAATTTTCCCGGCATCGTTGTAATGGATTCTTGGGGCGTGTTGTGTCGTGGATGAGGCCCCGAACGATCCAGGATCGGTCCCCGGCGTAGCAGATATAGAGCATGTCCCTCATTCACCGTTGTCCCCCAGCCCTGATCTGTGTGATGCGTATCTGTCGATTCATTTCTGTTGCCCTGTTTGTACTCCTGCTCATCGCTCCGGGACTCGTCGTTCCGGCGGCCGCGCAGGAGGCTGTGCCCACGACTGTGGTAGTGCGGGCCGTCTCCAACGATGCCAAGCTCCTCCAGGACCCTGTGGGCGGGGCCCATATCACCATCGAAGACGCCGAGACCGGCGAAGTCCTGGCCGAGGGCCGCCAGACGGGCGACTCCGGCAGTACCGACAAAATCATGCGCCAGCCCCGCGAGCGCGGCGCTACCATTTACGACGTTCCGGGCGCGGCGAAGTACGAGGCCACCCTATCGCTGACGCAGCCCACCCGGGTCAAGATCACGGCCCGGGGGCCGCTCGACTATCCAGAGGCCCAACAGACGGCCTCCACGACGATGCTTCTGATGCCGGGGACAGACGTGACGGGCGACGGTGTGACGCTCACGCTGCATGGCTTCATCGTGGAAGTGGTCGCGCCGTCCGGTACCGACGCCACGCCCGGCTCTTCCCTGAACGTTCGGGCCCGGGTTCGCATGATGTGCGGCTGCCCCACCGAGCCGGGCGGCCTGTGGGACGCGACCCGCTATACCATCCGCGCCCAACTGCTGCGTGACGGAGCCGTGGTGGCTGAGGCGCCGCTCTCCTACGCCGGCACGACCAGTGAATACGACGGCACCATTGCGGTGCCCGACGACGGCGCCACACGTCTCCGCGTGGTAGCGCAGGATGCGGACCGCGTTAATTTCGGCGCAACGACGACAGCCCTGACGCAGGAGTAATCCACCCCTTCGCTTCCAACGGAGGCTACTCACAGTTTTGGTCCCACCGATGCCCAAACCCGCTGAGTTCTGGAACGACCGCTTTGCCAAAGAGGAGTACGTGTACGGCGAGGCGCCCAATGTATTTGTGGAGACCGCTGCCGATCGATGGCTCCCGGAGAATGCCGAGGTGCTGGTCCTGGGGGCAGGTGAGGGGCGAAACGCCGTCCATCTTGCCCGACAGGGCCACACCGTCACCGCCCTCGACTACGCCGCGGAGGGGCTTCGGAAGACGGAGCGTCTTGCTGCGGAGGCCGGGGTGGATGTGGAAACCATCCAGGCCGACGTGCGCACGTGGACGCCGGAGCGGACCTGGGACGCGGTCGTGACTACGTTTCTGCATCTGCCGGCCGACGAGCGCCCGACTCTGTACCGGCTTATCCAGCACTGCCTCCGGCCCGGCGGCGTCCTTGTGGCGGAATGGTTCCGTCCCGAGCAACGGACCGAGGGCTACACCAGCGGCGGCCCGCCCGACCCCGCCATGATGGTCACGGCCGATGAGCTTCGCACACACTTCGATGCGGGCGAGATTGAACAGCTCGACGCGGACGAGCCGGTTCTCAAAGAAGGAATGCACCGGGGACCCGCCGCCACTGTCCGCCTGGTGTGGCGGGGCTCGGCGTGACGACGGGTACCGGAAGCGCGGCGGCCTACAGTTGCAGGGTGACGTATCCCGCGGCCTCCAGCCGAAATAGCTCGTGGAAGCCATTCGCGGCGGTGTCGATGCCATCGAGGAGGTCATCCTGGGCCACGCCCGTCTTTTCCATGGCGAGGCCACACGCCACCACGCGAACCCCGGCGTCGAGGCTCTTGGTCAGGGCTTCGGCGTGCTTGCTGTCGTGCACGAGGCCCTTTACCGCCGGTCCCACGACCACCACGTCGGCCGCGGCGGCCTCAAAGCCGTTGGCCTCGCCGATGAGCGAGGTGCGAGCGCTCATGAGGACCACCGGCAGCATGTCGGCACTGCGGACGAGGTAGGCCGTGCGGGGCGCGTCCGCCGTGGCCTGCGCAGGCGGGTCGGGTGGGGTCGTCGTGGGCTGCGCCTGGGCGCCCAGCGGCAGCAGGAGGACTGCGGCGAGCAGCAGAAGGGCCTGGGCCCGGCGGCGAACGAGGGAGGGCATGCTGGGAAGGGTCATGGGAATCAAGGGAAATCGAGGAGACAATCAACAAGACTTTAGGGACGCACCGAAGTGCGCCCCAGTGGTGTTTGGGTGCAGGTGGGCGCATCAGAACACGGACCGGACGCCCGCCGCCACGTCGCGCTGCAGCATGGCGAGGGCGGGCACGATGAGCATGAGAATGGCCGTGCCGAGCAGAATGCCGCCACCCAGGCTGATGGCCATGGGCACCAGGAACTGCGCCTCCACGCTCCGCTCCAGGATGAAGGGCGCGAGCCCGAAAAAGGTGGTGAGCGACGTGAGCAGGATCGGCCGGAAGCGCACCTGGCCCGCGTGCACTAGCGCCTCGCGCCACGACGCGCCCCGCTCGCGCTCCTCGTTGGCGAAGTCGATCATCACGAGCGCGTCGTTCACGATCACCCCGCTGAGGCCGACGATGCCGAAAATACTGGGCATGATCAGGTTGTAGCCGAGCACGAAGTGGCCGAGCAGCGCCCCGATCCACGCAAACGGAATGGTGGCCATGATGACGAGCGGCTGCACGTACGACCGAAAGGGAATGGCCAGCAGTCCGTAGATTGCGAACAGGGCGAGCAGGAAGCCCACCTGAAGTGAGCCCTGCGCCTTTCGCTGCTCCCGCCGCTGCCCGCCAAACTGGACGTCGAGCGCGGGCATCCGGGCCTGGAGGGCCGGCAGCGTCGCCTGCTGGAGGCGGGCCGTGGCTTCGCCTCCAGTGGTCACGGCGGCATTCACGTCGGCCGTCACCGTCACCACGCGGCGGCTGTCCTGTCGCTGAATCTGGGTGGGCCCGGTGCCGAGCGTCACGGTGGCCACCTCTTCGAGCGGCACCGCGGCTCCCTCCGGCGTCCGAATGCGGTACTTACGCAGGTCCTCCACGGCGTTGCGCTCGTCGGCGGGGAGACGGACGTAGACGCGCACCTCGTCCTGCCCCCGCTGCAGCCGGTACGACTCGACGCCGAAGAACGCCGCCCGCGCCTGTCGGGCCAGGTCGTCCAGCGTGAGCCCGAGCGAGCGGGCCGCCGGCTTGAGGCGAAGCTCCAGCTCCCGCTTCTCCTCCCAGTCGCTCGTCACGTCCACCACGCCCTCGTATCGCCGGAGCGTGTCCGTGACCACCGCTGCGGCGCGGGTCATCTGTTCGACGGTCGGCGCAAAGAGCTGCACGGACACCGGCGCCCCGCCCGGCCCACCTGCGCTGCTGGCAAACGAGAGCGACTGTATTCCGGCGGCCGTCCCCACGGCCTCCCGCCATTTTGCCTCGAGACGGGGCGAGGGCACCGTCCGTGCCTCCGCGTCTACCATTTCGATGCTGACCTCCGCCACGTTGGGCTTCTGCGCTGTGAACCCGGCCTGCGTGCGCCCGCCCGACGCCACTGGTTGGCGGCCCACCGTCGTGTAGGTCGTCTGGAGCAGGCGCTCGCCCGACTGGTCTTCCAGGTCTCGCAGCGCCTCGAGGCCGTTCTCCCGCAGCCGCCGGGCCATGCGGGCTGTGGCCGTCGCATTGGTGCCGGGCGACATCTCCAACTGCGCCGTCACCACGTTGCCCGGAATGCTGGGGAAGAATTCGTTCTTGACGTACCCGTTCGCCACGAGGCTGAACGTCACAAGCAGCAGTGCCACGCCGCCCATCAGCGTAACGCCGTAGTGGCGGGTCGCGAAGCGGAGTCCCGTCGTGAGCGGTCCCTCCACGAACGCCCGTAGCTTATCACTCACCCACCCTCGCATCTGAGCCAGGAGACGCCCGGCCGTCGTGGTTGGGGCGCCGCCCGGCCCGCTGTGCGACAGGTGCGACGGCAGGATCAAGAGCACCTCCACCAGCGACACCACCAGGATAAAAATCACCACCAGCGGCACGTCACCCAGGAATTTGCCGATTGTGCCGCGCACGAAGAGCAGCGGCGTGAACGCGGCGATGGTGGTGAGGACCGCGAAGATGACCGGCGTCGCCACGCGCTGCGTGCCCCGCACGGCGGCCTCCAGCGGCTCGCCGGCGCGTTCCTGCTCGGCGTAGACGTTGTCCACCACCACGATGGCATCGTCCACGGCAATTCCCATCGCGATGATGAAGCCGAACACAGACAGCATGTTGATCGACACGCCCAGCTGCTGCATGAGGATGAGCGCGCCGATGAACGCGAGGAAAATGCCGGAGGCGGTCCAGAATGCCTTGCGCGGGGCCAGGAAGAGCGTGAGCACCACGAGCACCAGCCCCAGCCCCAGCAGGCCGTTCTCGATCATGATGTCGAGGCGGGTGCGGAGGTTGTCCGCACTGTTGCGCCAGACGGTGGCCTCGATGCCGCGGGGAAGCGAGGGGCGGAGCTCCGAGTTGAGGTACTGCGTCACCGCCGCCTCCACGTCCAGCGCCTGCTCGTCGCCCGTGCGGAAAACATTGAGAAGCACGGCGGGCTCACCATCGAAGCGCGTGATGAGGTCCGAGTTCTGGTCGAACCCGTCCACTATCGTCGCCACCTTCCCGAGCCGCACGGTGGCACCGTCGCGTCGGCTCAGCAGAATCAGGTCCTCAAACTCCGGCGCCGTGTAGTTCTGGCCCTCGGTGCGGATCGTGATTTCCTCGTCGTCGGTCTCGATGCTGCCGCCGGGCAGGTCGAGGCTCCCCGAACGCACCCGCTGCGCTACGGTCCCGAGCGTCAGGCCGTACGTGCGGAGCGCGTTGCGCGACACCTCGATCGAGATCTCCTCGTCGGGCACCCCGTCGACGCGGACGAATGAAATCTGTGGCGTCCGGCCAAGGGCATTCTCGGCTTGCTGGGCGAGGTCTTTCAGGACGCGGAGTGACGCATCGCCGTGAAGGGCCACCTGCAGCACCTGCTCACGACTGGTCACTTCCGTGACCACTGGCTCTTCCGCCGCGTCGGGGAACGCCGTAATGCGGTCCACCTCGGACTTGATGTCGGTGCGGGCGCGGCTCAGGTCGGTGCCGCGCTTCAGTTCCACGGTCACCACTCCCACATTCTCCGCCGCCGTTGCCAGGATGCGATCGATGCCCTCCACCCCTTCCACGCGGTCCTCGATGCGCCGAACAATCGCGTCTTCCACGTCCTCGGGCGAGGCGCCGGGGTAGCGCACACGCACCTCCACGGCATCGAGACTGAACTCGGGAAAGTTTTCCTGCACCACCGTGCTGGCCGCCACCGCCCCACCCACGAGCAGCAAAAGCATTAGCAAGTTGGCCGCCACGCCGTGACGCGCAAACCAAGCAATGGCACGATTCATCGAGGGGGGCTGTCAATCGGAGGGGAGGACGAAAGCGAGTGGACGGGCACCAGGGAGCTCACACGTGGAGTACAAAATTCTGGAAGGCAAAGAGCACAGTAAAGGCGATCGTGACGGCCGTGCCCACGGTGGGGCCGGAGGCTGTCTTCAGGGCATCGGGGATCAGTTCCGCAAACACCATCCAGAGCATCGCCCCGGCGGCCAGGCCCAGGCCGACGGGCAGGAACGGCTCGAACACGAGCACGAAGAGGAAAGCGGGGAGGGCCATGAGGGGCTGAGGTAGGCTCGTGAAGATGCTCCACCCCGCAGCCTTCCAGATCGGCGTGCCGCGTGGCACGAGCACGAGGCTGATGGCGAGCCCTTCCGGAATGTTGTGCACGGCAATCGCCGCGGTGATAAAGAGCCCGAGTTCGTCGCCTCCGCCGAACGAAACGCCCACGCCCACGCCCTCGGCGAAGGAGTGGGCCGTCATCACACCCAGGATGAGCAGCGCCTTCCGCGCGTCCGCCCCGGCCAGATTGGCCACGTCGTGGTCTTCCTGCCGACCGATCAGTGTATTGGCCAGCACGATGAGGGACAGGCCAATCAAGATGCCGCTCAGGGTGCGCCCCACGCTCAGGACCGAGCCCTCGACGATAAGACTGTGACTGGCGGCGAGCATGAGGCCCCCGGCCGCAGCGTTGAACACCCCGAGCCACCAATCGCTAAACCGACGGACGAACAGAAACGGAAGCGCTCCGAGGCCCGTGGCTACGGCGGTGAAGCCCGCCGCGACGACAACGGTCCACACGCTAATCTCAACCATGGAATCGAAAGGGCAGTGCCAAAGTCAGTGGAGACATAGGAACTCCAGTCTGGAAAATACAGGATAGCGATCCTGTACCGGAATGTCGGCACTGCCCCTGCGGGCCTACCGGTTGAACCAGCGATACACGATTTCCGGCGGACAGAAGCCCGTGAAGGCGCTCTGAATGACATTTAGCCCGGCAAAGACCGTAAGCAGGTACCACCAGGGGCTGACGAAGAAGCCGAGGCCCAGGCCCGTGAGCGACACCACGCCCGCCAGTACGCGGACGAGTTTTTCTTCGGTGGAGGGCACACGGCACATGCCCGTCGCCGGTTCATCGGGAGCGTCGGTCGGGGAGGATGGGTTGGCAGTCGTGGCCATGTCTACGTAGGGATCGTTAACGGAGAAACGAGGGACGCCCAACGGTCTACACCGCGCGGTCTACACTCATTTGGAAGGCGCGGACGGGGCGCTCCAGGTCGCGGCGCTCGTTGAAGTCCGCGATGGTGTCGAGCAGGTGGTCGGCCTGCTCGTCGTTGAGGAAGGCCCACGTGAGCGTTGAGTCGGTGGGCGGGGTGCCACCCCGGAACCAGCCAGGGGTAGGATTGACGCCGCCATCGGACGATTGGTGGTAGCCTTCGATATCGAGTTCGCTGAAGACCTCAATCTTGCGCTCCCGCAGCAGGGCGTGCAGGTCATCGCGGTAGCTGTCGAGACTCATAATGGCGACGAGTTTCATGGGAGGCGTAGAGTCGGTCTGGAAGGCAGTGAGTACCGGGGGTTATGCAGATTCGCCGCCGGTGGCCGGTTCGTCGAGCAGGCGCCGCTCGATCATGTAGTGGACGAGCGGTACGATCAGGAGCGTGAGCGCCGTGGAGGCGATGGCGCCACCCATCAGCGAGATGGCGAGGCCTTGAAAAATCGGGTCGAACAGAATGACCGACGCCCCGATCACCACCGTCCCGGCCGTCAGCAGAATGGGGCGCGTCCG
>CAJXKO010000098.1 GCA_913055845.1 uncultured Bacteroidota bacterium | reverse complement strand
ACGCCGAAGGTGGTGCCGGCCGGGGCGCGGATCTCGGCGGGGTAGTCCGGCAGCGTCGCGAGGTCGTTGTGGGCGTAGGCGGAGGCGAGGGTAAACTGCGACCCCGTGATCTGCATCCCGTCCCCCGAGTCCCCGGCGAAGAGGACGGTGGCGTCGGGGATTTCTTTCGTGTCCGTCGTGTCGGCGTCGGGCGCGCTCATCAGGCGTCTAGATTCGTTCTAAATTGGCGGCAGCATCAACGCTCAGGGCCGAGCGATGGTTCGGGCGCGGGGGCTCGCGCGGGGCGGTCCCGCCGCTGCTTTCAACCAGGGTTCACGCCGCCGGGCGCGCCGGACGGGGCCGCCTCCACAGATCACGAACCGGCGGCCTCAGACTCCTCTTCCCCCAACGAGGTGTGGAGGCCGCACTCCGTCTTGTCGGCGTCCCCCCAGCGGCCCTCGCGCGAGTACCCGTCGGCCTCATCCACCGGCTCGGTGCACGGCACGCAGCCGAGGCTGGGATAGCCCTGGTCGTGTTTCGGGTTGTAGGGGAGGTCGTGCTCAAACAGGTACTTCCACACCTCTTTCTGCGTCCAGTTGGCCAGCGGGTTGATCTTGAACACCCCGTACTGGTCCTCCCACGACAGGATGTCCGCGTCGGCCCGGCGCTCGGACTGGTCGCGACGCACGCCCGTAATCCAGGCGCGGCGATCCGCCAAAAAGTTCTTCAGCGGCTTCACCTTGCGGAGGAAGCAGCAGCGGTTCGGATTCCGGTTCCAGAGCGCCTCCCCTTCCTGCTCGGCCTGCTCGTCGAGCGAGAGCCCGCCATGGACACGTGTCACGTCCACGTCGAGCCGGGCGTCCAGGTCCTCGCACAGCTCGTAGGTTTCCGGGAAGAGCAGGTCGGTGTCGAGGTAGAAGACCGTCGTGCCGGGCCGGAGGTCGGCCAGCATGTGCATGATGACGATGCCCGACGGGCCGAAGCCGGTACCTTGCGCGAGGTCGTCGTCGAAGGTGTGAACGGCCCAGTTCAGGATCGCTTTGGGGCCGTGCGGCTCAAACTGAGCGTTCAGGGCTGCAATCCGAGAACGCGACCAGGAAGCAGCGGAAGGGTTGGGCGAAGCGTCCATCAAACGTGGACCGAACCGATGGCGGATTTGCGGGCACGAATTACGAAGGGCCGATCCAATTCTGCTACGGACCGATCCAAAAGAAGAAAACGACGCGGTGTGCGTCAACCATGCTGGATCCCACAAGCATCTTTGTGAAATCCTGCACCGGTCTTTGAACAATTCTTTGCTGGCCGGTAAAAGTGTTCGTACCGGGATTTTCAGCCTACCAACCACCCCTTTAGTAAGAGTTGTCTCCACCTAGGGGAACTCCAAAAGCCTATGATTAGCTACGCCTCGACCACCCGTGGCATCACAGTGACCGTTCGGCCCATCTACCTCGATGAGCCATCCGACCTCCTGGAGCGCGAGTTCGCGTTCGGTTATGCCATTTACATCGAAAATACTGGGACGGACGAGGTACAACTCCTCCGACGCCGCTGGATCATCGAAGAGTCCGACGGCAGCCGCCAGGACCTGACGGGCGACAGCACGCTCCAGCCCCACCCGGTCATTGCCCCGGGCGAGACCCACGTACACGACGGGGCCTGCATGATCGAGTCGTTCAACGGCACGGTGGAGGGCAACTACCTCGTGCAGCGGGCCGACGGCGAACAGTTCCGGGTGTCTGTGCCATCGTTCCCTCTCCACGCCGCCGCAAACTAGCGTTGGCACGTATGACGTTGGCACGTTCAACGTCGCAATGCTTCAACGCGACTTAGCTGGCCACGACCTCAATCTCGATGTCGTAGTCGTCGGTGGTGAGGGTAATGGTTTGGTTTTCGTTGGTGAGGCCGTAGTCCGTGATCGCGTCCGGGAAGGCGTCGTCCGGCGCGTTCATGTTGAAGAGCGCGTCCGCCACCACCTGCCAGTCCTCAGGCGTGAGGTGCACGGTGGCGTCGCGCCCTTCGGACACCATCGGGGCGTATTCGAGCACCTTTTCGAGGTGGTTGATCGCCTGCTTAAGGTGCTTGTTCTCGGGGATGTCGGAATCAATGTTGGCCATGTCGGAGGGCGGCTTCGTCCGTGGAGTACCGAGTGGCTGCGCACAACGAGGGGGGTCGCCGGCACGTTCCCGATTGGGGAGTGTGTAAGCTTGAAACCGTGGAAGCACAAGCATAGCCCCCCGACCCTCGATCCTGGTCGAGGATGCTCCCCAGATCGCCCCGAATCGGTCTCAGGTTCTCCGAAAAAGACAGCGCGATCCTCCCTGCGCGCCGCAACCTGTACCTCATCGCCACGTTGGGCTTCTCTACACATCTTCCCGCCGCCTTTCGCTACTCTCTCCCCGCGCGCTCCCACGCTCCCGCTCTCAGATGCGCCCGTACCTCGACTACCTCCAGGACATCCTCGACCACGGCACCCGACACGAGGACCGTACCGGCACGGGCACGATCCGCGTCTTCGGCCGCCGGCTGCGCTTCGATCTGCGAGAGGGCTTCCCGCTGCTCACGACGAAGCGGGTGTGGATGCGGGGCGTGACGGAAGAACTGCTCTGGTTTCTTCGGGGCGAGACCAACATCCAGTCGCTCGTGCAGGCGGGCGTGTCGATCTGGACGGACTGGCCGCTGGAGCGGTACCGGGAGGAGACCGGCGACGAGATCAGCCAGGAGGCCTTCGAAGAAAAGATCGCGGAGGACGACGCCTTCGCCACCCGGTGGGGCGACCTCGGCCCGGTGTACGGCACACAGTGGCGCGACTTTGAGGGGCCCGAGCGGCGGGTCGATCAGATCGAGCGACTCGTGGAAGGGCTCCGCGAGCGGCCCCACTCGCGCCGCCACGTCGTGAGCGCCTGGCATCCCGCGCAAGTGGAAGACACCGCGCTTCCGCCCTGCCACTACGCCTTCCAGTGCTTCGTGGAGGGAAAACCCGGAAGCGGAAAATTATCGCTGATGTGGCAACAGAGATCTGTCGATAGCTTCCTGGGGCTTCCCTTCAACATCGCCAGCTACGCCTTGCTCACGCACATGCTGGCCCAGCAGGCCGACCTCACCCCGCACGAACTCATCTTCAGCGGGGGCGACTGCCACATCTACCAGAACCACGTCGATCAGGTCGAAGAACAGCTGAGCCGCCCCCCGTACGCCCGGCCCACGCTCCGCCTCCGCGAGCGCGACTCGATGGTCGACTACGCGGCCGACGACGTGACGATCGAGAACTACGAGCACCACCCGGCGCTGACGGCGCCGATCGCGGTGTAGCTCTTACCGAAACTCGAAGTCCTCGTAGTGAATGCGGCGGTCCGGCACGCCGCGGCGTCGGAATTGCCGGCGGAGGTCTGTGGTGAGCCGCTTCGGCCCGCACATGAACACGTCGGCGTCCGTCACGTCGCCGATGTCGTCGGCGTGCAGGTGTCCGTCCTCCACCGAGCAGACGAGGGCGACGTGGACGTTGGGAAGCTGCTGACTGATCGCCCCGAACTCCTCCCGGTACACCGCGTCGCTCCGGTCGTGGACGCAGTAGTAGAAGTCCACATCGCGGGTCGTCGTGCCGTCGCGGGCCATGTTGCGCGTCCAGCTCAGAAATGGCGCCACCCCAACCCCGCCCGCAATCCAGATCTGCCGATCCCCGCCGTCGCGATAATCGAACCGCCCATACGGTCCCTCGAGGGACGCCTCTATGCCCGCCTCCAGCCGCTCGCAGAGCCGCCGCGTGTAGTCGCCGAGGGCCTTCACCGTAATTGTGAGCGTCTCCGCGTCCGCCGGGCCGCAGAGTGTGTACGGGTGCGATTCGCGCGTCAGCCCAGCCCCGTAGAAGGTGACGAAGACGAACTGTCCCGGCACAAAGTCGATGGGCTCGCCCTGTGGCGTTAGCGTCACCTCGACCACGTCGTCGTTGAGCCGCTCCACGCCCGCGACCGTGTACCGCGGCTTGGGCCAGAGCGGGAGCACGACGATCTTGTAGACGGCCCCGGCGAGGCCCAGCCCCACGATCGCTGTCATGTAGCCCCAGAGGGCCGCATGCTCGGCCACCGCCACGCGCATCCCCCGCGTCCCCTCCACGAACCACATGTGCACCGCGCCGCCGAGCAACACGAGCCCAAGCCCCTTGTGGGAGAGCTTCCACTTGTCGTACGGCACCCTGGCGGTGAGCGTGACCCCCAGGAGCAGGATCATGCCCCAGAGGGCATACACGCCGAGGTCCACCGCCCACCGGGCGTGCCCGGGCAACAGAAACGCGACGGCTCGCCCCCAGTCCGCGGGCACGAAGCGCAGCGCGAGCGCGACGGGATGTAACAGCAAGAAACCAAAGGCCGCGAGGCCGACGCGGTGATGCGTACGGTACATCCCGTCGAGCCCGCCAAAGTAGTCCTCCAGCCCTCGTAGCCGGGCGGACAGGACGAAGGAGACGGAGAGGAGCGCCATTCCCACCAGCCCTGCCACTTGTCCAATGACCAGAAACGGCCACGCCTCCACCCCGCGCCGCCCCACCGGCACCTCCGGCCCCGCCACGAACCAGAGCACAACGGGCACGAGCCCAAGTCCCCACGCAATGATCTCGCCGAGGCGTCGGGGGCGAATCATGGGGCGATCGGCAGAAATGAGGCGAACGGAGCGACGATCAGAGGCGATCTGTTGCCGGAGGTGGTAGTTCTCACAATAACACCGTGGAGCGGGAGCCTCAGGACAGATCATGAGTCCAACCCTGTCAGCCCCCCGGCGCGCAACGTGCAAACGTTCGAACGGACAACGTGGACCCCGATGCGGAGCCCCCCTCACGGACGGCAGTCTCGCGACCGTCTCGACTGACGTTCCAACTGGGAAACGCAACTAGAACGGCAGCGCCGTCTGCACCCGATAGTAGACCTGCACGTCCTCCGCCCCGAACTCGGAGACCGGCTGGGCCACCCCGAGGGCATGTCCGATCCGAAAACCAAAGAGGCGCAGCGCGTTTTTGAACTCGACCCCCGTCCCGAGTTGCTGCTCGCCCCCGCCGATATCCGCATCGTTCCACACCAGTCCCCCGTCCATGAACAGCGAGAGCGTCGTCTTCCCCAGCCCCACGAGCCCAAGCACTTCCGTCCGCAAACTGGACGCGAGGGGCATCCGGTACTCGACGCTGCCAAATGCCACCCGGTTGCCGAGGACGTACTGCCGGTACCCGCGCACCCGCTCGGCGTCGCCCAGCGTGATGGGCACGGCACCCGGCAAGGGAAGCTCAATGGCGTCGTATTTCGAGAAGCCGACGAAGTCCTGCGGGAACGAGGATCCGGTCTGCGCCTGCAGGCGGCCGTAGAGGAAGAATCGGTGCTGCCCGCTGCTCGGGAGCAGCGTGTAGCCCGCGAGGTCGCCCCGCAGAAACGAACTGTCGCCACCCAGCACCTCGGCCGTGCCGGTGGCCCGCATCCGAAGGCCCCATCCGTCCAGTGGATGCACGAGGGTATGCCGGTACGGAGGCTTCTTACGGCGCAGGAACTGGAGACGGAGACTGGCCTGCTGCCCGGCCTGCGGCGGGGCAAGATTATCGGGCAGCGACCGGAACTCCTCCGGGTCGAGCGGATCGAGGTCGGCGTAGCGCAGGCGAGTCGAAAATGAGGTGGAGACGTACGGCGCCACGCGCCAGTCGAGCGGCCACCGCACCGAGAGCTCGCCCCCCGTCCGCTCCTGCACCAGCAGGTCGCTCCCGTAGATGCGGGCCGACGACGAGGCGCTGAAGAGACTGATCCCGATCGTAGGATACAGCTGCCGGTTCCGGTACGACGCCACGATCTCGCTCTTCCCATCCGGCTCGGTGAAGGAGACGCTCCCCACCGCGCCGAACGAGTGTTTGCCGAGGGGCTCGCTCCAAGAGGTCACGCCGGAGAGCCCGAAGTCGCCCGTCGACGCCGAGTAGTACGGGAGGGCCAAGGACACTCGATTGGAGAGATTCGACAGCGCGCCATAGTCGCCGCGCGCCTGAATGAGCGACGGATCCGGAGCTATGCGCTCCGGAATGGTGCGGGGCGGCTGCGTGGTGGTCCAGTCGTCGTACTGGCCGGGCACCGAGGGCTCCACGGTCCGCGCCGTCCGCCCCGCCGGGATGCGAAAGGCCCCGTCCCGCGTCTTGGAGAGCGCCGTGGCGGTGACGAGCGCCTCATCCGGCGCCGTGGCGCTCGAATCGGCCCCGAACGCCGAGTCGGCGGGAACCCAGTCGTGGACGGTGGCGCCGCGGACGAGGTGCGTGGCACGGCGGTGCGTGTCGGTCGCCAGGTCGTAGACGAAGGCATTGGGGACGCCGTCGCGGAGCGAGGTGTAGGCCAGCTGCGACCCGTCGGGACTCCAGAGGGGTCGCCGGTCGTCGGAGGAAGGGTCCGTGAGGATTGTGGATGCACCCGTACCCAGGTCGTACAGCACCAGTTCGCGGTCGCCATCCGAAACACGGGCGAGGGCGAGGGTGTCGCGCGAGGGATGCCACTGGAGGCCCGTGATCTGCACGTCGCCTGCGTAGTCTGTGACGCGAGTCGTCGTGCCCGTCCCCAGGGTCATCAGGTGGACGTTGGCCGTGCCGTCCGTTGTCGCCACGAAGGCGAGCCGGTTGCCCTCCGGCCCAGCGGTGGGGGCCGAGGTGCGCCGTCCATACGTCAACCGACGCTCGTTGTCACCATCGGCATCCACGACGAACAGGTCGTCGATGAGCGAGCCGTGCTCGGCCCGCGTCCGTCGGCTGAAGACCAGTCGGTCCCCGTCGGGATGCCAGGTCACCGACGGCTCGATGCCCCCCTCCGCCGCCACCCTTACGGTGCCAGTCGACCGGTCGATCACGTACAGGCGGCGCACCGGCTGCTCCGGCGAGAGCGTCGCCAACGCAGCAATGCGCGACGTGTCGGGGCTGTACGCGAGATCCTCCACGTACTGCCCCGGCACTCGCAGCGTGTCGGTGCGGAGCGAGTCGAGGGTTTCGAGTTGGCCGGCGAGCGTGTTGTAGTACACATTCACGTCGCGCCGCCACTGCTCGTAGAACGTCTCGTAGGACGAGCCCACCGTCTCGGCGACGGCTGTCTCAAAGTCGTGCACCTCGGCGAGCCCGAACAGCACGTCTTTTTTGTGATGGAGCACGTCCGCGAGCGTCGAGTCGCCGTGCTGCTGCGTGAAGTAGCGCACTTGGCTATGGCCGGAGGCGTAGAGCAGGCGCCCGTTCCAGAGCGACTGCCCGTCGCGGTAGGACAGGGCATCGTCGAGCACGGCGGCCCGGAGCCAGCGCTCGCCCCGCTGAGCGTTCCACGTCTCAGCCTGGTACTGCGCGAGCCCCTCGGTCCAGAACCGCGGGAACGACCCGCCGAACGCGAAGGCCCACACCCCGAGGTCCGACCGTACGGCCTCGTAGTGAAAGATATGCGTCAGTTCGTGCGCCAGCACTATGCGCAGCCACGAGGACGGCCCCGTAAAGGCGTAGGCCCAATCGTTCGTGTTCACCCAGATGTTGGTAAACCCGCCGTCGAACGGCGCCGCAAAGCCGTTGACGATGGCGTCCTGGTCGGTCAGATAGATCTCGATGCGCTCGTCGAACGCGACCTCCAGATTGGCCGCAAGCGTGTCGTAGGTCGCCTCCGCGATGGGGGCCGCGGCGGCGGCCACGCTGTCGAGGCGCGCTGGATGGACGATCGTGAAGTGTTCGGTCGTCGCCGTCCGCCAGTCGATCTCGGGGTGATTGCGGCCCGTCAGGAGGGAAAAGCTTTGCGCCTGCGCAGGTGCGAGCGCAATGCCGAGGAGCAGGAACACACAGAGAGCGGTGCGAGGCGTCATCGCGGGGATGGATCTGAGCGTATGGAGAGGACTCGGAGGACCGCCCAGGCCACAGAGGGATCGCCAACGGCCCCGCCAGGCGTTGCGTGCCCATACGGAACACCGGATGCTCCGCCCATCATTCCGGCGTGGTCGCGGTGGGCCGCGACGGCACTTGGGCTGCCGGGCGCGTCGGTTCCGGCTGCAACGGAAGCACCACGCAGGCTTCTACCGTATCGGCATCTGCGTTTTCCACGGTCAGCGACGCTTGTTCGCCGAAGAGCAGTTGCAACCGTTCCCGGGCGTTGGCGAGGCCCGTGCCGCCCTCCTCGGAGTGAATCGTGCCCGGATTGGTGACCCGGATGCACAAGTGCGAATCCTCCACCCGGGCGTCCACGACCACCTCTCCCCCCTCCTGGCGCCGCGCGATGCCGTGCTTAATTCCATTCTCCACGAGGGTTTGCACCAGCATGAACGGCACCGACCGGCCCTGCGCCTCTTCGCTCGCGTCGATCCGGTACCGCAGCCGGTCCTCAAATCGAACGGTCTCTAGTTCCAGGTAAGTGCGCACCGTCGACAGCTCTTCGTCGAGGGGCACCGTCTTCACGTCGTCCACCTGCAAGGTATTCCGCAGCAGCCGGGCCAGGCGCGTCACCATGCGCTGGGCACGGTCGGGGTCCTCGGCGATGAGGGCCCGCACACTGTTGAGGCTGTTGAAGAAAAAGTGGGGGTTGAGCTGGAGCTTCAGCGCCTTCAGCCGTGCCGTCTCGGCCTGCGCCTCCAGTTTCCACTTGTCCACCTCCACCTGTCGGTAGTTCCACACCGCGTGCACCCCGAAGTAGATGACCGACCAGAGCATGAACAGAATCCATCCGTTCAGCACCGAGGCCAGCAGCAGCCCGGTCTCCGAGTCGATCTCGTCGTAGAAGTCAAGCTCCAACACGTGACGCCCCACGATGTCGGTGGTAGCGTGGGCAAGCAGGGCCAGTCCGAGGGCAACCAGGACAACCCGCGGGATGAGTTTCTTCAACGAGAGATGGGTCCATCCGCGTCGCTTCGCAACGAGGCGGTAGAGGTGCGTAAAGAGAAACCCCGAGAGGCCCAGGGCAACATTCGAGGCCACGTGGCCCCACGTCAGCTCCCGAAAGAAAGAGGAAAGCAGGAGCCGCATGACGACGTACAGGCTCCAGCCTCCAATCTGGCAGACCCAGTAGGCGTGCCTCCGCTTCATCGGTGTGGCGGGAACAGTCCGTGGCGTGTTGGGGGATGAACGAGGAGTGTGGGCAATCAGGTTCGGAACAGGCATGCACTCGTTGCGCGGGGCCGCCCTGTACACCACCGGGCCGACCGTAAGCGACGCCCGGTCGGTGCGTGTGGGCGCGGGACGGACGGGGTGTATGAAATAGCATATGGGGGACGCCGCACAAATGGAAGCAGTGTTCAACGAACGGACGCATCGCTCGCTGAGCGGGCAGGCGCGCCGCCGAACCGTCCGTCCCACGACTCCTTCGCGTTCCCCCCGTGGCTCACCGCTCTTATTTCCCGCTGATGGAACAAAGCCCCCGCTCGTCAAAAACTCCTTGCCGTCCCCAGTTCCGCGCCGTATTGTTCTTTTGGTACCAGCATCAATCGGGGCCTCCGGTGCGTGAGTGTGACGGAGGAGGTTCCTCGTCTCCCTCGTGCCGTCCGCCGTTCTGCACGCCCAACTTCTGTTCGATTCATGCGACAACTCTCAGCCCCCTACACCCTTCTCCTCTCTCTCCTCTACGCCGCCCTCGCGGCCGGGCCCGCCGGGGCCCAAGAGCCAGCGAGCCCAGATGTCCTCGTGGGCTCCGAAAACATATCGCCCCCCTCGGTCACGTACCAGGGCGAACTGCCGCCCCTCATCGACCGGCAAACCTTCTTCGGCGACCCGCAGTACGCCGGCGCCCAACTCTCCCCCGACGGCGAACACGTCTCGTTCACCAAGGAGTACCAGGGCGTGATGAACGTGTGGGTGAAGGGCGTGGATGAGCCGTTCGACGCCGCCGAGCCGGTGACGGCCGACACGACCCGTCCCGTACAGGGCTACTTTTGGACACAGGACAGCGAGCGCATCCTGTACGTCCAGGACAAGGGCGGCAACGAGAACTTTCACATCTACGCCGTGGATCCGGACGCAGAGGAGGACACCGACCTCGGCGTACCGCCCGCCGAGGACCTGACGCCCTACGAGAATGTGCAGGCGCGCATCTACGCCCTGCCGGAGGCCACGCCCGGCGAGATCGTGGTGGGCCTCAACGACCGCAACCCGCAGTACCACGACCTCTACCGCATCGACCTAGCGACGGGCGACCGCGAGCTTCTCTTCAAAAACACCGAGGGCTACGGTAGCTACACATTCGACCACGAGGGCCGCTTCCGCCTCGCCAGCCGCCAGACCGACGGCGGCGGCACCGAGATTCAGCGCGTCAGCATCACCGAGCAGGACACCACCTTCACCCCGATCTACTCCTGCTCGGTCGACGAGTCCTGCGGCGTGAGCCGGTTCCACAAGGACAACGAGCGGGTCTACCTGACGACGAACAAGGGAGAGGACGTGGACCTGCAGCAGCTCCGGCTTCTGAACGTGCAGACGCAGGAGAGCGAACTCGTGGCGACGGACCCGGAGGGTGAGGTTGACTTCGGCGGCGCCATCTTCAACGACCGCACCGAAGAACTGGCCGCCACGGTCTACGTCGGCGAGCGACAGCGCGTGTATCCGAAGACGGAGGCCTTCGAGCAGAAGTACAAGACGCTCAAGCAGAAGCTGCCGGACGGTGAGATCTCGATCGGCGCCTCCACGGAGGACTTCCGGACCCACATCGTGAGCGTGGAGCAGGACGTGAACCCTGGTGCCACGTACCTCTTCGACTCGGAAAGCGGCACTGTGGAGAAGCTGTACGAGTCGCGCCCCGAGCTCCCGACACAGCACCTCGCGGAGATGAAGCCCGTCACCTACGAGGCGCGCGACGGGCTGGAGATTCCGGCCTACCTGACGCTGCCAAAGGGGGTGGAGGCCGAGACCCTGCCGACCGTGATCTACGTCCACGGTGGTCCCTGGGCGCGCGACACGTGGGGCTACAACGCCCGGGCGCAGTTCCTGGCCAATCGTGGCTACGCGGTGCTTCAGCCCAACTTCCGCGGCTCCAGCGGCTACGGGCAGTCGTTCCTGCACGCGGGGGACGAGGAGTGGGGCACCGGCGCCATGCAGCACGACCTGACCGACGGCGTGAAGCACCTCATCGACCAGGGCATCGCCGACCCCGACCGCGTGGGCATATTCGGCGGGTCGTACGGCGGCTACGCCACGCTCGCTGGCGTCACCTTTACGCCCGACCTCTACGCGGCGGGCGTGCCCTACGTGGCGCCCTCCAACCTGCTCACGCTCATCGAATCGTTCCCGGCCTACTGGCAGCCGTACCTGGAGGGCACCTGGTATGAGCGCGTGGGCAACCCGGAAAACCCGGAGGACCGCAAGCGCCTCAAGCGGCAGTCGCCCCTCTTCAAAGCCGACCAGATTACGGCGCCCCTCCTGGTGGTCCACGGCGCCAACGACCCCCGGGTAAAGCAGCAGGAATCCGACCAGATCGTGGCGACGCTGCGCGAGCAGGGGCACCCGGTCGAGTACATCGTGGCGCCCGACGAGGGGCACGGCTTTAGCAACGAGGACAACCGGCTGGCCTTCTCCACGGCCATGGAGAAGTTTCTGGCCCAGCACCTCGGCGGCCGCTATCAGACAAACGCCACCGACCCCATCCGGCAGCGGCTCACCGAGATCACGGTGAACCCCGACTCGGTGACGATGCCGGACACGAGCGCCACCGCCGAGGCCACGTCCGATGCCCCGAGCGGGGTCGCGATGGTCGACGGCTCGACGCTGGAGACCGGCACGTTCTCCTACGACGCAACGATGAAGATGCGCGGTCGGTCCTTCGATCTGTCCTCCACCCGTACCATTCAGGCGACGTCTACGGACGGACGGCAAACCTGGACCGCCGTCACCAAAACGAACACGCCGATGGCCACGGTGACCGATTCGCTGATCATGGACCGGTCGACCCTACGCCCCGTCTCGCGCCACCAGCGCGGGCCGATGACGATGGACATCACCTTCACCGACACGTCGGCCTCGGGCACTATGAAGGTGCGCGGGCAGTCGACCTCGATCAGCAAGGGCTTCGACGCCCCAACGCTGGCAGGCGGCACCCACGACCTGATCGCGCTCGGCGCCATGCCGATCGCGCCGGACTTTTCGACCTCCCTTCAGGTCTTTTCGCCGCAGCAGCA
>CAJXKO010000097.1 GCA_913055845.1 uncultured Bacteroidota bacterium | reverse complement strand
TTCGATGACGGTGGAATTGACGGTGATGGCTCGTTGTGGGACATGTGCGCGCGTCCCAAATAGGGGCGAATGGGGGCGAAAATCGGCTTTTCTGGGCGCTGAGCCTTGACATTGGACGGGGAGGGCGTACATTGTGGAGGCGCGTGGGGAAATGTGGGGAATCATCCCAGAGGGTTTTTGCGCTTCGCCGTTCTCGACTTCCGTTTCGCCGGGCCGCTTGTGGGCTCTTTTATCCATGGCGTTCAAAGGACAGGCCGAATATTCCGTCGACAGCAAGGGCCGGGTGGCCATTCCGGCCCAGATGCGGAAGGCCATGTCGCCGGCGGCGAACGAGACCTTTACGATCACGCGGGGCTTTGAGGATTGCATCTTCCTGTATCCCATGGACCGGTGGTCCTCCATCGAGGACGAGATCGAGGACCTGAACATGTACGACCGGGAGGTCCGGACCTTTGTCCGTCTCATCATGCGGTGGGCCAATGAGGTCTCCCTCGACGGGCAGGGGCGGATCAGCATTCCGAATCCGCTGCTCGATCTTGCCGACCTCGATGACTCGGCCCTCATCCTCGGGGCGTACGATCACATCGAAATCTGGGACCCGGAGCAGTTCGACGGATACCTCAACGAGCAGCCCGACGACTACGAGACACTTGCCGAGAGCGTAATGCGGTAAAGATGCCTCCGCAGCCGCGGACCCGAACCGATGTCAGCCACGGAGCCACACGACGATTCTTCCAACGGGGGCGACCCGCTGCGGTACGCCACCGACTTCCACGCACCTGTTCTTTCACACGACGTACAGGCCCGGCTCGTCACCGACCCGGCGGGCCGCTACGTCGACGCCACGCTTGGCGGCGGCGGGCACGCTCGGGCCCTGCTCGATGCGCTCGGCCCGGAGGGGCGCGTGTTCGGAATCGACCGGGATCCGGAGGCCCTGGCCATCGCCCGCGACCGGCTCGCCGACGCGGAGTCAGCGGGGCGCTTCCGGGCGGTGCACGGCACCTTCAGCACGCTCCATGACGTGCTGGGGGCCGAAGAGTTCATCCCCATCGACGGGTTGTTGCTCGATCTCGGGGTGTCGTCGCATCAGATCGACGCGCCCGAACGCGGCTTCAGCTTTCGGGACGAAGGACCGCTCGACATGCGGATGGATCCGCACCGGGGCCTTACTGCTCAGCAAGTGGTGAACACGTGGGGCGAGCGCGACCTCCGCGATGTCCTCCGCGAGTACGGAGAAGAATCGCGCGCCGGGCATCTCGCCCACGCCATCGTCGAGGCCCGTCCGCTGCGCACGACGCGCGACCTGGCCGAGGTGGTGGAAGAGCATGTGCCGCCGCCCGACACGGTAGGAACCCTGACCCGCGTCTTCCAGGCGCTCCGCATCGTGGTGAACGCGGAGCTCGACGAGCTGGAGGATGCCCTGGAGCAGGCCACGGAGGTCGTCCGCACGGGCGGCCGCATCGCCGTCATCAGCTATCATTCGCTGGAAGACCGGCGGGCGAAGCGGTATCTACGATACGGCAATTTCGAAGGCGAGCCGCGGCGTGACCTGTACGGCAATCTCGTGGCCCCCTGGACCGAGACGCCCCGCGGCCCCATCGAGGCCAGCGAGGCGGAGGTAGAGGCCAACCCGCGGGCGCGGAGCGCCCGGCTCCGCGTCGCGACGCGGCGGGACGATGAGGAGATGGAAGCCCCCGTGCCGCCACTCTCCTGAGCGGACCCGAGGACTTGACGGCATTGAGTACGCACCCAGCAGAACGATGAGCAGACGACGAGACACTACGCATTCGAAGACCAACGGGACGTCGAACGGGACCGGGAACGTGTTGTGGCCCGGTTCCGGAGACGGAGCCCCCCGCACGTCCAGGCCCCCCCGCTCCGCCGATCGTTCGGGCCCGGAGGCCGACGGGTGGACGCGGCACGGTACGGCACTGCCCGGGTGGGCCGACCTGGAGCCGTCAACGAATCGAAAGCGCACGGCCTCCGACGACACGTTTTTGCAAAACGTATCAACCGGGCGCTTTGCCCTGGTCATCCTCGCAGTGGCGGGGCTCTTTACCCTCTACGTGGGGCACGTACACGCCACGACCGATCTCTATAACCAATTGCAACAGGCCCAAAAAGCGAATCAACAGCTGCACCTGAAGCACAATCGCCTGGAGGGCGCCTACGACCGCCGCACGGGACCGTCCGTAATTTACGAGCGTGCCCGCGAGCTCGGGCTGCGAGAAAGTGTGAGCTATGGCGCCCCCATCACTGTTGAGTGACCCCTTTCATTGTGCGGAGTGCGGACGCTCCGTCGCCAATCCTCCCGACACTCGAACCCCTGCCATGAAGCCGAAGGACCAATTTTTGGCCCGGATGTACGTGGTGCTGACGCTGCTCGGCCTCGTCCCGATGGCCGTGGCCGCGCAGATGGGGTGGGTGGTGGTCACTGAGACCGACGTGCTCCGGAACCAGGTGCGGGAGCAGGCCCGGTCGACCGTCGACATTCCGGCCATGCGGGGCGCCATCCTGGACCGCGACGGTCGCGGCCTCGCCATCAACACGGCACGCTACGACCTGGCCCTCGACCCCACGGTGGAGGGCTTTGCGACCCGGGCCGAGTCGTTCTTTGACAAGTTGGCTTCGCTGACCGGGGTGCCGGCCGCCCGGTACCAGCGCACGGTCGAAACGCGGCACAGCCCGCAGTACGTGCAGCTGCGCACCGGACTTACGCCGCAACAACAGGAGCGCATCCGCGCGTGGGACGTGCCGGGCGTAATCCTGACGCCCGAGTTTGGGCGGCGCTACAACTACGGCACCACGGCGGCCCACGTCGTGGGGCACGTGGGGGGCGACGGGCAGGGCTTAGCTGGATTGGAGCTGACCTACGACGACTCCCTGCAGGGAACGCCGGGGCGTCGTATCGTGCGACGGGACCGGAGCGGGCGCATTGAGGCGTACGTGGGCGGCAAGGTGGTGTCCCCGAAGCGGGGCGACGACCTGGTGCTCACGCTCGATCTGGTGCGTCAGGCCGCGCTCGAAGACGAGCTCCGCCGCGGCGTACGCCAGAGTGGGGCGGACTGGGGGACGGCCGTGGCCATGAACCCGAACACGGGGGGCGTTCTGGCCA
Source organism: uncultured Bacteroidota bacterium (assembly GCA_913055845.1). Taxonomy (GTDB): domain Bacteria; phylum Bacteroidota; class Rhodothermia; order Rhodothermales; family Salinibacteraceae; genus Salinibacter. Next base: position 9,101 of record CAJXKO010000097.1, on the reverse strand, counting down.
TGGCGAACGTACCCACCTACAATCCCAACCGCCCGGCGAAGGCGCCCGACGCCGCGCGCCGCAATCGGGCCATCACCGACCGCTTCGAGCCCGGCTCCACGTTCAAGCTCGTGGGGGCAGTGTCGGCCATCGAGCAGGGGCTCGTTAGCCTCGACGACTCGGTGGAGACTGGCGACGGGTGGGCGGTCTTTCACGGCTACACGATGAAGGACGTCCAGGCGCACGGGACCCTTTCGTTTGGGGGGGTGATTGCCAAGTCGAGCAACGTGGGCATGGCCAAGACGATCGATCAGTTGGATCCAGGTGTCTTTTACCAGTACGCCCGCAACATGGGTTTTAGCCAGCCCACGTGGATCGACCTGCCCGGCGAGGTGAGCGGGGTGCTGAAGCGGCCGCCGCAGTGGAGTGCCACGACACAGACCTCGATGGCCATCGGCTACGAGGTGTCGGTTACGCCCCTGCAGCTGCTTACGGCCTACAGCGCCCTGGCAAACGGGGGGCGCATTGTAAAGCCGTACGTCGTGGCCGAGCGGCAGACCGTGACGGGCAAAACCCTCTGGCGCAACGAGCCGGAAATCATCCGCCGTGCCTTCGAGGAAGAAACGGCCGACACGCTCCGCTCCGCGTTCGAACGGGTCGTGGAGAGCGGCACCGGGACCAACGCACAGATTGAAGGACTCCGCGTGGCCGGCAAGACGGGAACGGCTCTCCAGATTTCCGACGGCGAATACTCGGCGGAGGAGGCTCGCGCCTCGTTCGTGGGGTTCCTGCCGGCCGACGACCCGAAGGTGGCGCTCATCGTGGTGCTGGGCGGTCCCACGGCTGGCACCCACGGGGGCGACGTGGCCGCGCCGGTCTTTCGGCGCGTAGCGCGTCGCTGGGCCGGTACCTTCCCGGCGGTGGAGGACCGAATGACCCGAGAGGTCCCCGCGGCGTCCGAGGAGACACTGTCGGCGTCGCGCTCGTCGGCAGAAGAGTTGCCGACGGGGCGTCCCGACTCGATGCCCGACCTCACGGGCCGCAGCACGCGTCGGGCCGTGGCTTGGCTTCAGGCCCACGGCATCACGCCCCGGCTCAGCGGGACGGGAACCGTCACGCGCCAGCGTCCTACGCCGGGCGCGCCGCTTCCCACGCAGGCTTTCCTCTCGGCATCCCAATGAATCATGGCGGATTCCCATTCCGCACGTTCATCCCCGGTCCCCAATGCGCTGCCCTGGCCGGCGCTGCGGCGTCGGCTTGCAAGGGCAGGGCTGCTTGACGAGATCCATTGTGGGTCGGACGCCGACCCCCACACACTTACCATCGGCGCCCTGACGGACGACAGTCGGGACGTCACCCCAGGCGGTACCTTCGTCGCAATTCGCGGCGTGGAGGCCGATGGGCATTCGTTCATTGACATGGCGGTAAAACAGGGTGCTCGTCTCGTGGTGTGCGAGGCGGTGCCGGAACGGGCGCGCGAGCGCTTCCCCGACACCGTCTTCGCCCGCGTGACGGACGCGCGCTCGGCCCTGGCCGAGGCAGCCGCGGCGCTCTACGACGACCCGGCCGAGGCCCTGCGCCTCGTGGGTGTGACGGGCACCAACGGCAAGACAACAGTGGCCTACCTCCTGCACCACCTGCTCGACGCACTCGGGACGCCGACCGGCCTCCTTAGCACGATCGGGGTGCGTACCGGTGCGGAAGAAACGAGCACAGGCCTCACGACGCCGGGGCCGATCGCGTTGCACCGCACGTTGCGGAAGATGGTCGACGCGGGCTGTACGGCCGGCGTCATGGAGGTGTCGTCCCACGCCCTCGACCAGAGGCGCGTGCACGGACTCGACTACGAGGTGGCGATTTTCACAAACCTCTCGGTCGATCACCTCGACTACCACGGTAGTTCCCAGGCCTACCGGGCGGCGAAAAAGCGGCTGTTCGACGGCCTTGGGGCCGACGCTACGGCCCTCTACAACGCCGACGACGAGGCGGGGACCACAATGGTGGCCGACACGGCGGCCGACATCGTGTCTTTTGCCCTCAACACGGGGGCCGACATTGAAGGGGGCGTGCTGGAGAGCCGAATCGACGGCCTCCGCCTGCGCATCGACGGGCGAGAGCGCGCCTTCCAACTGGCAGGTCGGTTCAACGCCTACAACCTGACGGCCGCTTACGGGGCCGGCATGGCCCTGGGCTTTGGACCGGAGGCCGTGCTCGACGCCCTCGCCGCGGCCCCGCCGGTACCGGGCCGTTTCGAGCCGCTTCGATTCGACGGTGGCCCCACAGTAATCGTGGACTACGCTCACACGCCCGACGCGCTGGAAAACATTCTGCGGGCCGCGCGCGACACGCTGCCGCAGGGAGGCACGCTCTGGTGCGTCTTCGGCTGCGGCGGGGACCGTGACCCGAGCAAGCGTCCCACGATGGGCCGCATTGCCGAGCAGGTGGCCGACCGCACCATCGTCACCAGCGACAACCCGCGCACCGAGGATCCGGTGGCCATCCTCCGCGACATCCGCGACGGGGTGCGCGATCCGGAGGCAATGCGCTGGATCGTGGACCGGGAGGCGGCCATCCAGGCCGCGGCGGATGAGGCCGTGCCTGGCGACGTGGTGGTTCTCGCCGGCAAAGGCCACGAGACGACTCAGACCCTTGGCACCGACACGCGCCCCTTCGACGACCGCGAGATGGCACGACGTTATTTTGGCTGAGCGGGAGCCTGGGAGCGCCGGGACAACGGCACACAGACGCTCGTGCCCCCGCGCTTCCGCGCCTCCGACTCCCACACACCATGCTCTACTACCTCATCGATTACATTGAGCGGCTCTACCACCCGCCGGGGTTTCAGGTGATTCGGTTCATCACCGTGCGGGCGGCGCTGGCGTCCATTACGGCGCTCGGTCTCGCGATGGGGGCGGGCCGCGGCATCATTCGGTGGCTGCGGCGGCAGCAGTTGGGAGAGCGGGTACGCGAGGGCGAGGCGGCCGGGGCGGTCAGCCACGTCCACAAGGCCGGCACGCCCACGATGGGGGGCATCATTATTTTGCTGTCCGTGGGGGGCGCGACGCTGCTCTGGGGCGCCATCGCCAATACGTACGTGTGGCTGGCGCTCGTGGCGATGGGCGGGCTGGGCGTCGTGGGGTTCGTCGACGACTACCTGCAGACGGTGAAGAACTGGGAGAAAGGGCTCCGCCCGCGCTACAAACTCGCTGGACAGGTGGGCGTCGGCCTCGTAGTGGGGGGCGTGCTCTACTTTCATCCCGACTTCCAGGCGTACAATACGTTCACGTTTATGCCCTTTCTGAAGGGGCAGGTCGTCGACTACGACGTCTTCCGGTTTTGGGAGCTCGGGGTGGATCTGGGCTGGGTCGTGTACCTGCCGGTGGTCGTCTTCATCATGACGGCCGTCTCCAACGCGGTCAACCTGACGGACGGGCTCGACGGCCTCACGACGGGCGTCACGGCGTTCGTCTCACTTGGCCTCGTCGCACTGGCGTACATCTCGGGCAACGTTAATTTCGCGACGTTCCTGAACGTGATGCACCTGCCGGGCACCGGCGAGTTGACAGTGTTCGTCGCGGCGGTCACGGCCAGTTGCTTCGGGTTTCTCTGGTACAACGGCTATCCGGCCACGGTTTTTATGGGCGACACGGGGGCCCTCGCCCTCGGCGGGGCCGTGGGGGCGACGGTGCTCATGGTGCGCAAGGAATTGCTCCTGCCATTGCTCGGCATCGTGTACTTCGCGGAGGCCGTCTCCGTCATTCTGCAGACCAGCTACTTCAAATACACGCGGCGCCGGACGGGCGAGGGAAGGCGCATCTTCCGGATGGCACCCCTGCATCACCACTACGAGGCGCTGGGCATCCACGAGGCGAAAATCGTGACGCGCTTCTGGATCGTGACCGCCATTACCGTCATCGCTGCACTGCTCATTCTTCGCATTCGATAAGCCGGACGCGCCCGGGAACTAGGGTTCCTTTGCACGCCCCTATGCACACACTCCACAACCCCCACATGACGCCGGACGAGGTACGCACAAGGCAAGCGACCGTGGTGGGTGGCGCCCGCAGTGGCCGGGCCGTGGCACAGCTGCTGGCGGAGGTGGGGGGGGAGGTGTTTCTCACCGAACAGGGGCCGGCGCCGGAGGGGACCGAGGCAGTGCTCCACGAGGCCGGAATCGACTACGAGTTTGGGGGGCACACGGTGCAGGCGCTCGACGCGGACTTTTTCGTCGTGAGTCCCGGCGTGCCCACGCAGTCAAATATCGTGCAGCAGGCGCTGCGGGCCGGAATCGACGTGTACTCCGAGATTGAGGCGGCGTCCTGGTTTTGCGAGGCACCCATTGTGGCCATTACCGGCACCAACGGCAAAACGACTACGACGAGCCTCACGGGGCACGTCTTCCGAAACGCCATGGCGAGTGCGCCGGGCCGGGAGGCCATTGTGGCCGGCAACATTGGATACCCATTTTCCGACTACGTGCTCGACGTGGAGCCGGCGGACGTGGTGGTGCTGGAGGTCTCCAGCTTCCAGCTCGATCACGTGGACACGTTCCACCCCCGCGTCAGCGTGCTGCTCAACATTACGCCTGACCACCTGGGCCGCTACGACGATGATTTCGACGCCTATGCCCGGGCCAAGTGCAACATCTTCCGCAATCAGGGGGCGGGCGACGTGGTGGTGTTCAACCGCGACGACGAACGAGTACGGGAGGCGGTGCTGCGGGCAGGCGAGACGCACGAATTTCGCCCTATGGCACTCACGCTGAAGGGTGTACCGGCGGCCGGAGGGGGGGTAGAGGAGGACCGCATCGTTCTTCGCATTGACGACGAGGACGAACCACTTATGCACACCGACGAGCTGGCCCTTCGCGGACGCCACAACGTGTACAACTCGCTCGCGGCTGCCGTCTCGGCCCGCGTGATGGAGGTCGAGAACGACGTCATCCGCGAGAGCCTGGGGGGCTTCGAGGGCGTGCCGCACCGGCTGGAGGAGGTGCGCACAATTGATGGGGTGCTGTACGTGAATGACTCGAAGGCGACGAATGTAAATGCGGTCTGGTATGCACTGGAGAGCTTTGACCGACCCGTGGTGCTCATTGCGGGGGGGCGGGACAAAGGCAACGACTACACCGACCTTAAGCCACTGGTGCGCGAGCAGGTGCGGGCGGTTGTGGCCCTTGGCGAGAGCGCCGATACGGTGGCGCGGGAGCTTGGCACTCAGGCCCCGGAATGCAGCCGCGCCCAGACCATGGAGGAGGCCTTGAGCCAGGCACAGGCGGTGGCCGAACCGGGCGACGCGGTGCTTCTGAGCCCGGCCTGCTCCTCGTTCGACATGTATGAAAGCTATGAGGAACGGGGGAACCTCTTCCGCCGCCTCGTGAAGACGCTGCTATGATGCGTGAGAAGTGAGATCGCGCGTCGCGTTTCACGCATCACGCGACTTTAGTCCTGTGATCGGGACGCTGAATAACGAAAACCGCCAATGAACTTCGTTCAAACGCTCCGACATAAAGTCACCGACCGCGCCCCGGCGGACAAGTACGTGGTGTGGGTCGTGCTGGCGCTCGCGGCGGCGGGCGTGGTGGCCGTGTACAGCGCGGTCACGTACCTGGCGGAGGTGCGCGCCGGCACCGAGCCGGTACACTTCCTGGTGAACCATCTCCTCCGCGTGGGGATTGCGCTCGGGGCCATGGGGGCAGTGAGCCTGGTCGACTATCGTACGCTGGCCCGGTACAGCCGGATCATCCTGATTGGGACGCTGGTTCTGCTCGTCGCCGTTAAAATCGTCGGTCTGTTTTCGCCCGGTGCCGACCGTTGGTTGCGAGTCGCCGGGGTGGGGTTTCAGCCGTCGGAGCTCGCGCGGCTGGCCCTGGTGTTCTACGTAGCTGTCTTGCTGGTGCAGAAGCAGGAGTACGTGAAGAGCTTTGGGCGGGCCTTCTTGCCGATCCTGGTGTGGGTCCTGCTCACCGTCGGCCTCATCGGGCTCGACGACCTGTCGACCGCCTCTGTGGTCCTACTCTCCGTGTTGCTGATGTGCTTTGTAGGGCGGGTGAGCGTGGTGCAGCTCGTGGGGCTCGGACTGCTCGGGGCCGTGATGGCGTTCGGCCATATTGCCAGTTCGCCGGACCGCGCCGCCCGGGTGGAGGCCTACCTGGGGATGGACCTCTTTGCCTCCACCAGCCCCGAGCGGGTGTTGGACACGCAGGGCGAGCGCTACCAGTCCCGGCAGGCGCGCATGGCCTTCGCGATGGGCGGCCTTACGGGGGTGGGGCCCGGCAAGAGCGTGCAGCGCGACTTCCTTCCGGCGCCCTACAACGACTTCATTTTTGCCATCATTGCCGAGGAGTACGGCCTCATCGGGGCATTTGTCCTGCTGCTCGGGTTCTGCGTCCTGCTATTTCGCGGATACCTGCGCATTGCGCGGGATGCCCCGGATCCATTGGGGCTGATCCTGTCGGTGGGCTTCACCACGATGATCGTGGCGTACGGCTTCGTGCACGCCGGGGTGGCCTGTGGGCTGCTGCCGGTGACGGGCCTGCCGATGCCGTTCGTCTCGTACGGGGGCACGTCCCTGCTGTCCAACGGCATTATGGCGGGGGTGCTGCTCAACATCTCGCGCCACACCGGCGAGCAATCGCCACGGCGCGGTGGGTAGCACGATCGTCCTGAATGCAGGATCGTCCTCGGGACTGCCCGAGGCACGACGAGAGAACGAACCGACTTCTACAATCCACACGCTTACTCACAAGATCGGGGCATCCTGCCTGGGTGCTCGCAGTCATGAGTGACCGCGCTCCGCACATTTTGATGGTAGGTGGCGGCACCGGGGGCCACGTGTACCCGGCCATCGCCATTGCCGACGCGGTGCGGGCCCTGCGCCCGGATGCCCAGATTGTGTTTGCGGGCACGCAGGACCGGCTCGAGGCGCGTGCGGTGCCCGAGGCGGGCTATGCCCTGCACCCCATCACGGCACAGGGCATCCAGCGCGAGCTCTCGGCCTCGAACCTGCTGCTGCCCCTGCGGGTGGCCCAGGGCCTCATGCAGAGCTGGCGCCTGGTGGGGGCCCTCGATCCCGACGTGGCGGTGGGCACCGGCGGCTACGTGGCCGGGCCCGTGTTGCTGGCCGCGTGGCTGCGGGGGCGGCCCCTCCTCATTCAGGAGCAAAACGCCTACGCGGGCCTCACGAATCGGGTGCTTGCGCGTCTCGCGTCCCGTATCCACCTTGCCTTCTCGGAGGCGAAGGACTGGGTGCCGGCCGAGCGGGCCACGGTCAGCGGCAACCCGACGCGCCGGGCGCTCCGAGAGGCCGATCCGTCCGAGGCCCGGGCGGCCTTTGGCCTCCCGGAGACGGCGAAGCTGGTGCTGGTCATGGGCGGCTCGCTGGGCAGTGCCGCGATCAATGGGGCGGTGAAGCAGAACCTGGAGGCGCTCCTGGAAAGGCCCGACGTGCATGTGGTGTGGCAGACGGGCACGCGCTACTACGACGACATCATCGACGCGGTAGACGAGCATCCCCGGCTTCGAATCGTCGAATATGTCGACCAGATGGGGGCCGCTTACGCCGCGGCCACCCTCGTGGTGTGCCGGGCCGGCGCCCTCACGTGCAGCGAGTTGACGGTGACGGGCACGCCCGCGGTGCTCGTGCCTTCCCCCAACGTGACGGCCGATCATCAGACGAAAAATGCACGGAGCATGGAACGGGCCGGCGCGGCTGCGTTGCTGCCGGAGACGACGCTTGAAGCGCGGCTGGGCGACGTGGTCGCCGAGCTACTCGAGGATCGAGACACGCTGGACGAGATGGCCGCGGCCGCTCAGGCCCGGGCTCGCCCGGACGCCGCGGAAACCATTGCCCGTGACGTACTCGCCCTTGTCGACCGTTATCGCACGACGAACGCTCAATGAACCTGTTGCTGGGTCGGGGAGCGCCCCGACTCGGCCCCCAACCCTCCTCATCCCGACCTCTTTTCGATCGATGGCTGAACTTCGCACCCAACCGGCTCTGGGCCGCATCCGCCAAGTCCACATGGTGGGCATTGGCGGCATCGGCATGAGCTCCATTGCCGAGGTGCTCCTCAACCGCGGCTACACCGTGACGGGCTCGGATCTGGAGACGAGCGACGTCACGGCGCGACTTGAGGACCATGGGGCGACGGTGTACGAGGGCCACGCCGCCGAGCAGGTAGGCGCGGCCGACGTGGTGGTCTACTCCAGCGCCATCGATCCGGATGAGAACCCGGAGACTCGCGAGGCCGAGCGGCGTCGCATCTCACTCATCCCGCGGGCCGAGATGCTCGGGGAGCTCATCCGGATGAAGTTCGGGGTGGGCATCGCCGGCACCCACGGCAAGACGACCACGACCTCCATGGCCGGGCTCGTGGTGACCGAAGGCGGCTTTGACCCGACGGTCATTGTGGGCGGAAAGGTAACGGCCTTTGGCTCGAACGCCGTGACGGGGGAGGGAGACGTCATCGTGATCGAGGCCGACGAGTACGACCGCACGTTCCTGCGGCTTACCCCGTCGCTGGCCGTTATTACGAGCATTGAGGAGGACCACCTGGATGTCTACGACGACCTGGAGGCCCTGCAGGTGGCGTTTACAGAGTACGCCAACAGCGTGCCCTTCTTCGGCGCGGCCATCCTCTGCCTCGACGACCCGAACGTGCAGGCCATCGTGGGCGACATCGAGCGCCGCGTTATTACCTACGGGACCACGCGGCAGGCCGAGGTGCGGGCGGAAAACATCCGGCGCGAAGAGATGACGACCCGGTTCGACGTGACCCTGCGCGGCGAGTTGCTTGGCGAGGTGGCGCTCCACGTGCCGGGCCTGCACAACGTGCGCAACGCGCTTGCCGCCGTGGCGGTAGGGCAGGAGCTCGAAATCGCGTTCGACCAGGTGCGCGAGGGGCTGGAAGGCTTCACGGGCGTGCGCCGCCGGTTCGAGAAGAAGGCGGACATCGGCGGCATGACGGTGCTGGACGACTACGCCCATCATCCGACCGAGATTGAGGCGACCCTCGACGCGGCCCATCAGGGCTTTCCCGACCGCCGCGTCGTGGCCGTCTTCCAGCCGCACATGTACTCCCGCACGCAAAACTTCATGGACGAATTTGCTCGCTCCTTCTT
>CAJXKO010000096.1 GCA_913055845.1 uncultured Bacteroidota bacterium | reverse complement strand
CGGGGTGAGTGGTGGGATTTGAACCCACGGCCTCCAGGACCACAACCTGGCGCTCTAACCAACTGAGCTACACCCACCGTGTGCGAGACACAAGGCCTCGTCGCAATACCATCCCTTCGGACGCATCGGCGCGGCGATTCGTTTCGTGGCGCGTGGACTACAGGCCCATTCCCGCCATGAACTTTCCGTGGACCCCTCACCCCGCCCATCCTTCGTTGAGCTGAGGCATGAGGGTCGCCATCTCGATGGCCGCCTCGGCAGCCTCGCGTCCCTTATTGCCCGCCTTCGACCCGGCACGGGCGATGGCCTGGTCGACGGTATCTGTGGTCAGGATCCCAAATAGCACGGGCACTTCCGTGTCGAGCGAGGCCTGCATACTGCCGCTGGTGGCCCCGGAGCATACGTAGTCAAAGTGCGGGGTTTCGCCCCGGATGACGGCCCCCAGACAGATCACAGCGTCGTAGTCGCCGGAACGCGCGCACGTCTGGGCCGCGACAGGGATTTCCCAGGAGCCCGGAACGTAGACCACCGTCACGTCGTCCAGGTCGGCACCGTGGCGGTCGAGCGTGTCGAGGGCCCCATCGAGCAGGTTCTCGGTAATATGCTCGTTGAACCGCCCCACGACAATGGCAAAGCGGTGACCGTCGACACAAAGATCGCCTTCGAGATGGGTAGGCATAGGAAGTGAGAGACGAGCGGACAGTGGATGTATTGGTGCCGCTGTTACAGGGCAGAGGTCCGGAATCGTTCCCACTGAGGCTTCGTGAGCCCGTAAACGCCAAGGCGTTGCTGTTCGGGGTCGGCTCCGCCGTGATCGTCCGATCCGCCGGTCACCAGTAGGCCGTGGGTGCGGCAGATGTCCCGGTAGTAATCGACCAGGTAGTCGGGATGGCTCGGACAAATACACTCTATGCCGTCGAGGCCCTGCGTACGGAGCGCCCCAAGAATCTCACGCGGCATCCACTGGCCTGGATGGGCTACCACCGCGACGCCGCCGGCCGCGTGAAGCGCGTCGATGGCCGTGGCCACCGGCTGAGTGGGCGCTGGCACGTAGCCGGGCTGCTCTCGACCCAGGTACTCCGCGAATGCCTCCCGGTACGTTTCCACCTGACCTGCCGCCACCAGTGCTCGCGCAAGATGGGGACGCCCCGGCGCGACACTCATCTCCACATGGCGCCGAAGGATCTCGTCCGGGACACTCACCCCTGCGTCCGACAGCCGCTCCACCATCTGGTCAAACCGTTCGCGCCGTCGATTCGTGAATGCAGAAAGGTAAGCGACCAGGGCCTTGTGGTCGGGATCGAATCCGTATCCCAGAAGGTGAATGGACCGTCCCTCTGCTTCGACACTGAGTTCTACGCCATTGACGAACCGCACGCCGGTAGCCTCCGCCGCGGCACGGGCGGCCTCCAACCCAGCGACTGTGTCGTGATCTGTCACGGCTAGCGCCTGCACGCCATGCTCCGCGGCTTTCTGTACTAGCGCCTTGGGAGACCGCGTGCCGTCGGAGCAATGGGTATGCGTGTGAAGATCGGCGTAGACGGAATTGGTATGCATACGCTGTCACTTAATTTCTATTCCTTGCGCTCCCCGACTCTCGTTCCCGTTCGTTCACAGTAGAGGCTCACCAAGATCGCGACCGATCGAACCGCACCCCGTCGCCTGAGTTTGGGAGAAGCCTACTATGTTCTGTAGTTCTTCTCATCAAGCACCCACGGCGGATGGATCGAATGTGGAGCCCGTGGCGATCGGCCTACGTGTCGGACGCCAAACAGCGGGAGCAAACCGGCGAGGCGTCCCTATTCACGACGCTGTTGAACGAGGAGCGCGACGAGGAGAACCTCATCTTGTGGCGTGGGGATGAGGTGTTTGTCATCATGAACCGTCACCCCTACAACAGCGGCCACCTGCTCGTGGTGCCCTACCGCGAGGTGATGCAGTACGACGCCCTCACGACCGAGGAGCAACAGGCCGTTGCCGCCGCGCTCGACCACTGTATGGAATGGATCCGCGGGGCCCTGTCGCCCGACGGATTTAATGTGGGCATGAACCTGGGGCGTACCGCCGGGGCGGGCATTCCGGAGCATCTACACGCCCACGTACTGCCCCGTTGGGAGGGCGACACCAATTTTATGCCCACCACCGCCGAGACCAAGGTTCTCCCCGAAGACCTCGAGACGACCTATGGCAAGCTCCGCCAGTCGATGTCTCCTGCGGCCCGCGACTCCACCAAACACTCGGGGCAGACCACACGCTAAGCCCACTTCCGTCTCATCCTTCCAGTCCCCCATGCACTCCCCCTCCGTTCAAGACCGTCGCGCCGCCGCGGACGCCTACGACTTTCGAGATGTGCACCCCCACGTCCGGTTCGGAACAGCCAGCGACCGCTACGGCGGGTGGCTCGGACAGATTTACCCGCGCGAACGATACGTCGACCAAATCTCCACCCGCTCTCGAAAGATGGGGGGCGAGTCATTCACAGAACGGCGCGTGCCCATTGAGTCGGTACGTGACTACTTCGAGCACTTTCAAGTGCTGGAGATCGACTTCACGTTCTATCGCCCGTTGTTGGAAGAAAACGACGAGCCGGGTTCTAACTACCACGTTCTCTCCAATTACGCCGAACATGCTCCGGCGGATGCCTCCTTCCTGCTCAAGGCCCCCCAAAAGTTCTTTGCCCGGAGCCTGCGCCGGAATGGACAATTCGTGGACAATCTCAATTTCCTCGACGCCTCAAACTACATAGAGACGTTTCACGAACCGGCCCTCGACATTCTCGGTGATCGGCTCGACGGGGTTATTTTCCAGCAGGAATACCAGCGCGTGGCCGATAGTCCCAGCCCAGGCGAAAATGTCGACCAACTGGACGACTTTTTCGGTGCACTGCCGAACGCCCCCCAGTTCCACATTGAACTCCGCTCAGAACACCTTTTGAAGGGCCCCTACTTCGATTGGCTCGCGGACCGGGGGCTCGGCCACGTCTTTAGCCATTGGACGTGGCTCCCGCCCATCCGTCGGCAATGGGCCATGAGCGGAAACCGCCTCACCGCCGCCGACGGACAGGTGGTCACGCGCCTTCTCACCCCGCGCGACATGAAGTACGCGGAGGCCTACGCCACGGCCCACCCGTTCGAGACGCCCGTACCCGAACTAAGCGATACGCAACAGGCACACGACATGGTGCTCGACACCACCGCTCTCGCCTACCGGGCCGAGGCCCAGAACGCTGTGCTAAACGTGATCGCGAACAACCGGGCGTGGGGCAATGCGCCGGACCTCAACCGCGCCATCGCCCACCGCATTCTGGACGAGGCCGAGAAGCGCGAATAGGCGCTCTAAATCACCCTCCCTGCGGTCTACGATCCTACCCCTGCTTGTTGAGGTATCCCTGGAGAATAACGGCCGCGGCGGCCGCGTCCACCCGTTCCTTGTCGTAACGGCCCGGCTGTTTCACCCCGGCGCGGCGGAGCAAGTCCTTCGCAATTTCGGAGGTGTAGCGCTCGTCCTCGCGCACCACGGGCACCTCCCCAATCGCCTCGTGGATGCGGTCCACGTACGACTGGACCATCTCCGTGGCCTCCTCCGCGGTCCCGTGTTCGGTCAGGGGCCACCCCACCACGATCCGCTCGATGCCGTCCTCGTCTCGAAGCGTCTGGAGCACCAGGAGGGCTTCCTCCGGCGTGTAGGTGCCCCGGGGCTGCGCAAAGAGCCGCAGTGGATCGGCTACGGCGATCCCCACGCGTTTCGTGCCCACGTCCACCCCTACGATGCGCGATTCGGACGAAAGAGTACTCACCGGGCGCAAACGAGATGGGGGATGGGCGCTATAGCGGGACGTGCAATCGTTACTCCTCGTCGGTCCATTCCTCCTTTTTGGCACTGCCCTCGGGCACCTCGTACCCGAGTTCGCGGAGTGGGGTCTTGAGGACCTCTTCGATGCGCTTGCCGGGCCGGAACAGTGTCTTGCGGCGGCTAGGCACGAACACAGGCTCGTTGGTTTGCGGGTTGCGGGCCGTGGGCTTGGCCTTGGTCTTCTTGACCTCGAACACCCCAAAGTTGCGGAGTTCAATGCGGCGTTCGGGATCCGCCTCAATCATCAGGTCCCCAAGGGCTGTGAGAACGGAGCGAACCTGCTCCTTGGCCTCATAGAGTGGACAGTCCTGCATGTCGGCCACGCGCCGGGCCAGGTCTGCCTTGGTTGCAGTCTCGAGTCGATCAGCCATGTCTCTAAGCGGAGTGCGTGTAGAGAAGAGCACGAGAGATGAAGTTACTCCTTGAAACGATACACGCCCTGAATGCCGTCAATGCGTTTCAGGCGTTCAATGAGGCGCTGTAAATGCTCCAAATCGGAGACGTGAAGCATGATGGTCCCCGAGAAAATGCCATCTTCGGTGTCGATGGTCAGGGACCGGATATTGGTTTTGAGGTTCTTCGAGATGACCGTCGTAATATCGTTGACCATCCCCACCCGATCTTCCCCCATTAGTCGGAGGGCAGCCACGAACTGGACATCCTTCTGGTGGCTCCAGTCTACGTCTAGGATCCGGTCGGGCTGGTTGACGAGCAAGTCCGAGGCATTGCGGCAGTTCGATCGGTGGATATTAACGGTACCGGTCTTGCTGACGAAGCCGAACACTTCGTCGCCAGGAATGGGATTGCAGCAGGAGGCATAGTTGACGGCCAGGTCCTTCTGCACCTCACCATCAATGACGAGAGCCTGCTTTTCCGTCTGCTGGGCCGCGTCGAGGAACTGTTCGTACTGCTCCCGCAGGGATTCTTCATCGACCTCCTGTTCGTCGATTTCGTCTTCCCCCGTCCGGTTACCCTTAATGTAATCGACCAACTCGTCTGGGTCGTAAAGCCCCTTCCCAATCTCGTAAAACAACTGCTGGAGGTCGGGAAACTTGAGTTCATGGGCCACCTCCTGTAGGTCCTGATCACTGATCTCCAGATCGGCCTGATCCTTCGTCTTGCCCCAAATCTCCTTACCAAGCTCCACGGCCTTTCGCCGCTCCTCATTGGTCCACTTGCGGATGCGGCTACGGGCCTTGTGAGTAACGACAAAGTTGACCCAGTCCGGACTGGGATTTTGCTTTTCCGAGGTAATAATCTCTACCTGGTCGCCGCTCGTCAACTCTTGCGAGAGCGGCACCATCTTGCCGTTCACCTTCGCCCCAATGCACTGCATGCCCACCTCCGTGTGCACTTTGAAGGCAAAATCGACCGGCGTCGCCCCCTGCGGCAGCGTAAGCAAATCGCCCTGCGGGGTAAAGACATAGATCTCTTCGTCGTAGAGGTTGAGGCGAAACTCCTTTACAAACTCTGTCGCCTCTTCGGGCTCCGGATTCTCAAGCAGGTCGCGCACCCACTCCAGGAAGCGCTCCATCTCTTCGTCCACGTTCTCGGTGCCCTCCTTGTACTTCCAGTGCGCGGCCACGCCCCGCTCGGCGACCTCGTGCATCTCCTGGGTACGAATCTGCACCTCCACTCGGCGCCCCCCCGGCCCGAACACCGTCGTATGCAAGCTTTGATAGCCGTTTGATTTCGGCACCGAGATGAAGTCGCGAAAGCGCTCCGGGAGGGGTTTGTAGAGATCCGTTACCAGTGAATAGACGCGCCAGCAGTCTTCCTTCCCTTTCTTTCCGTCACTCTGTAGAATCACGCGGATCGCAAAGATGTCGTAGATCTCATCGATCGGTTTACTTTTCCGCTGCATCTTGCGGTGGATGGAGTAGACGTTCTTCACCCGCCCGTTGATTTTGAACTCGAATCCCTCTTGGGAAAGATGCTCCGCCAGCGGATCGATAAACTCAGCGATGTACGCCTCCCGCTGCTCGGCCATCTCTTCCAGCCGATCCACAATGTGGTTATACGCCTCTGGGTCCAGGATCTCGAAGCAGAGGTCTTCAAGCTCGCTCTTGATGGTGAAGAGGCCAAAGCGATGAGCAAGCGGGGCAAAGAGATCAAGGGTTTCACTGGCCTTCTGGAGTTGCTTCTTCTTCGGAAGCGCCTCAATTGTGCGCATGTTGTGGAGCCGATCCGCAAACTTCACCAGGATGACGCGGAGATCCGTCGCCATCGAGAGCATGAGCTTGCGCACGTTTTCGGCCTGCCCCAGCTTCTGGCTGCTAAAGACCCCCTCAATCTTTGTGAGGCCGTCGATAATGTTGGCCATTGTTTCCCCGAACTCGTCCTCAATCAACTCCAGGGACAGCTCAGTGTCCTCCACCACGTCGTGGAGCAAGGCGGCAGCCACACTCGTATCGTCGAGCCCGATGTCACGGGCGACAATCGTGGCCACACGAAGTGGATGGCTCACGTACTTCTCCCCCGATTCACGCCAGTCGTTGCGGTGGGCCCAGTAGCTCAAGCGAAAGGCCCGACGAATCATGTCCTCGTCGACGGCCGGGAGATGCGTACGGCATTGAGAGAGAAGGTCTTCCAATTTCTCCCTGTACTCGGGGTCGATGTCAATCTCTCCCTTCCGCGGGACGGCCGAGGCTTGAATCATAGGCAAGGGGCTAGAGGCGTCTAAGGACTTTTGATCACAGTAGCTTTAAATTCCTGGCCTCTCCCAGGTTTCCTATTCCATCTCTAAGGAGTCGTCGACACACCGTAGCACACATCGGTCAGCGGACTGTGTTCGCCGGAGGGGTCCGCGGCAGCAGACACGTGTCAAATACAGAAAGGGCGCCGCGAGAAGCTCACGGCGCCCCACACAGGTGGAATGGCGACCTTCGAAAGCAACCAGAGTAGAGAACTTACCCTTCTTCGTCGGAGGACTCAGTATCTTGGTCCGCCTCAGCCCCCTCAGGGCCCTTTCGTTCCGCGGACGAGGCTTGTTCCTCTTGCTCCTGCTCGCTTGGTTGGCGGCGCCCCTTGCCACTACCGCGACGCGTGCCGCCGGAGCCGCTTCCTCCAGCGTCGGCAGGCGGTACATCATTGTAGTCCACCAACTCGATCATTGCGAGCTCCGCCCCATCCCCCGATCGCTGCCCAAGGCGAATGATCCGCGTGTAGCCTCCCGGTCGATCGCCAACACGGTCGGATACTTCGCTGAACAGCTCTTGGATGGCCTCCTTGTTCTGGAGATGGCGAAACACCTGACGGCGGTTGTGCTGCGTGTCCTCTTTCGCGCGGGTAATCAGAGGCTCCACGAACGGACGAAGCGCCTTTGCCTTCGCCACGGTCGTCGTGATGCGCTTGTTTTCAATCAGCGCGTTGGAGAGGGCTTGCAGGGTTCGCTTTCGATGGGACGACGTGCGTCCAATCTTTTTTCCTTTCTTGCGGTGTCGCATCGGCGGTCCAAAACGGGTGAGCTGTGCGGGTGCATCGCGGAGACAAACCTGTTCGGCACAGGCTGCCTCCGTGTGGCGCTGGGGCCGGAACTAAGAGGCTTTCTTCTCCTCAAGGTACTCTTCCACATCCATGCCGAACTGAAGGCCTCGTTCGTCGAGGACCTCCACGAGTTCCTGCAGGGATTTGCGGCCGAAGTTTCGGAATTTGAGCATCTCGTCCTCCTCTCGACGAACCAAATCCCCAATCGTTTTGATGTTGGCTGCCTTGAGGCAGTTGTGCGAGCGCACCGAGAGATCAAGCTCGTCGACGGACTGCGCGAGTAGCTCGCGGATGCGCTTGACCTCCTCGTCGACCTCCTGCTCTTCCACGACGGGCTCCGGCTCCTCCTCAAGCTGGATGAAGAAGCTCACGTGATCCCGAAGAATCGATGCAGCCTGCGTGACTGCCTCTTCCGGCGTCAGCGATCCGTCGGTCTCCACGTCGAGAACCAACTCCTCGTAATCAATTTTCTGGCCAACGCGGGTCGGCTTCACCTCATACTTCACGTTCTTGATCGGCGTGAAGATGGAGTCGACCGCAATGACTCCGATTGGGTCGTCGTCGCGTTTATTTTCTTCGGACGGGATGTACCCGCGCCCGTACCCAACGCGCAGATCCACGTTTACGACGGCATCTTCGGCCAAGGTCGCAATGTGCTGGTCCGGGTTCAGCACTTCGTACTCTGCCGTGGACTGGCCGATGTCTTCGGCGGTCCAGTTTCCGGGGCCCTCAAGGTTGAGATGGAGATGACCTTCACGCATCTCGTCGGCCTTAAATCGGACCTCCTTGAGGTTCAGGATGATGTCAGAGACATCTTCCGTCACGCCCGGGATGGTAGAAAACTCGTGCTGTACTCCGTCAATTTTGACGGCAGTAACGGCCAGCCCGCGGAGGGACGACAGCAGCACGCGTCGGAGCGCGTTGCCGATGGTCACTCCATAGCCCCGCTCCAGCGGGCCCATAACGAATTGACCCTCGGAGTCGGAGACCTCCTCGACTTGGACGCCTTCCGGCATCTGAAGCCCGTGATTACTCATACGCTCGAATCAGCAAATTGGATGGTTAGCGATCAAATGGAAGACCAAGCGCACCGCAGTGCGCTCGTTGCTGCACGAAGAATGTCTCGCAACACGGCCTTCTACTTCGAGTAGAGCTCGACAATGAGCTGCTCGTCGATGTTCTCCGGAATCTCTTCGCGGTTCGGATAGTCAATAAATTTCCCTTTCATCTCTTGCCGGTCCACTTCCACCCAGGAGAAGGTGCGTTTCTGACGTTCCACGTTCGTCTGAATCACTTCCAGGTCCTGACTGCTCGGCTTCACGGACACGATGTCGTCCGGGGACATCTCATATGAGGGAATGTCGACGACCTCGTCGTTCACCGTAATGTGGCGATGCGCCACAAACTGACGGGCCTGGCGGCGAGTCCGGGCAATCCCCATGCGGAAGACCGTATTGTCGAGGCGGGACTCCAGAAGAATCAGGAGCTTCTCCCCCGTCACCCCCTGCATGCGGGAGGCCTTGTCGAAGAGATTCTTGAATTGCCGTTCGAGCAGCCCGTACGTGTACTTCGTCTTCTGCTTCTCCTTCAGCTGTACGGCATACTCGCTCTCCCGACGCCGGCGCGACTGACCGTGCTGGCCAGGGGGGTACGGTTTCCGCTCTAAGGCCTTCGACGGCCCAAAGATGGGCTCCTTAAAACGGCGAGCGATTTTTTGCTTCGGACCTCTGTATCGAGCCATACTCAGCAGTATTAGGTATTCTCAGGTATCAGAACTTCGGATGCGCAGGGAGGATGAGGCGGCGCGCAAAGACTCTCGCTGGGCCAATAGCCTAAGTGGCCTGTAGGCTCCCCACGCCTTGCCAGCGATCACACGCGGCGGCGCTTCGGAGGGCGACAGCCATTGTGTGGAAGAGGAGTCACGTCGCGGATGCTCGCAACCTCTAGTCCGGCCTCAGACATGGCCCGGATGGCGCCCTCACGCCCCGAGCCGGGTCCCTTCACGTAGACGTCGACGCGGCGAAGTCCCAGGTCGTACGCCTCGTTGGCCGCGGCCTCACCAGCCTTCTGCGCAGCGTAGGGCGTGTTTTTTCGACTTCCTTTGAAGCCCATCTTACCAGCGCTCGCCCACGAGATCGTGTTGCCGTACTGGTCGGTAAGCGTCACAATGACGTTGTTGAAGGTCGCTTTCACGTATGCCCGGCCGTTCGATTCAACGACCACGTTTTTCTTTCGGGGAGTGCGCTTACCCCCTTTGTCATCTCCGTCAGCCATAAAAGTGTTCAGGGTCTATTCCAGGGAGGAACCCGGACTGGGTAAGCCCCAGACCGGTCCGAGTATTGCTAAATTTGTAGGTTACTTCTTCTGCGTCGACTGCTTCCGGCCTGCAACCGTCTTTCGCTTGCCCTTCCGGGTTCGTGCGTTCGTGCGCGTGCGCTGTCCGTTGACCGGGAGTCCTTCACGGTGGCGCTTACCACGGTAACAGCCGATGTCTTTGAGACGCTTGATGTTCATTTGCACCTCCGTCCGGAGTTGCCCTTCCACAGTGTAGTCCTCCTCAATAATGCGTCGCACGCGCTTAGTCTCACTCTCGGTCCATTTGCGGGGCCGCTTGCTTTCGCTGATTTCTGCCTTGTCCAGAATCTCGTTGGCCCGCGAGCGACCAACTCCGTAGATTTCAGTGAGCGCAATCTCTCCGCGCTTGTCTTCGGGAACGTCAACTCCTTCTATTCTCGGCATGTCTCGGTCAGTTTGGTTCGTTCAGTAGTCTTCGCAATGACGACACGGGCTTCCCCACGCGACAGGGCGTACAGTGCCCACAGTCCTAGTTCTTATAGCGATATACAATCCGTCCTTTCGAGAGATCATACGGGGACATCTCGACCTTGACCCGATCCCCCGGCAAAATCTTGATATAGTTCATCCGCATCTTCCCGGAAAGCAGACCAAGGATTTCGTGGCCGTTTTCGAGACGAACACGAAACTGTGCATTGGGAAGGGCCTCGATGACTTCCCCGTCCTTCTCGATGGCTTCTTCTTTTGCCATTAGCGCGTGGTGGTCTCTGTGAGAACGTCAAGTTCGTAGGGTGGCTGAACAACGTCTTCGATGTAGGAGAAATCTGAAAGCACCTCGGCCTCTCCTTCCTGCACCACAACCATATGTTCGTAATGGGCCGATGGGAGGCCGTCTGCGGCGCGCACGGTCCATCCGTCTTCGTCCGTGGTTACCTCGGAGACACCACGGTTGATCATCGGCTCAATGCAGATGGACAGCCCAGGTTTGAGCAGTCGGCCCTGGCCGGGCTTCCCAAAGTTTGGCACTTGCGGATCTTCGTGGAGGCTTCGGCCAATACCATGCCCAACAAGATCTCGCACCACACTGAAGCCGCGAGACTCACAGTGGGTTTGAACGGCGTGGCTGATATCTCCCACACGGCCGTTCGCCACTGCCTGCTCAATTCCTTTCAGCAGAGACTCATATGTCGCACGGCAGAGGGCCGCGTCCTCGTCCGCAACCGATCCCACTCCAAACGTGTACCCCCAGTCGCCGTAATATCCGTTCAGCTTTGCGCCACAGTCAATCGATAGCAGGTCGCCATCCTGAAGCGCGTAGCCGTCCGGGATGCCATGCACGACTGCATCATTCACTGAAGTGCACAGCGTGTTGGGAAAGACGTTGTCGCCCACTTGATACCCTTTGAATGCAGGCTCCGCCCCATGTGTTCGGATATAGTCTTCCGCAATTGCATCGAGCTCACGTAGCGTAGTGCCGACCTCTATGTGGCGGGCTACTTCTGCGAGCGTACGCCCCACAAGGTCCGCACTCTCGCGCAGACGATCAATTTCTCGTTGGCTCTTCAGGTGAACCATAGAATCTCCCCAAATCCAGTTCCAGAGGTGGGAGAACCACCGCATGAGAAAGAAGCATTTAGGACAAGGTGGCGCGGCACTTGTCACATGCCTTGCCGACGGCTACGCATCTTACCGCTCTTCATAAAGCCGTCGTAGTGCCGCATCAGCAGATGACTTTCCACCTGTTGGAGGGTGTCGAGCGTCACCTGCACGAGAATGAGCAGGCTCGTTCCCCCATAGAACATGGCGAACCCTTGAGACACGCCTGCCCGCATGGCAAAGGCTGGAAGAATGGCCACGAGCCCAAGGAAAATGGAGCCTGGCAGCGTAATGCGTGTCAGGATCGTGTCGATGAACTCACTGGTCTGCTTCCCGGGCCGAATGCCAGGGATAAATCCGCCTTGCCGCTTCATCGTGTCCGCCATTTCCTGCGGATTCACGGTAATCGCCGTGTAGAAGTACGTGAAGAAGACCACCACGAAGAAGAAGAATATCGAATACCCGATCCCGTCGATGTTGGAGAACCAGCCGCCAATCTGCTGCATCGTTGCGTTGTTCGGGAAGAATGAGGCGATGGTCGACGGGATGAACATGATCGACTGAGCGAAGATAATCGGCATCACGCCCGCTGCGTTGACCCGCAACGGCAGGTACTGCGTGGTGCCCCCCTGCACCTTCCGCCCAGTCACACGCTTGGCGTACTGCACCGGGATGCGCCGCATGCCCTGCGACACAAGGACCACTGCCCCTGTCACAAGGACCCAAACCCCGATCTCAAGGAGGAGGATGAAGATATTGTCCCCAATCAGGCTCACCTCGTTCGCGAGAGCCTGGGGCAGAAAGGCAATGATGCCGATCATGATGATCAGCGAGATGCCGTTCCCAATGCCGTCTTCGCTGATGCGCTCCCCAAGCCACATCACGAAGGCCGTCCCACTGGTCAGGACGATAACGGTCGTGATCGTGAAGAGGGTAGAATTGATAACGACCGCACGGCCTGTAGCCCCCGCCAAAAGGTTGATTGCGTACCCGATCGACTGAAGCGCCGTAATCCCGATTGTGCCGTACCGTGTCAGCTGCGTAATGCGGCGGCGC
>CAJXKO010000095.1 GCA_913055845.1 uncultured Bacteroidota bacterium | reverse complement strand
TGCCCGACGTGCAGTTGGCCTGCGGGTCGATATCCATGAGGAGCGTGGGGTGCTCCGTGGCCGCGAGGGACGCGGCGAGGTTGATCGCGGTGGTCGTCTTGCCGACCCCTCCTTTCTGATTCGCGATCGCGATGACTTTGCCCATAACAGACTGCGGAAGAAAATCTCGCTCCAGAACCTTCGTTCAAACCCATTCGTAGCGGGCTGCCCAGACGGCTCGATGGGCAGGAGCAATCTACGAAACGGCACTCCCCAATGTCTACCCGCGGAGCCCCATCTTCATCCTCCTCCCCCCGGATCACTCGTCCCAATCCAAGAGTTTATCGAATGGACAACTCCACTTGGGATTGAGCCGTGTAAGCGTACCCGTCAACCGGCATCTGCCAGCCAGTGTTCTGCCGATGCGGGACGTGGTCCCATCCAGGACTGTCCCGCCCCCGTCGATCACACTGCACACCCCTCCCATTCCCCACCATGGCGCGTCGTATTGTACTGTCGTCGGATCGGGACGAGCCCTCGGGGTCGACGGAGGACCTCACGATCGACTACACAGACGACCTCAACGAACAGCAGTACGCGGCGGCCACGGCGGGTGAGGGGCCGCTCCTGATCGTGGCGGGCGCGGGCACCGGTAAGACACGCACGCTCATCTACCGCCTCGCCTACCTGGTAGAGACCGGCACACGGCCCCAGCAGATCGTCCTGCTCACGTTCACGCGCCGGGCGGCCAACGACATGACGGCCCGCGCCTCAAGCCTGCTCGACGGGCGCTGCGAGAAGGTGCGCGGCGGAACCTTCCACGCCTTCTGCCTGCAGACGCTGCGGCAGCACGCCGAGGCGATCGACTTTCCCCGCAACTTCACGGTGCTCGACGCGGCCGACGCCGCCGACGTGCTCAGCGTGATCCGGGCCCGCGGCGACTACGGCGACGGGGAGGAGCGCTTTCCGCAGAAGAACACGCTCTACTCGATGTTCTCCTCCGCCACCAACCGCGACGAGACGCTGGGGAAGGCCCTCACGAAGCGCTACCCGCAGTTTACCAACCTGCACACGGAGCTAAAGCAGCTTCGCACTGAGTACCGGCAGTACAAGAAGGAGCACGGGCTCATGGACTTCGACGACCTGCTGGAGCGTACCCTGGAGCTTCTCAACGAGAACGACGACGTGCGGCACCAGGTCGCGAGCCGGTGCCGGCACGTGCTGGTGGACGAGTACCAGGACACCAACGCCCTGCAGGCGCAGCTCGTGCGCCGCTTCGCGTCGGTCCACGGCAACGTCACCGTCGTGGGCGACGACGCACAGAGCATCTACAAATTCCGCGGCGCGGACTACCGCAACATCTTCCGCTTCCCCGACCAGTTCGACGACACGGAGGTCCTGAAGCTGGAGCGCAACTACCGCTCCACCCAGCCGATCCTGGACCTGGCGAACCGCGTCATCGAGCAGGCCGACCGCTCGTACGACAAGACGCTCTTCACGGAAAAGACGGAGGGCGAGCTGCCGGCCCTCGTCCCGGCGGCGGACGGCGACATGGAGGCCCGCTTCGTGGCCGAGATGGTGCTGCGCCTGCGCGAGCAGGACGTCCCGCTCAGCGACGTGGCGGTGCTCTTCCGCAGCAGCCACAACGCCTACGACCTGGAGGTGGAGCTCAATCAGCGCAACATTCCGTTCGTGAAGTACGGCGGAATGAAGCTGAACGAGGCCGCCCACATCAAGGACGTACTGGCCCACCTGAAGGTGGTAGAGAACCCGCAGGACGCCGCTTCTTGGAACCGGGCGCTCCAGCTCATCCACGGGATCGGCCCTAAGACGGCGCGCTCGCTCATCGAATGGACGACGGAAACCGCGGAGGACCCGCTCACGCTGGGCAACGGGGCGCCCTTCTCCGACCGGTACGCGGCCCGGCTCAAACAGCTGTTCTCCACGCTCCGGCACGTCCGCAAGGACGATACGTCGGTGAACGAGCAGGTGGAGGCCATTCTCGACTACTACCAGCCGCTCTTCGAGAACAAGTACGCCGACGACCACCCCAAACGCGCACCGGACCTGGAGCACCTGGCGGGCCTGGCCGCCAACTACGGGTCGCGCCAGCGCTTCCTCTCGTCCCTCACCCTCGACCCCATCGAGCTCACGGCACTCGACCAGGAGGCCGAGGACAACGAGGAGCCGCCCCTCGTGCTGTCGACCATCCACTCGGCAAAGGGTCTCGAATTCCACACCGTCTTCCTCATCCGCGCGCTCGACGGCACCATTCCCTCCCGCCACGCCCTGCGCGAGGACGGCGGGGTGGACGAGGAGCTGCGGCTCTTCTACGTGGCCGTCACGCGGGCGGAAGAAGACCTCTTCATCTCCTACCCCATGACGCAATACCGGCGCGGGCAGGGCGAGTACATGACCACGCCGAGCCGCTTCGTTGAGGACGTACCGGAGGACGTACTGGAGCCAGTGCAGCTCGTGGAGGAAGATGCCGTGGACGAGCCGACCACCTCGCCGTCTCGGAACGGAGAAGCCCCCGCCCCCGAAGACGCCCCTGAGGACGACGCGCCTTCGCCCCCGGACCCCACCGACGCCGACGGCCTCCCGTTTTAGTGCCCTGCCTCCCGGCCGCACGTCCCAATCATGGAGAAACAGCGCGATCGACCAGTTCCGTCCGATGCCGCCGAGGTGGCGGAGGTGCCCCTCGACATTTGCGAAGTGGGAATGGAGCGGCTCGACACGATCCGCCACCTCAACGTCGAAATTTTCGACGACGAGCACATCATCAAGACGTTCGACCGCGACGACCTTCTCATGCTGCTTGCCCGGTCGACGGGTACCGTCGTCGGATTTAAGCTGGGCTACCAGCTCGACGCGAGCACGTTCTACAGCGCGAAGGGCGGAGTGCGCCCGACCTATCGCCGGAACGGGATCGCCCGCGCACTCCTCTACGCCATGCTCGACGTTGTGCAGAAACGGGGTTACGAGCGCTTCGTGTACGATACGTTTCCCAACAAGCACCCCGGCATGACGGTCCTCGGCCTCGACGAAGGCTTCGAGGTGGTGCGAGCCGGCTACAGCCCGCAGTACCAGGACTACCGGCTCCGATTCGCGTGGGCCTTCGACGACGGATAAGCCCCGTCGATTTTGGGAACGACGGTGCTTACGTTTGGGAGCGCACTGTCCTCTTCACACTTCTTCTCTCTGCCTCGCATGGATCGAGACGCCGCCAAACAGGCCGCCGCGGAAGCAGCGGCCCAACTCGTAGACGACGGCATGTGGCTCGGGCTCGGCTCGGGATCGACGACCGCCTACGTCCTCGAATTTCTCGGTCGTCGCATTCAGGACGAGGGGTTGAACGTACAGGGGGTTCCCACCTCGTTCGCCACAGAACGTCGGGCCCAGGCCCACGGCATTCCGCTTACGTCACTGGACGACGCGCCTACGCTCGACCTGGCCCTCGACGGGGCCGACGAGGTGGACGACGCCTTTCGCCTCATCAAAGGTGGGGGTGGGGCGCATGCCCGCGAGAAGGTGGTGGCCCATCAGTCCGAACGCTTCGTCGTGGTGGTGGACCCCACGAAGGAGGTCGACCGCCTTGGCACCCGTTCTCCGGTCCCCGTGGAGGTGCTCCCCATGGCGGCAACCCCGGTGATGCAGACCCTCGACGAGCTGGGAGCCGCCCCGACGCTCCGCACGGCAGATGCCAAAGACGGCCCGGTGGTTACCGATCAGGGCCTCTGGATCGTTGACGCACACTTTTCGGACGGCATTGATGCGCCGGCCAATCTCGACCGCGCTCTGAACGACCGCCCCGGCGTGCTCGACCACGGTCTGTTCCTGGACATGGCGACCGACGTGCTCGTGGGACACCCCGATGGGGCCGTGGCCCACCGATCCGCCACGTAGCGCTCGACAGGCCGGTGCAATAGAAAGCGCGCACCGCGGCAGAACCACGGTGCGCGCTCTATCCTTGGACCTCCACGCGTGACGCTACTGGAGACGGAAGGTCACAGGCAGAGACATCTGTACCTTCACCGGCTGCCCACGCTGCTTGCCCGGCTTAAACTTCTGATCCTTCACGGCCTTGATGGCCTCTTCGTTTAGGAGCTTGTGCACGCCGCGCACGACCTTCGGGTTCGTGACGTTTCCCTTCTCGTCCACAACAAACTGGACAATCACGCGCCCCTCAATGCCGGCCTTCTTCGCAAACTCCGGATAGGTCACGGATTCCTGGAGCGCCTTCATGCCGCCAATGAGTTCCGGCTGGTTCTCGACGACCATGAAGATCTCCTGCTCCTCTTCCTCCTCTTCCTCCTCGTCGTCCGGCGGTCCCTGGCTCGTGTCGAGCTGCTCATCCATGTCGAGGGAGGCATCGAAGTCAACGTCTTGGTCCTCGATGACTTCATTGTTGGGGACCTCCTGCGGGACGGGAGGCTTGGGCGGCGGGGGCGGCTCCTTCTCCTGCTTGGTCTGCTGGATCTGTTTCATGTCGACGGTCTCCTGCTCCTCCATCTGCACCTTGAAGCTGCTCTGGGAGGTCATGTTCACCCGGAACGCTACGATGAGGAGCGCGAGCGAGAGGACCAGGCCAATCTCCACGTACAGCGGATACTGGCTGCGAAGGTCCGCTCCTTCTTTCTTGCGTAGGGCCATGGGGAATGCCGTTATTTTGAAACGATGCGACCGTAGTCGCGCACGACAATTTCATAATCTAGCACGCTCGAATACAGCAACACCTCTGCGATGTTTCAGATAGTCGTCTCTGGCGTGTAGAACCTGGTTCGCGTCTGTCCGGAATGCTACGGCGAGGGGCCGCCCCAATACTCAGGGAGACATGCGGTTGGCCGGCCGCACGTGATACGCGTAGTAGCCCGCGAACGCGAGAATGAATCCCGCGAGGTCCGCCGTTACGTCGTAGGGGTCCGCCACGCGCCGCACCGGCAGCAGCTGCTGATACACCTCTGTGCCCACCGCAAACACCACCCCTGCGACGAAAAACAGTCCGCCGCGCCACCGGAAGCACCTTGCCAGTTCCTTCGTGCCGGGCGGACACAGACTCCGGAGCCAGAGCCCCCCAAATCCGGCAAAGAGAACCGCGTGCACGATTTTGTCGATGCCAAACTCCGGCTGAACGCGGGCAAAGTTGCCGGTCGGGATGCTCAGCGCAAGTAGAATCCCGACCGTCCAAAGCACCGCGAGGAGGCGGTAATGGGCAGTCGTTAGTAAATCGAAGGGACGCATCGAGAGAGGCTGACGGACGAGAAAAAAACCGCGGCGGGTAGAGGCACAACGAACGGTACAACTCGACGCTGCTACCGATGTGCAAACCGCTCAGCGGCCACGCGAGGAATCATGTCGAGGAGGTCGGTCGCCACCATGGACCGGGAATCGTGGGTGGCGCCGTACCGTTCCGCGGCGGCTCCACCCACGTGAAGCGCTGTCGCCGCCGCTTCGACCGGCGGCATTCCCTGTGCAAGTAGCCCCACACACTGCCCTGCCAACACGTCGCCCGTACCGGCCGTGGCGAGGGCGGGGGTAGTAATGCCCCCGATCAGCGCCCTGCCCTCCGGCCCCGCCACAATACTGGGCGCTCCCTTAAGCAGACAGACGGCGTTCCACCGCTCCGCGTACGTCTGCGCCACGCGGACCCGATCGGTCAGGTCCACGTCTTGCCCCGCCAACCGGCGAAATTCGCCGGCGTGGGGTGTGAGGATCCACGGGGCCGCCCGCTCCTCCGCAATCGCGTCGACGTGTCCGGCGAGCGCGTTAAGGCCATCGGCGTCCACCACAAGGGGGACTTCGACCTCCTTCACCACCCGTCGTACAAATTGCTCGGTCTGCGGAGCGCGGCCAAGACCTGGACCAACAAGCAGGGCGTCGGCTTTATCCAGAGCCCCGTCGAGCGCAGAAAGCCCCGCGTTGGGGTCGATGCCTTCTTCGCTCACGGGGAGCGGATGCGTGGGAACGGTTGTCAGTGCCCCTGCAAGCGTAGACTGGACAGATTCTGGACAGGCGCAGTTCACGTACCCGGCGCCGCTCCGGCCGGCTGCCTTCGCGGCCATGACGGGGGCACCCGTAAACGGAGGCGATCCCCCCACGACCAGAGCCGTCCCCACACTGTACTTGTATGCGTCGTGACGCCGCGCCGACCACCCCCGCCGCACCGCCGCGTCGGTGGTTTGTCGCACGCAGCCGGACCGGGTGGCCACGCGGTCGAGCACGAAGGGCGGGATGCCAATGTCTACCACGTCGACCGCTCCAGCGTGCACGGGCCCCTTCCCCACCCGCAGGCCTACTTTGGGCGCCGCCATTGTTACCGTCCGATCCGCCTGGACGCTCTTTCCTAACACTGCACCAGTGTCGCTGTGGAGCCCGGTGGGCACGTCGAGGGCCACAGTGGGCGCCTCACGATCGTTCACCCACGAGACGAGGCCGCGTAGGGGCTCGCGCACGTCGTTCGTGAGGCCGGTCCCCAGCAGGGCGTCGACATAGAGGCGAGGATGCAGCGCATCAGCGGTGGTGGTGAGTGCATCGAGGGGATCGAGCGTGTCGATGCTGAGTGCATCGCCAGCCCTCCCGTCGCCTTGGAGCTGGCGCAACAGCGACAG
This sequence comes from uncultured Bacteroidota bacterium, assembly GCA_913055845.1. GTDB lineage: Bacteria > Bacteroidota > Rhodothermia > Rhodothermales > Salinibacteraceae > Salinibacter. Next base: position 5,883 of record CAJXKO010000095.1, on the reverse strand, counting down.
GTTGTGGGCCGCATCGTCACTCAGGGCGTCGGGCGCGCTCGTGAGGACGACGTGGACGCGCACCCCGGCGGCACAGAGATGCCGCGCGACCACGAGCCCGTCCCCTCCATTATTGCCTTTTCCGCAGAGAATCATGACGGCCTCCCCATCGAGCGGGCCGTACGCATCCCGGATGCGCTCCGTGCAGCCCCGCCCCGCCACCTCCATCAGCGTGAGGCTCGGAAGGCCGTACTCTTCGATGGTGTAGCGGTCGGCCTCGCGCATGGCGTCGGCCGTGAGCGCGGGGGGACAGTGGTCGGAAAAAGCGGACGTTGCCATCATTCTGGGACGGCGAATTTGGATACAGGACGGCGCGTAGGAAGCCGTTAGCGTCGGTCACCAGGGGAAGAGGGGCGCGTCGTATCCGACGGGCGGGCCTGAGAGCGGGGGGGCGGGACGAGCACAGGAACGCGCAGAGCGGCGGGCAACTCGGTGGTCCACCGGGGCCGTGCCTCCACCGATTCCTGCAGCCACATTATCGGTTCGGCCGGCACATACGGCTGAATCTGTCCGCGGTCCCACTGCCCGTTCTCGTTGCGGTCAAGGTACGCTCGAAATCGATACTGCCCGTCCGGCAGCTCGTCGAACGCAAACGTGCTTTCGGGGAGTGCGGTCACGCGGCGGGGCTCCACCGGCAGCGACGACTGGTCCACCCTGAGTTCCACGACGATGGGAGCGTCGTAAAAGAGGGAGTCGAGGCGTTTTCGGCGGCTACCTGTCGTGTCCCGAGCCGGGATGGCCAACGTATCGGCAGCTGGCGGCCCCGAGGCAGTCGGAGTCCGGAGCGCAGTGGTGTCGTCCGCGGACGGGGACTGTGCAAAGGTCCCACCCCGCGTTGTATCGGCCACGCGGACGCGGCCCTCGAGCGCCCCAAGCGCCCGTTGCGTCACGCGCCGGAAGCGCCACTGGAACGTGGTGTCCGGCCGCGCCACCACCCTCCCGGTTACGGTCACGTCGACGAACTGGCCGGGCATGAGGGGGGGATCGAACCGGAGTCGGTACGCAGTCCCATCCTTGCTTGTCAGCGTAAAGTCCCGCGGGGCCCCCGTCGTATCCCGGGCTCGGATTCCGCTCCGCAACGCAGCGCTGTCCGGTGCCTGGTTGAAGCGAATTCCGGGCTGCACGTTCGGGAGCAGCGGATGCGCCCCTGTCGAGTCTCGCCGAAGGCCCGCGGGCAGAAAGCGCCGGAAACGAGTGCGCGTGGTGTCCTCGCGGGCCACGGCTCGGAAGCGCGCCGTGTCCGGCCCGAGCGGCCGACCAACGGTGTCGGCCACGACGCCTCGCCCCAGCGACAGGCGGTATCCTGTCTCTGCCATCGGGGCCGTGCGCACCACCACCGCACTCGGTCGGTCCAGTGCCACGTGTACGCCCCGCACATCGATGCGTGCTCCGGTCGCCGAGTCGCGCGGGGCCCACGCCACCGGGTCGCGCGCCTGAAGCTGTACCGGCTCATTGAAGCTTACGCGGAGGCGCTGCCGGCTCACCGCACGGACTTGCTGGAGTTCGGGGGCTGTGGTATCGCGGGATGCGAGCAGCCACGGCACGGGCACGGCCGCGGCGCCACTATCGGCCCGAAGGGCCAGACGGGGCGGCACGGCAGCGGGCTCCGACGCGTCGGGCTGTCGGTTGCGGTTGTTGTCGCGGAGGGCCACAACGTAGTAGCGCCCCTCACGCATGTAGTCGAAATCGAAGGTGCCGTCCTCTCCGGTCTGTGTGCGGTAGGCGGGCGTCTCTGGCAGGGGCTGCGGCGGCCCTGCTGCGTCCGGCGTAAGGGCGTACGCATAGACGTCAACCTGCGACTTCGCCTCCCCCGCTTGGCCACCGACGACCTGTCCCTCGATCTGCCCCCGGTTGATGCGGTCGCCGGTCGAGAACGCCACCGTGATTGGGCTTTCCAGCGAGACCCCGCGGGCGTCACTCAGGTTGGTGTCGATCGTGAAGATATAGGTCGTACTGTCGCGCAGGCCCGACGGAAACTCAATCTCGGCGGTGCGTCCGCTCCAACTCACCGACGGGCGCTGCTCGAACTTGGGCGTTACGGACAGCGCCCCGGATAGAGTATTCCGTTCGATATACTCCGAAAAGTCGATGCGGAGGGCTTCGGTGTCGGTCGAGACATTGACGGTATCGCGCACCGGCTTCGTTTCCACCACCGAGGGCGGCGTCTGGTCGCGGGGGCCGCCACTCGGGGGGACCGGATTGGCACACGACGCAACGATACCAACCGCGACGCCGAGGAGCCCCGCGACGAGAACCAAATAAGGAAAGGGACGCACAGGCGTGTGAACGGCTCGCTCTGGGAATTCCGACGCCACCGACAAGGCTCCATTTCACCGCCGCCGCTCGAAACCGATCCCTCCCCCAGTCGGCTTGCCCCACGGTCTACGCATAGATGCCGCGCATCTGCAGCGCCTCGGCCACGCGACGCACGCCCACCACGTAGGCCGCGATGCGGAGTGACACGTCGTACTCGTCGGCCGTTGCGTACACCTTGTCGAACGCTTTCTCCATCATACGGTCGAGCCGCCGGTTTACCTCTTCCTCGGTCCAGAAGAAGCCCTGCCGATTCTGCACCCACTCAAAGTAGGAGGCCGTTACGCCCCCCGCGTTCGCCAAAATGTCCGGCACAACAAGCACGCCCTTCTCCTGCAGAATCTCGTCGGCCTCAGGATGCGTCGGTCCGTTGGCCCCCTCCGCGATGATTCGTGCCCCCAAATTCTGGGCAATCTCGCGGTCGATCTGGTCTTCTTTGGCCGCCGGGACCAGGACGTCTACGTTGAGCGTGAGGAGGTCTTCGTTCGTGATCGGTTGTGCGTTCTCGTACCCCGCCAACGTGCCGCCATTTCGTTCGGTGTAGGCCTGCATCTCGGAGAGATCCAGTCCATTTTCGTTGTAGTACCCCCCGGTCACATCGCTCACGGCCACGACCGTACAGCCTTGCTTCGACAACAGCTTGGCGGCGGTTGCCCCCACATTGCCAAACCCTTGCACGGCCACCGTACAGTTGCCCGGCGCCACCCCGAGCTGCTCCATCGCCGCGAGTGTAACCGTCATGACGCCGCGGCCTGTGGCCTGTCGGCGCCCCTTCGATCCGCCCAGTCCCACCGGCTTGCCGGTCACCACGGCATTTTCGGTCTGCCGGGCGTGCATGGAATACGTGTCCAGCACCCACGCCATGATTTGCTCGTTCGTGTTCATGTCCGGGGCCGGGATGTCTTTGTCCGGCCCAAACACGTCGAACAGGTCGGCAGTGTAGCGCCGCGTGAGGCGCTCCAGTTCTCCCGGGCTCATCTCCTCCGGGTCGCACACCACCCCTCCCTTGGCCCCGCCAAAGGGCAGGTCGACCAGCGAGCACTTCCACGTCATCCATCCCGCCAGCGCCTTTACCTCATTGAGCGTGACGTCGGGCGCGAAGCGGATCCCGCCCTTACTAGGCCCCAGCACGTTGTTGTGAATGACGCGGTACCCCTCAAAGACCTTCACACGGCCCGAGTCCATCTCCACCGGAACCGACGTCACGTGCATCCGGGCCGGGCGGCAGAGGTACTCGTAGAAGCCGGGACTGAGCTCCAGGATTTCGGCGGCGACGTCGAACCGTTCCATCATGGACTGGAACGGGCTGTCGCGATCGATGGGCGCGGGCTCGCGGTACGCCGATCGCTCGTAGACATCAAATTTAAACGGCATAAAACTGCGGGGATAAGTGTGACGATGACGAAGGGGGACGTATCCGTACGGCCCGCGACGCAGCAAACCAGCGGATTTCAAAGATCTGGATTTTCTGCCAGAAAATCGAGCGCCCAAAATTCTCTTCGACGGGCGGGGTGAACGATTCGCGCTGCGTTCGGTTGCCCCGCTGCCCACGTTCGGGACTCGCGTCTTTCCGGCTTTCCCTGCCCCTGCATGCCCACGCCGCTCTCCAATCGCCGTCGCAAAGCCATTGCCGCGCTGTCTCGCCGCCGCGGCCGCCAGCACCACGACCAAACGCTCATCGAGGGCCCCCGCGCGCTCCGATCGGCGCTCGACGCCCACGCGCCGCTCGTATCGGTGGTCGTGACGACCGACGTCCTTAGCGACTCGGAAGTGCAGACGCTGCTCGACCGGGTGCCGGTCCCCGTATACGAGACCGACGCGGACACCATGACGGCCCTCAGCGACGTGGCTACGCCGCAGGGCCTAGTGGCCGTCGCGGAGCGCCGCCTCCAGGCCCCGGGCTCGATGCCGGAGCGTCTTGGCGACGCAGGGACCGTCCTTCTGCTTGATGGGGTACAGGACCCAGGCAACGTGGGCACACTTCTGCGCACGGCGGCGTGGTTCGGGGCCAGCGCAGTCGTGGCCGGGCCCGGCACCGCCGGTCTGTACGGCCCCAAAGTCATGCGGGCGGCCGCCGGAAGCCACTGGGCCCTCCCCTTGGCCCGCACGGATGACCTCGGTCCGCTCCTCGACCGCTTCCGCCGTCAGGGCGCGGCCCTGTACGGGGCCGACCTCCAAGGAATCGGCGCCCGAGCGTGGCGGCCCACCCGCCCCTCGGCACTCGCGCTCGGGAGTGAGGCCCATGGCCTCAGCGCTGCGGTTCTCAACAGGCTCGACACCACTGTTTCGCTCCGTGGCGTGTCCAATCGTCCCGCGGCCGAGTCGCTCAACGTGGCCGTCGCCGGGGGAATTTTGCTATACGAATGGCTCGGCGAATAGCCCGCGCGCGTCCTCTCCCCTGACTGTCAAGGCCCCTGAAACGACGTTAGATTTGGGCCGATGGGCTGCCTACAGGAAGTACTTCGTTTGGGGCACACCGCACCCAAAGCCCGGGCTCCCTGGTGGGCCCAGGCGTCTTCTGTTCCCCTAGGGGGTTTGCCGGAGACCTTCAACGTCACTTCCCGAACGCTTTGTCCCAGGCCCAATCGCTGTGCCCCAAATCGGGAAACGGCGGCGGGCCACGTGCATTGGGACCGGATGGTTCTTTCCACCACTTCTATTCACTTTGTTTTCCGCTCCACACCATGCCCACCTACACCATCATCGGGTTTGAGAAGGACGGATTCGATCCGTTTTCGAGCGTCGCGACGGCCGACACCCCGGCCAAGGCCGCCCAGAAAGCCATCCAGGACACCTTCATCAAGACCAAAGGGCGGCGCCCGCCGGAAACCGACGCCCTGGCCCAGCTCGAAAACGAAACCGGGCTTTTCGTCGTCGGCATCGTTGAGGGAGAGCACGACAACCTAAACGAGATTGTGGACCATTACGAGCAGTGGTAGTGATCTCGGTTCGCTGGGCCCACTGCTACCGGGACGCAAGGAGATCGTCCAGAGCCGCGCTAATCTGTTCGAGGCACCACCGATAGTCGGTGATGGATCCGCCGTAGGGATCGGGAATCGCCCAGGTCACAAGCTCGTCCGGGGGCACTTCGTATTTGTCTCGGAGCTGCCGTGCCACCGGTGGACTCACGGCGACAACTCGGTGGGGAACGGCCAGATTGACCTCGATCACACTTCGGGGCGTGTGATCTCGAAGCGATAGGCCACGGGCATTCTGGAGGGCACGAGCCGCGTTGGGGGCCATCCCGTCGCCCGCCCCTGCGCTCGTGCCCGCACTGGCCGCCGTGACGCCCCGAGCCTCCGCGAGGGCCTCCGCCATGGGGCTCCGGCACGTGTTGCCACTACAGACGAAGAGAAGAGACGCGTCCGTCATGCCACGACGCCTTCCTGCAGGGAGGTCTCGAATTTCGGACATACAAAAAACGCCCCCAGCGGTGCCAGGGACGTCTTGAGACAGTGGGCCCTCCTGGATTTGAACCAGGGACCTCTCGCGTGTGAGGCGAGCGCTCTAAACCGCTGAGCTAAGAGCCCA
>CAJXKO010000094.1 GCA_913055845.1 uncultured Bacteroidota bacterium | reverse complement strand
AGGCGGGGGCGGAGCTGTTCACCACGCCTCAAGCCTGCTTTTCCGAGCCCGTACATCCCGATTAGGCTCAAGATGTGGGAAGTCGTCAGCAACTGGGCAATCCATCTGGACACATTCTGCGTAGCCCCCCCCCGATATGACGAGCGGGAAATTTTCCGACCTATAGGAAAGGGCTACGCAGTCTTCTGCCTACGCAGCATCTATCCCTCGGTCAACGCGACAACCGACCCGCCTGTGTGGAAGCGCTGGACCGCGGCGGCGAGCAGCGGCGCACACGGCAGCACCTCTACGCAGCGCTCCCGCACCGTCGCGTCGAGGCGGTCCGGCGGAAGGGTATCGAGGAGAAAGAGACGATCAATCTCAGAGTCGTCGAGTACCGTGGCGGCCCTGGACGAGAAGACGCCGTGTGTCACGGCGGCGTAGGCCGCGTGCGCTCCGCGGTCGTGGCAGGCGGCGGCCGCCTCTGCAAGCGTCGTTCCACTGCTGATGAGATCATCGAGAATGATTGCCACGCGGTTCTCCACGGCACCTACCACCGTGCCGCCCCACACGACGCCCTCGCTCCGAAACTTCTCGATGAACGTGAGCTCTACCGAGCGGTCGAGGCGCGTTGCAAGGGCCTGCCGGAACCGTTCGGCCCGCTTTACGCCCCCGGCGTCGGGCGACACCACTACCGTGTCCCGGTTGCCCACGAGGGGCTCAATGGCGTCCACGAACAGCGGCGCGGCCGTGAGGTGCTCCGCCGGAACGCGGAAGGCGTTCTCGTAGGCCGCCGGGTTGTGCACGTCCACCGTCACGATGCGGTTGAGGCCCACCGTCTCGAAGAGCGTCGCGAGGTAGCGGATCGACACCGGGTCGCGCGGCTTCGTGCGGCGATCCTTGCGCGCGTAGCACAGGTACGGGGCAAGAAGGGTCACGCGCTCGGCCCCGGCGTCGCGAAGGGCCGAGAGAAAAAAGAGGGTCCGCAGCACCTTGTCGTTCACCGAGAGGGCCGTATCGCTGTAGAACGACTGAACGACGAAGACGTCCCGTTCCCGAACGCTCTGAAGCGGGCGGATCTTGTGCTCACCGTCCTCGAAATCGCGCTCCTCGTGGGCGCCCGGCTCCACGCCGAGGTGCCGGCACACGCGCTCCACGAGCGGGCGGCCACTCTCCAGCGAAAAGACGACGGCCCGATGGTCCGGCGGGAGTTCTGCGTCGAACGTCATGGCATTGGCGGCAGAATGGCAGTGGCCGAATGGTGGATGCGTTGCATAGACCCGCAACGCACAGGCGATCACGACGACTGGAGCGCCGCGACGACATCCTCGTCCGTGACCTGCCCGAACTCCGCGAACGCCTGGCCCACCGCCGCGAACTGATCGGGCACCTCTAGGCAGACCACTTCGTCCGCCTGCTCCCGCAGCGTCGCCACCGTATCGGCGGGGGCAACCGCAATGGCCACGACCAGGGTGTCGGGATGCTCTTCCCGAACCGTCTGTAGAGCAGCCGCCATGGTAGACCCCGTCGCCACCCCATCGTCGACCACAATCACAGTGCGTCCCGCCGGACTGATGGCCGTACGCTCGGGGGTGTATTTCTTGCGCCGTTCCCGCAGCACCCGCAGCTGCCGTGCCGCTTCCCGACGCAGGTAGACCGAACCGACGTCCAGCGCCTGGGCCGTGGGATGCGTCAAGACCGTTCCTTCCTCACTCACAGCCCCAATGGCAAGCTCCGGATTGCCCGGTGCGCCCAGCTTGTGAACCAGTACGACGTCAAGCTCGCCCCCTAAGGCATTGGCAATGACTGTGCCCATCGGAACCCCGCCCCGCGGGATGGCGAGAACGAGCGGATGGGTCCCTGCGTAGGCCTGCAGGCGCTCGGCCAGTTGCCGGGCCGCCTGCGCTCGATTGGCAAACATGGGGGTCGAAGCGTGAAGTGTCATCCAGTTACGAGGAATGGAGACCAGGCCCGTTCATAGTCCTGTTCCCGACCGCGCCGAGACGTCGGGACGAAAAGCGGAGTTATTTGAGCACCACGACTTTCGCACTGCCCTCCCGGCGCGTAATCCGGACGCCCACGTCCTGCTCGTAGCGGGTGATGAGCAGGGTGAGGCGACTGCTCCGAACCTGGAGGCCATCGATCCAAATCTGTTCGAGAAATGGCGGCAGGTACGGGTCGTGGAAGCGCACCTCATCCTCCACCCCATTCACCTCCAGCCCGAGGCACGCCCGGAGGCACAGCAAGGGCGTGGCCGCCGCCCACGCCTGCGGTACGCAGGCCTGCGGATAGAGGGTCGGTCCCTCATCCGCCCGCCGGGCAAAACCACAGAATAGCTCGGGGAGACGGTGGAGGTCGAAGAACTGGGACGCGTCGAATAGCCCGCCCATGATTTTTGCCGCCTTCTCTCGGTGGCCGTACCGCCCCAGCCCCGCCGCCGCAATCGCGTTGTCGTGGGGCCACACCGATCCATTGTGGTACGACATGGGATTGTACCGATCCTCGACCGAGGCCACCGTGCGGATGCCCCACCCCGTGTAGCTGGGTTCGCTGAGCAGCGTCTTGGCCACGCGGCGGGCGTGGTCCTTCCGCGCGATCCCCGAAAAGAGACAGTGTGCGGCATTCGATGTGCGAACCCGGCACGGGCGATTGTCGCCATCAAGTGCCAACGCGTAGGTCGAAAGGTCGTCGACCCAGAAGGCCTCCTCGAACTGATTCGCGAGCTGCTTGGCCTCTCCCTTGAGCGCCCGGGCCCGGTCGGTCCGACCGAGGGTCGATGCAAGCCGGGCCGCGGCGGTCTTGGCCGCGTAGACGTAGCCCTGTACTTCGCACAGCGCGATGGGCCCCGTGGCCGCGCGTCCATCGGCGTGGAAAACCGAATCGTTAGAGTCCTTCCAGCCCTGCTGCACGAGGCCCTGCTCAGAGCGTCGTTTGTACTCCACGAAGCCATCCCCGTCGATGTCGCCGTACTGGTCGATCCAGGCGAGGGCACGCTCCACGTGCGGCCACAGTGATTGCACGAAGGCCCGGTCCCCGGTGCGCCGGTAGTAGGCCCCGGCCAGCATCACGAAGAGGGGCGTCACGTCCACCGATCCGTAGTACCGGTCGAATGGCACCTCGCCGAGGGCCGCCATCTCGCCCGATCGTGTCTCGTGCAGGATCTTGCCGGGCTCGGCGTCCCGCGCATCGTTGGACTCCTCCGCCTGCAGGGCCGCGAGGCAGCGCAGGACGCCCCGGGCCACGCCCGGACTAAACCACAGGCACTGATAGGCCGTGAGGATGCCGTCGCGCCCGAAGGGCGTGCTAAACCACGGCACCCCAGCGTAGGGATACACGCCGTGCGGCGTCTCGGTCTGTAGCATGTGCAGGTCGGCGAGGGAGCGGTTGAGCCACCCGTCGAACTGCTCGTTGGAGGTCGACAGTTGCGGCTCCGCCTGGCGCGCCGACTGGAGCGCCTGGGTCGCGTGTTCGGCGGCGGCGTCGTAGCGGAGCGGCGCCCCCTCCACCCCGTCCACGGGAACGGCGTCCTCGGCCGCGTCCCGGGAATTCATCTCGCACGTCACCGACCATTCCAGCTCGATCGCCGCCTTGGACTCCAGCTCGACCTCATAGTGAGCGGTCCTGTCGGTGAGGGCGGCGGGAGGAGTCCCTAGATGTACGTGCGTGCGGCGGAGCCGGTCGTCGAGCCCCTCGTAGGCAAACACGAGTGCATCGTCCTCCGCGTGCGGCGCGTGCCGGTGCCCGCGTTGTTCGCGGGTCTCGCCGCGCACCTCAAAAATGTCGGCAAAGTCGGCCCCGAACGCTAAATTGAGGGGAAATTGGATGGACGCATCCCCGTAGTTGTGGATGCGCAGTCGGCTGTAGCACGTGGTGTTCCACAGCACCTGGGCTCGATGGATGTGAAGGGTACCCCGGGGAATCGCGACCTCGCCGCCCCGGTCAATGTCTGGGTTCGTCAGGTCGACGGCAAGGAGGGCGTTGTCCTTCCGAATGGCGGAGCTCAGAAGCAGCAGGGGCTGATGGTCGTCTAGGTGCATGCTCATCCGCGACAAAAACCGGGTGTCCCGGTGAAACAGCCCGAACTCGCTCCGTCCGCGGCCGGCAATGTCCCCGAAGTGATTGAAGACGGCGAAGGTGTCGTCGTGCTTGAGAACGCGTGTTCGCTCGTCCGCACGGGCCTCGGTTGTATGGATGTAGTGCTGCGCAGGAACCTCCGGGGAGACTTCAGACATGGGAGCCTCAAGAGACAGTCTGCATTGGCGTAAGGACGAGCTGTTCGTACACATTCAGGTAATCGTGGGCCATGCGCGCCACTTGGAACCGCTCTTCAAAGTAGTCCCGACAAGCGCGACGATCGAGATGGTCGACGGTCCGGGCCGCCTGCACCGCCTCGTCGAACTCCGATACGATGAACCCAGCGCGCTTGTCCGCGAGCACTTCCGGCACGGACCCGTGTCGGTACGCGACGACGGGCGTGCCGCAGGCGAGTGCCTCGATCATCACCAGACCGAACGGCTCCGGCCAGTCGATGGGAAACAGGAGTGCGGCGGCGTTTCCCAAAAACTCTCCCTTCTCCGCCTCGTGGATCTCTCCGAGATATTCGACGAGCGGGTGCTCCAGCATCGACTCAATCTCGTTTGCGAAGTACTTCCGGTCGACCGGGTCGACCTTGGCGGCAATCTTGAGGGGCACCTTCACCGTCTTCGCAATCTCGATGGCCCGATCCACACGTTTCTCTGGGGAGATGCGGCCGAGGAACGCAAAGTAGCCCTCCGACTCAGGGCGGAATTGATACAGGTCTGTGGGCAGCCCATGGTACACCGTGGCCTGCCAGTCCGCTCCATTGAGAGGGACTCGCTGCGCATCAGAGATGGAAACCACCGGCATGTCGTGGAACTCCTGGTAGAGCGGGCCCAGCGCCGGAAGGTCGAGCCGCCCGTGCAGGGTGGTGACCTGGGGCGTGTCCTGGCGGCGCGAGACGGGGTAGTGCAGATAATCGATGTGAAAGTGAATGACGTCGAACGCGTCGGCGTGCCGGTATACCTCCTCCAGCATGAGCACGTGCGGGGCCATGTGGTCGACGGCCTCCTCGTCCAGCCGCAGGGAACGGGGACAGGCCGGCACAAGTGTCGCCGCGGTTTCGGAGTCCCCGCTCGCAAAGAGCGTGACGTCGTGGCCCTGCCGGACCAGTTCCTCGGTCAGGTACGAGACAACGCGTTCCGTGCCGCCGTACGTCTTGGGCGGAACGCTTTCGTAAAGCGGGGCCACCTGGGCAATGTGCATCGGATTGATCACTCGGATTGGGAAGATGCAGAACCGAGGTCCTCGCACTCTTCACCGCTCCACCTCCTCGTCCTCCCCCAGCGCGTCGTCCCATCCCCGCCTCCAGTCCCGAAAGGCATCGGCCTCGTCGTCCACATCGTAGGGATTGTCGGTGCGGTCAAGGTCGCGCTGGTACGCGGTCCAGCCTTCCTCGTAGGCCCGAGGCTCCTCTTCCGGATCTCCGGGGGACTTGTCGATCGTAGTCATTGGCAAAAGGGAACTGATGAACGAAGACGCTGCGAAGCCCCACAATGGCACCCGAACGATTCGGCACCCGCCGCGACCGCTACACCACCGGGCCCTCTTCTAGTGCGCTGAAAGCCGCCGTCCGACGCCGGTGATGCCGGAATGACTGCAAGCAGGGGCCATGACGACCGATTGGGAAAGCGTGGAACTGTGTCGTTGCGGACGCGCGACGACTCATCTCTCTGGGCATTACCAGCCCGGCACGAGACCGACGCCAATGAATCCGCCCTTCTCGGGGCGCTGAAAGGGATACGCGTAGAACACCTCGACCACGGCTGCCCCGAAGAGATTCATGCGGGCACTCACGCCGGTGCTCACCACCGGCACCCGCTCGTCCGTATCCGTGGCCCACTCCCACACCGGCGGGTCGTCGGCCGTCCACGCCACCCCACTGTCGACAAACGCCGATAGCTCCGTGGGAAGGTAGGGCGCATTGATGAGACCAAACTGCTCGGTCCCCAGTAGCGGCACCCGCACCTCCAGCCCGGCAACCGCCACCCGCGTGCCGATGAGGCGATCAAGTGGGGCACACTCCCCCACCCCTTCACCGGCCTCCGCAAAGCATTCCTCCGCGTCGAACGAGTTGAAACTGTACCCTCGCACGTAACTGGGCTGGTACGAGAATCCGAGGTACTCCTCCGCGAACAAGTCATCGTCGTCGGCCCCGTAGTTGCCAATATGGAGCAGCCGTCCCGCAAAGGTGACCTGCCCCACCCGGAGGTACCGGCGCAGGTCTCCCAGGACCGTCCCGTACTGTTCGCTGCCAAGCGTCGCGCCGATCTGGAATCGGTACCGCCCGCCCTGCACCGGCGACGTAAAGCCGAAGTTCGAGAAGTCCACGACGTACGCGGCGGCGCTCTGCGAGAAATAGAGCGGATCTTGCGTGTCGAGGTCCCGCTCGTCCACCCGAACGCTGCCATTCGGTTGGAGGAAGAGGTTGCGCTCGTCGAGGTCGAACCCGTAGCGCGTCAGGCTCGTCTGCGCCTCGAAGCGGCGCGTCGACCGGAGGGGATAGCTTCCGAGAAGACCGACCTGGCTCTGAAAGATGCGCTGCTCGATCTCCTGGTACCGAATGGCCGGTTGTCCGGTCACCGGATCAATCGTTCGTCCGACCCGCCCCCCGATGGAGCGGAAGGGGATGTGAGACACCTGTGCGCCGTAGTTGAGGCGCCGGGCGCGGTTGATGTACGCGACCTGTCCGCCGATGTCTTCGAATGTCCCGTTGGCCAGGGCCGAGACGGTAAGGTTGTGCTCACCGAGCATGTCGCTGAAGTAGAAGCCCACACTTCCGCCGAGCTGGGTACCGAACCCCCCGCCAGTCGCCACACCTACAGTAGGCGGCGCAATGGCGTCGAGTTGGAGGCGGGGCCGGTAGGACTGCACGTCGCCGTACGCGCCCTCCGGAAGCCCCGCCGTAGGCGACTGCAAGGCTTGCTCAATGACGCCGCCCCCAGTCCAGGGCGGCAGCACCCCCGCCCGGGCGACGATGTTCTCGCCGACCCGCGTGGTGTCACTCGCTGAGAGCGAGGCTGAGCGCCCTCCCACCTCGGTCGTTGGCCCCTCCACCCCTCCCTTTTCGATGCGGGCCGCCAGCGTTTCGGGTGCGAGGGTGGCAATCGAGTATTCGTTCCCCGAGAACACCGAAAACGCCAGACGTCCGCTGCGGGCCGCCACAGAAAGTGCCGGCGAGAGAGACGTGAAGCCACTCGCTCCGGTCTGGAGGGTAGTAATGCGGGCAGAGCGTCCAGATGCGAGATCCAGGTGATAGATGTCTTTGAAGCCGTCGTGGTCGCTGATGAAGTAGAGCCCCGTCCCGTCGGGCGTAAACTGCGGATTGTGCTGACGGCCGCGGGGAAACGGGCGGCGGACCTCGATGGTGCCGGTATCCACGTCAATCAGGGCCAGCCGCGGTGGGCCGAAGTCGAGGGTTGAGAAGTTCGTCCCGTCCGGCCCCCGGTCCGTCACAAACGCAAGGCGCTCCCCATCCGGCGACCACACAGGTTGAAGGTCGCCGTACCGATCGTCGGTGAGTTGCCGGGCCGTACCGGAGGACACGTCAACCAGATAGAGGTCACTGATGCCCCCGTTCAGGCCCGATAGCGCAATCGTTTCCCCGTCCGGCGACCACGCAGGCTGCGACATTGCCGTTACCCCCTCCACCGAAAAGCGCCGCTCAATGCGCCCCGTCTGCACATTCCAGATGGCCAACTCATTGTCCCCCTTCGAAAACGCCACGAAAGCAAACCGGCGGCCGTCGGGCGACCACGTACCGGCCGAGTTGAGGAAGCGGATCGCGTCGAAGTGGGGGTCCCGGTTTGCGGACCCGAGCCGCTCGACAATGTCGCCAGTCTCGGCGTCGGCCACGTAGAGATCGATCGAGAAAAGGCTTCGGGTGGACAGGAAGGCCACGTACTGCCCGTCGGGACTGAGGGCCGGGGCGACGCTTACATCCCCACTTCCGGCCTCGGGCGAGAGCACAATCCGTCCCGCCTCGGACGCGGGGGTTCGCCCCTCTACCAGCGGCCCGTAACTGGCGCGAATCGCCTGCCGCCAGTCCGCTGAGAGTGAGTCGGCCGTCATCCCCGTAATGGTCTGAATGGCCTCGTCCACCCCGGCTCGGCCCGCCACCTGGTACAGGCTCGTCACGGCCCCGTCGCCGTACGTTCCCCCGATGTACGCCATATACGCCTGTCCAAACCGGTAGGGGAAATACCGCCCCCGCGACAGGTCTCGAATTGAGGGCAGATCGTCCCGCACGAGCGCGTCGCGCATCCACATGGCGGTATGCGGGTCGTTCGCCCCAAGCGACAGATACTCGGCCATGCCCTCAATCAACCACAGTGGAAGGCGTTGGAGCTGAATGCCCCGATCGGCCGAGAGGGCCAGGTCGAACTGAAAGGAATGGACGAGCTCGTGCCCCAGCACGTGGTCGGTCTCGCCGTAGAGCCCCGTAAAGGGCATGACAACCCGCTGCTTGAGCCCCTCCGTGACGCCCCCTACCCCCTGCCCAATGGTTCCCCCAATGACGTTGGTCTGCTGAAAATCGGCATCGTTAGCGTAAAAAATGAGGGGCCGCCGTGCCGTCAACTCGTGCGAAAAAACGGTGCTATGGCGTGCATACCAGCGATCGGCCATGCGGGCCGCGTCCCGCGCAGCGGTCGTGGTTTCCTCGTAGAAGTAGAGGTCGAAATGATTGGTCGGCAGAATGTCGAACCGAAATTGATCGTACTGGACCTTGTTGCGCCCAAAATATTGGGCTGAACCCTCCTGTGGAACGAGCAGAGTCGCCAAAAGGAGGAGCATCCCGAAACGGATGCCTCGACGCAAAATAGACGGCATAGGAACCGAGGTACGAGGTGGAATAGAGTCTAAAACTGCGGCAGCGCGATCCAGGGTACGAATGGACGTACGGGCTGAGTTACGACCAGGGCAGGCATCGACGCGCACAGGGAGTCGCCCACCTATCTTGTTTTATAAATATACAAAATTTACTCGCGCTGTGCTATCGGAAGATTTCTGGTTCGCCCATACAGTGTCGTCTCAAAGAGAAGTTGGGCGCTTTGTACGCGAGACGATTCCTGGGTCCCCGGACTGAGTCGTGCACCCGGACACGTACCCTGTTCCCCGGCCCCGGAAGTCCTCAAGTCTACTCCTGCACTGCGCACTTTGCGGCCCGGACTGGTCTCACGCCCCACCCATTAGCAAAAAGAGCGCGAGCAGAGCCCCGAGGAGGACGATGACAAAGCCGATGCCTGTCCAGCGGCCGGACAGCCGATTCTCTCGGTCCGACTCGCGCATTTTTGTGTCTTTTCGGCGGTTCATGGGACATGGGCCAATCAACGAGAGGATGCGAACCGCTGCGACGCCCGCAACGGAAGGGAGTATAATGATACGACCAAAACGCCCTTTCCACACATAGGAAAACACCCACACTTGATGTGGGGAAACCCTTTATACGATCCACGCCGTTGAACCTGTACACTGTTTCCCGAATTCTTTGTCCCACGGCGGGTCCGTGCGGCCCGGACTCGGGCCGCGGTTGCTGCGCTTTCGTTCCAATCGGCCATGTCCCCTCCCATCTCCGCGCCCTCCCAATCCACTACAGAATCGCCCCCGGCCGATGCCCCCTGGCAGGCCCCGCCCGACCGTGTGCTGGAGGCATTCGGGAGCGGGCCGAACGGGCTGAGCGACGAGAACGCACGGCGGCGCGTCCAAGAACACGGCCCCAACCGGCTTCGGGAAATCGAACACCGGGGCGTTCTGGAGATCCTTTGGGAGCAGTTCAAGAGCCTCGTTGTCTTGCTCCTGGTCGTCGCAATGGGGATCTCCTTCCTCTTCGGACAAACCATCGAGGGGCTGGCCATCGCCGCCGTCCTCGCGATCAACACTGCCATCGGCTTCTTCACGGAGTGGCGCGCCGTGCGGTCGATGGAGGCGCTGCAGAAACTGGGCGAAGTCACGGCGCGCGTCCGTCGGGACGGGGCCCCGGAGGTCATCCCGGCTGAGGAGGTGGTGCCCGGCGACATTGTGCTCATCGAGAGTGGCGACCTGA
Organism: uncultured Bacteroidota bacterium; assembly: GCA_913055845.1. Taxonomy (GTDB): domain Bacteria; phylum Bacteroidota; class Rhodothermia; order Rhodothermales; family Salinibacteraceae; genus Salinibacter. The sequence continues at coordinate 2,407 of CAJXKO010000094.1, read as the reverse complement.
TCCCCGCCGACCTTCGCCTGCTGGAGGGAAATCAGCTTCAGGTTGACGAGTCGGCCCTGACCGGAGAGTCGGTCCCGGTCGCCAAGACCACGGACCCGGTGGCCGCGGACACGCCGCTCGCTGAACGCAGCTGTATGGCCTACAAGGGCACAGCCGTAGCCGAGGGCAACGGAATGGGCCTCGTGGTGGCAACCGGCATGGACACTGAGCTCGGGGCGATCTCGGCGATGGTGGAAACGGCCGAGACGGGCGACACGCCACTGGAGCAGAAGCTGGACCGCCTGGGCCGCCGGCTCGTGTGGCTGACCGTGGGCATCGCGGCGGCGGTGGCGGGGGCTGGACTATTGGCCGGGCGCCCCCTCCTTTTGATGATTGAAACAGGCATTGCCCTGGCGGTGGCCGCCATTCCGGAGGGCCTGCCCATCGTGGCCACCGTGGCACTGGCCCACGGCATGTGGGTCATGCTCCGGCGCAACGCGTTCGTGCGGCGCCTGTCCGCCGTCGAGACACTCGGCGCCACCACCCTCATCTGTACCGACAAGACGGGCACGCTTACCGAAAACCGAATGGCCGCCCGTCGCCTCCTGCTGGCCGACGCGACCGTCGACCTGTCGCCGGAGGCCCGACCGGATCTTGCGTCCCCGGACACTGACGGCACCGACCCGCGTCTCCGTGCCGCGATCGAGGTGGGCGTGCTGTGCAACGGGGCCGAGTACAATGCCAACGCCCCAGAGGCGAGTACCGGCGACCCGCTAGAACTGGCCCTTCTGGCCCTGGGGCACGACACCGGGCGGGCCCGCTCGACCCTGCTCGACGCGTCTCCACTCGTTCGCGAGGTGCCCTTTGACCGCGAAACGACCATGATGGCCACCTACCACGAGGGCGACGACGGCCTCTTCGTGGCCGTGAAGGGGGCGCCGGAAGCCGTACTGGACGCCTGCACCTCGGTGGTAGACGTCGATGGCGTGGCGGACCTGAGCGACACGGACCGCGACGCGTGGCACCGGAAGAGCGAAAACCTGGCCGCGGAGGGGCTCCGTGTGCTCGCCCTTGCCCGCAAGACAGTCGACACCAAAGAGGCCCCGCCCTATGAGAACCTTGCCCTGCTCGGCCTCGTGGCCCTGCAGGACCCGCCCCGCGAGGACGTGCGCCCGGTCATTGAGCGCTGCCAACAAGCCGGCATCCGCGTGGCGATGGTGACGGGCGACCACCCGGAGACGGCCCACGCCATCGCCGAGGCCGTGGGGCTGGACGTGGATGGGGAGCAAGTGGTGGAGGGCGATCTCTTTACGGATATTGAAACCCTCGACGACGGACAGCGGGCGCGCCTGCGAGAGGCCGCCGTCTTTGCCCGTGTGACCCCCAAGCAGAAGCTCGACCTGATCGATCTCTATCAGGAGGCGGGTCAGGTCGTGGCCATGACGGGCGATGGCGTAAACGATGCCCCAGCCCTCCGCAGCGCCGACATCGGCGTCGCTATGGGCAAGCGCGGCACCGACGTGGCCCGTGAGGCGGCCGACATGGTGCTGCAGGACGACGCGTTTTCGTCCATCGTCGCGGCTGTGCAGCAGGGACGCATTATCTTCGACAACATCCGCAAGTTCGTTGTCTACCTGCTCTCCGGAAACGTCGGCGAAATTTTGGGCGTCGGTGCGGCGGCGACGGTGGGATTGCCCCTTCCCCTCCTCCCGCTCCAGATTCTCTACCTCAACGTCCTGAACGATGTCTTCCCCGCCCTAGCCCTCGGGGTGGGACGTGGTACGACGGGCGCGATGGAGCGCCCGCCGCGCGACCCAGACGAATCGGTGCTCACCCCCCATCACTGGCGCCTGATCGGCGGGTACGGCGTGGTGATCGCCGTCACCATTCTCGGCGCCTTCCTCATCGCCTTGTATCCACTGGGCATGGGCACAGCCCAGGCCGTGAGCATCTCGTTCCTCACCCTCTCCATTAGCCGGCTGCTGCACGTGTTCAACATGCGGAGCCCCGAGAGCGGACTCCTCGACAACGAAATCTCTCGGACGCCCTACGTCTGGGGGGCGCTCGCCCTTTGCCTCAGCCTCCTCCTGCTGGCCGTGTACTGGCCCCCACTGGCCGCCATTCTATCGGTCGTGCCGCCCGGATTTGATGGCTGGCTTCTGATTGGCGGCGCGAGTCTCGTCCCCCTCCTGGTCGGCCAGGCTTACCTTGGCTGGCGGGCGCTGCGGCAATACTCCGAGTAATGTCTCCCGAAATACGTTCCGCGAAAGCGTCATGACATGCTGCCCTCAAGGGCTTTTTGCTGCGTAAAACGTGATTGGTGAGGATACCAATCACGAATTCCCCAGGCTTCATGCATTACATCCCCGCTTCACGCATCAGTCTCCCTGCCCCATGTCGGATGCCGCCCCTGCCCAAGACCTCGACC
>CAJXKO010000093.1 GCA_913055845.1 uncultured Bacteroidota bacterium | reverse complement strand
CTGCCCGAGACGCCGGGCTTCTCCGGACCGAAGGAAAAGACTACGTGGTGAAGGACGGCGATGTGATGGAGTTTCGGTTCAATGTATCCTAGCAGGAACGAGAGACGGCTCCATGTTCGATTGCGCGCGAATCGTGCACCGGATGCCCCATCTGCACCTCTCCGCCACACCCCGTATGTTGATCCCGACGCCCCTTCTTTGAAGACTGTTGCCCACGCCATGACCCGTCCCACACTGTTCGCTGCTCTTCTCGTTGCCGCTCTTCTCGGAACCGGGTGCGCCTCCGAGCCGGGCGGAGAGACCGATGTCCCTACCGCGTCCGCTCCGACCGACACAATCGCCCTCAACACCCGGGCCGACTCGGTGGCGTACCGTCTGCTGCAGGCCCATGGGGCCGATGCGTGGGCCTCCGCGCCCTATCTGCGGTTCGATTTCGGCATCGAGACCCCGAGCGGAACCCAAACCATCGCGCGTCACCTGTGGAACCGCCGCACAGGCGAGTACCGCGTTGAATGGGCCACCGGCCCCGACTCATCGTATGTAGCTCTCGTCGATGCGCGGAGTGTCCAGGACGAACGACTGTCTGGAACCGTGTACCTAAACGGCACCGAACTTACGGGATCGGCCGACACGACGGCCCGAGAGCAGGCCTACGCCCGGTTTGTCAACGACACGTACTGGCTGCTGTCTCCGCTCAAGGTCTTCGATCCGGGCGTGAACCGTACCTACCTTCCCGATTCCTCCACCGCGGCGCACGACGTGATTCGGCTCACCTTCAACGATGTGGGGCGCACGCCCGGCGATCAGTACTGGCTCTACGTGTCGACGGACACTGGGCAGCTCGACCGGTGGGCGTACCACCTCCAGGGCATGCCAGAAGAGGCCCCACCCCAGTTCTACAACTGGACCCAGTACCAGGAAATGAATGCCCCCAACGGTACGGTCCGCCTCGCTGCGCGCAAGGAGGCCGTAGGTGCCGATCGGGCACTGCTCACCAATAACCTTGCCCTTCCCAGCACACCGCCGGACGGCGCATTCTCGACCCCAACCCCGATGCTGGGGGGCGACGAGTAATTCTTCGGTACGAGCCCGCCCTCGGCCCCACCTGCTCCATCAACGCTGACTGTTGTGGATTATCGATTCCAGATCGCCCGGCGTTACCTGGCGAGCCGCCGGGACGTATCGCTCATCTCCATCATCACTGGCATCTCAATGACGGGGGTGACCCTCGGCGTTGCGGCCCTCATCGTTGTGCTCTCGGTGATGAACGGCTTCTACGATGTCGTGCGGGACCTCCTCGTCTCGCTGGACCCACACGTGCGGGTGGTCAACGCCGAGGGCGGCGGCGTGGCCAACGCCGACTCGCTTCTCCGACTGGCCCGTGAGACGGAGCACGTCACGGCGGCGGCCCCGTACGTGGAGGGAAAGGCCCTACTCCTGACCCGTGGTGGTAGCGGAGCAAACCGCGTGGTGCGCGTACGAGGAGTGGATCCATCGATGGTACAGACCGCCGCTCCCCCGATGGCCATGGGCATGTTCGACCTGGCACGGGACGGGACCGACACCCCCGGCATCGTGCTCAACCGAACGCTGGGGCGGCGCATGGGGGCACTGCCCGCTGCCGGAGGACAGGCGGCCAGTGCGGTCGGTCTTCTGTCAGCCCCCGCAATCGAACGGACGCTCACGAACGTGTTTGCGAGCCCCCCCATTCGGCGGTTCGATGTGCGCGGTCTCTTCCAGGTGCAGGGGGCCTCCGAGGGGCAACGCGTCTTCATTTCGCTGGACGAAGCCCAGCAGCTATTCCGTACGGACGGGCGAGTTACTGGCATCGACCTCCGGCTCGATAACCTAGAGCGGGCCACGGCCGTGAAGGCGGCGCTCCAACAAAAGTTGAGCCCCGACCGGTATACTGTTCAGACCTGGTACGATCTCCAAAAGTCGCTCTACGACGTGATGCGGTTGGAAAAGTGGGGCGCATCGGCCATTCTCGGCCTCATCGTGATCGTGGCCGCCTTCAACATCATCGGCTCCCTTACGATGGTCGTGATCGAGAAGCGGGCCGACATTGGCGTCCTCCAGGCTATGGGCGTCTCGCAGGCCGACGTGCGTCGCATCTTTCTGTTCGAGGGAGCCCTCATTGGAGCAGTGGGCACGGGGCTCGGGCTCGCCCTGGGGCTTGGACTCGCCTTCCTGCAGAAATACTACGAGCTCGTGCCGATGGCCCAGGCCGAGTCGTTTCTCATCGACGCGTATCCGGTGTCCGTACAGCCTCTCGACGTCGTCCTCATTGCGCTCGTCTCGTTTGGACTCTGCGTACTGGCCGCGTTGTACCCGGCCGCCCGCGCTTCCGCTATTGAGCCCGCCCGGGCAGTCCACCTGGATGCGTAGAGAACGATCGGAGCTGGCGGCTTGAACCGGTTCCTGTCGTGGAGGTACCAGCATCCGTAGCACTCGTCGTGTTTTCTCGCCCCTAGCCCCTCCTCCATGCTCAACGACGCGTTCAACCTGATTGGCCTCCCCGACCGGCCCACGAAGCCGCGGGAGCGAGGGCTCACCCACATGTTGGACAAGGGCCTCTCGGCACGAGAAGTAGAGAATGTGCTCGACGTGGCGGCTCCTATTATCGATGTGGCCAAGCTGGGATGGGGCACCGCCGCGGTCACCGCAAACCTGGAGAAAAAACTGGACGTCTATCGGAGTGCCGACATTCCCTTCTTCTTCGGGGGTACGCTCTTTGAGGCCTACTTTCTGCGGGACCAGATGGAGGACTACCGGCGGCTGCTCGACGATCTGGGCGTGCACCACGTGGAAATCTCCGCCGGGGCCGTATCGATGGCACACGAGGACAAGCTCGATTACATCGAGCGCTTTGCGCGGGACTTTACCGTCGTGAGCGAGGTGGGATCGAAAGACTCCAACGACGTGATGGCCCCGTACCGGTGGGTAGAGTTCATGCAGGCCGAACTGGAGGCGGGAAGCTGGAAGGTAACCGCCGAGTCTCGCGAGGCAGGGACGGCCGGCCTCTTTCGTTCCAACGGGGAGGTGCGCACGGGCCTCGTCGACGAGATTTTAGCCCGAGTGGATCCCCGGGATATTATCTTCGAGGCCCCCAACAAGCGGCAGCAGGCGTGGCTCATCAAACACCAGGGGGCCAACGTCAACCTCGGCAATATCCACCCCGAAGAAGTCATTCCGCTAGAGACACTGCGGCTCGGCCTGCGGGGGGATACGCTCTTTGAGTTCCTCACACCGGGCCTTACCCCCCACCTGCCGCAAGGAACCCCTTCGGGGGATGGACATTCCTAGTCGAGATGAAGTCCTACAACGGAATTGTGGGGAAAACGCAGCGAAATTGCGCTGTCTTCACGAACAAAGTTCTGTGTCCTTCCTTAGATTCCGCCGATTTGGCGCGTGGTCCACGGCCTGGATCGCGCTCCTTCAGAACGGATGCCACGCCCTATCCAACTAGGCACGAAATACAGTTATGGCTCGCAAAGACGACATTACAGGCGAAGGGCCGGTCACGGGCAACAGCGTGTCGGACTCCAATCAGAAGACCAACCGCCGCTTCAATCGAAACCTCCACGAGAAGCGGTTCTACATCCCGTCGCAAGACCGGCACGTGAAGCTGAAGGTGTCCTCCAAGACCTTGAAAACGATCAACAAGAAAGGCATTCAGGCTGTCTTGAAGGAGGCCCGGAAACAGGGCTACGACGTGTAGCCCTCGGCTGCGGCGCGCAAGCTGCCCACTCGCCGGGAATACGTCCTTTCCAAACAACCGCTTAGACCGCAATGGCCACAGGTGATCGCGTCCAGATTGTGCTCGAATGCACGGAGGAGCCGGGAACGTCGCGTTACCACACGACGAAGAACCGTAAAAACACCTCCGACCGCCTCGAGCTCATGAAGTACAATCCCGTCCTCCAGAAGCATACCCTTCACCGAGAAAAGAAATAAGTCATGGCAAATCAAAGCAACGGTTCGGCTTCGCAGAAAATGGCGAAGCTCGTGGTGGCCGAAGAGAAAGAAGACGGCAACTACGGCTTCCGCCAAAAAATCGTCCCCCTCGACGACGTGGAGGAGGAACTCGAAGAGGCCAAAAAGTTGACATAGACGACCCACGCTCATCGCCGTAGCGCGGGGCGTGGCGCAGTCCGGTTAGCGCACCTGCTTTGGGAGCAGGAGGTCGCCGGTTCAAATCCGGCCGCCCCGACATCCCCCTGGCGGATCTTGGTGCTTCAGTTCGGGGGCCTTCGTCGTTCGATGATTTAGCCTGCGCCCGTAGCTCAGTTGGATAGAGCAGCGGACTTCTAATCCGCAGGTCGCAGGTTCGAATCCTGCCGGGCGTACAGCCCGGACTCCGCATCTGGTTTGGGGAGGAACTCCGTGGATCCGCTCCACATTTCATCCACGAACACTTTGGTGACGTGGCCGAGTGGTTAGGCAGAGGCCTGCAAAGCCTCCTACGGCGGTTCGAATCCGCCCGTCACCTCTGCGAGCGTCCCTGGGCTTTGCTCAGAGGACGCTTTTTGCGTTTATGGGGCATGGAGACGCTTCGAGACGTCTGACAATCCTACTGCATAATGAAAGATGCTACCCTACCGGAGACGATGAATGGCTGGGTCATCGACGACTTTGGCGGCCCAGAGGTCTTCGAGCGACGCGAGGTCGATGTCCCCGACCTCGACGAGCATCAGGTTCTCGTCCGCGTCCGGGCCACGAGCGTCAATCCCGTCGACTACAAAATCCGCCGCGGGGACGCTGCGGCGCTCTGTCCGCCCCAGCCCGCCACGTTGCACGGAGATGTCGCCGGTACGGTCGTGGCGGTGGGGGACGAGGTGACGGCCTTCGACGAAGGCGACGCGGTCTACGGCTGCGCAGGTGGCTATCCACCGGTGCCCCACGGCGCACTGGCCGACTACATGCCCTGCGACGCGCAGCTCCTGGCCCCGATGCCCGAATCACTATCGTTCCGCGAGGCCGCCGCGCTGCCCCTCGTAACGCTTACGGCGTGGGAGGGGCTCATCGACAAGGCCGAGGTGGAGACCAGAGAAGAGGTCCTCGTCCACGGCGCGACGGGCGGCGTGGGACACGTGGGACTCCAGCTTGCGGCGTGGCGCGGCGCCGAGGCGGCCGCAACCGCTTCGTCGGAGCAAAAACTTGAGATCGGTGCCAATCTCGGGGCCAATACGCTCATCAACTATGAGGAGGAACCGGTCGAGGACTACGTGGAGCGGTGCACCGACGGACGCGGGTTCGACCTCGTGTTCGACACCGTGGCCGGTGAGAATGTGCAGACCGCCGTGGAGGCCACCCGGCTCAACGGACAGGTCGTGACAGTTGGGGCTCCCGCAGACGGTGGGCTGCAGCACGCGTACGGCAGTGGAATGTCGGTCCATTTTGTCGCCATGCTCATTCCCATGCTCCACGACGTGGGACGGGCCCATCACGGCGAGATCCTTCGCCGGGCCGCCACGCTGGTGGAGGAGGGGCACCTGCGCCCGCTCGTCGACGACCGCACGTTTACGTTCGACGAGATTGGGGACGCGCACGCCTACGCCGAGGCGCACAAGCAGATCGGCAAGGTGGTCGCCACGCACCCGGATGCCAAATAGCACCTATTCGGGCGCTTCTCGCCCCCGCACTTCCATGCTCTATTTGCTCCGCCACGCGGAGAGCAGCGTTTCGCCTGATGAGCCCGAATCGGATTGGCCGCTGAGTGAGACGGGTCGGAACCAGGCGCAGGCCCTCGTCGAACGCCTCGCCGGGTGCCGGATCGACGCGATTTATTCAAGCCCGTACCGGCGGGCCGTAGCGACGGTACGTCCTCTTGCTGCGGATCGCGACCTGCCGGTTCATACCGACGATCGGCTGCGGGAACGCGAGCTGACGGACCGGTGGCTCGACAATCACCGGGAGGCTCTTCGGCGGGTCTGGGGCGACTTCGATTTGGTGCTCCCCGGGGGAGAATCGAGCGCCGAGTGTCAGCGACGGGTTGGAGCGGCCTTGCAGGAAGTTCGGGCCCGTCACGGCCCCGACGAACGCATGCTCGTGAGCTCACACGGCAACACCATTGGACTGCGCCTCCACGGGCTTGCCGGAAGCTTCGGCTTTGAGGACTGGAAAGAGATGGGGAATCCGGACCTATTCGCGGTTGACGGGGACCGGTGGCGGCATGTCGAACCGTAATCCGAGATGAGGACTGTTCGCTAGAAGGGAGCGTCGTCTTCGAATGAGCCGCCGCCGTCTCCGTCGCCTCCAGGCGCCGGACCCATGGGGGCCGAGCCGTCCCCCTGCGGCGGGCCGCCGCCCGGCTCGTCGTACTGCGTGAGCGGCTCGAAGCGGGCGTATTGCTTCACGAAGGCAAGCTCCACGCTGCCGATGGGCCCGTTCCGCTGCTTGCCGATGATGATTTCGGCGATGCCCTCTGTGGAGTTGCCCTGCTCGTCGACCGTGATGCCGTAGCGCTCGGCCCGATAGATGAAGGCCACCACGTCCGCGTCCTGCTCGATGGAGCCCGATTCGCGGAGGTCTGAGAGTTGAGGCCGCTTATCACCACCCCGGTTCTCGACGGCGCGGTTGAGCTGGGAGAGGGCGATGACCGGCAGGTTGAGTTCCTTGGCCAGCCCCTTCAGTGAGCGGGAGATGTGGGCAATCTCCTGCTCGCGGTTGGCGCCGCTCCGCAGGTTGGCCCCGGAGGCCTGCATGAGCTGCAGGTAGTCGACCACCACGAGGCCGATGTCGTGCTCAGCCTTCAAGCGCCGGCACTTGGCACGGAGCTCCAGCACGCTGAGGCCCGGCGTGTCGTCAATGAAGATCTCCGCGTCGCTAAGCGCCCCGGCGGCCCGGGCTAGGCGCTGCCAGTCGTCATCCGCCATGCGGCCTGTACGCGCCTTGTGGGCGTCTACGCGGGCCTGCGAGGTGAGCATGCGCTGGGCCAGCTGCTGCGCGCCCATCTCCAACGAAAAGACCGCCACCCCCGTAGGCTCCTCCGGGTGTGTCGCGGCGTTTTGGGCGGCCGCCAGCGAAAAGGCCGTCTTCCCCATGGAGGGCCGGGCCGCGATAATAATGAGGTCGGACTCCTGCCAGCCGCTCGTCAGGTCGTCGAGCTTCGGAAAACCGCTGGGCACGCCGGTGATGCCGCTGTCCTGCCCGTGAATGTTCTCGAGGTGCTCGAAGGTGTCCTTGACCACCTTGTTCATCGGCTCGGCAGCGCGACGGAGCTGGTTGTCGGAGATCTGAAAGATCTTGCTCTCCGCCTCGTCGAGCAGTTCAAAGGCGTCGGCCCCGGGATCGTACGCCTTCTGCACGACCGAGGTCATCGTCTCGATCATCTTGCGGAGCAGCGACTTCTCCGCGATGATGCGGGAGTGGTACTCCACATTGGCAGCCGAGGCGACCTGGGTGGTCAGTTCCGTGAGGTAGTAAGCGCCGCCAATGTCTTCGAGGTTGTCACGCCGGCGCATCTCCTCGGTGAGGGTGACGAGGTCGACCGGGTTGCCCCGCTCAAAGAGGTCCTGGATCGCCTCGTAGATTTTCTGGTGCTTGCCGTCGTAGAAGGCGTCCGGGGGGAGGATCTCGATGACCTGAGGAATGGCCTCTCGCTCGATGAGCATGGCCCCGAGCACCGACTTTTCTACGTCGGTGGCCTGTGGGGGCATGCGGCCCGACTGTTCGTGGACCGCCTGCGCCTCCTCGCGCTGCTGCTTGCCCTGCCCGCCCCGCATTTTTTCGAGGGGATAGGCCGAGGGAGAAGACTCGTCGATATTGAATCGTTGCGAATCATCGCGATCAGCCATGAACGAGGCGTCGAGGGCTTGGGCTGAGAGGCGGAGGGGCCGCCTCAAGGAGTGCCGAGTGGGAACTTCGTCTCCGAAAAAGAGACCGAGACGGTCCGGGTCAGGTTTCGTTGGTTAGTCGTCCTCGGTCAATTCATCGTATCGGGTGCGGAGGAGCTTCACGTCCTCCCACGTAGGCCGCTTCCACTGGGAATTACGCAGGAGTGCGGCCGGATGGTAGGTCACCATGAGGGGGATTCCGTAGAAGTCGTGCTCCTTATCGCGTAGGTTCGAGAGCGACGAGCTCCGATCTAGAAGCGTGTTGCCGGCCACCTTGCCCACGGCAAGAATAATCTTGGGCTTGATGAGGGCAATCTGCTTGTAGAGGATGGGGAGGTGGGCATCAATTTCCTCCGCGTGCGGATTCCGGTTCCGCGGGGGGCGGCTTTTCAGAATATTGGTGATGTACACGTCCTCCCGTTCGAAGTTGATGGCGTCGAGGATCTTATCGAGCAACTGTCCGGCCCGGCCCACGAACGGTTCGCCCTCCTTGTCCTCGTCGCGCCCGGGGGCCTCGCCGATGATCACGAGGTCGGCGTGCGGGTCACCCACGCCAAATACCGGGTTCTCGCGGTCCTCGTCGATGGAGACCAGCACGGTGTCGGCGAGGTACTGCTCGACTTCCTCCAGCGTCTCGGCATCCTTGTAGGGGGCGTCGTCGGGGACGAGGGACTCGACCCGTTTCCACGGAGGAAGAGAGGGGTCTTCGGTGGGGTCGACTTGGTTGCCGAAGAGGTCGCGATTGGGCATCGGGGCGTCGGGGGACGTGTCGTTGGAGTCAGTGGTCGAAGAAGAATCGGTGGGCGTCGAGAGGTCGGAGCCCGAATCGCCCGCATCCTCGCCATCGACGCTCTCGTCGTCGGTGTCGGCACGGGCCGTTGAGGCGCTGAGCTGTTCGGGGGCAGAGTCGTTGCCGGCCTTCGGGGAGGGCGTCGTCTCGTCTGGTGCCGGAAGCGGGAGGAGGTCGCCGCGGAGGGCCCGCTCGTGCTCGACGATGGATCGCAACTCATGGAGAAGCTCGCGCATCAGTGGGGACGAAGCGGGAAAAGAACTACGAGGTCTCCTCCGACTGGGCCGCCAGGACCCGGTTTAGGAGAGCATCTGCCACGTCGGCCTTGGGCATGAGCGGCAGCTCTTCGACCGTGCCGTCGTGGCCGAGGAGGGTGATTCGGTTGGTGGGGCCGAAGCCTGCGCCTTCGTCCCGTAGGTTGTTTACCGCGATCCAGTCGAGGTTTTTGTGATCCAGCTTACGCCGGGCATTGTCGAGCGCATTGTCGGTCTCCAGCGCAAAGCCCACGAGCACTTGGCCGGGGCGTTTGTGGGTGCCAAGGGTTTCTAGGATATCGGGCGTTCGGCGGAGGTGCAAGACGAAGGGGGCGTCCGTATCCGCCTTCTTACGCTTCGACGACGAGGGATCAGCGGGTGTGTAGTCGGCCACAGCGGCCGCCATGAACACATAGTCCGCCGTCTCGCGCCGCGCCTGCACGGCTTCGTGCATCTCCGCGGCCGTCTCTACTTGAACCACCTCCATGCCTGTGGGAGGATCGAGCGCGGTGGGGCCGGTCACGAGCGTAACGGACGCGCCGCGTTGTGCCGCTGCCTCGGCCAGTGCGTAGCCCATCGTGCCGGTCGACGGGTTCGTGAGGACGCGCACCGGATCGATAGGCTCGCGGGTGGGGCCAGCGGTAACCAGGACCTCGGTACCGGTGAGGGGAGGGGCGCCGGGCTCGGAAGCGCGACCTGCCGCGGGAGGGTTCTTCCCGTCAACCCTCTCGGCGATCCGCTCCAGAATGGCCTCCGGCTCGGGCATCCGTCCCTGCCCTACAAGTCCACTCGCGAGCTCCCCGTGCTCGGCGGGCATTACGGCGTAGCCGATCTCTCGGAGCCGATCCAGGTTGTCCTGCGTGGCGGCGTGGCGGTACATATCACGGTCCATCGCCGGACACACCAGCAGAGGGCATCGGGCCGAGAGGGCCGTGGCAGTGAGCATCGAGTCGCAGAAGCCGTGGGCCAGCTTGGCGATCGTCTGCGCCGTGGCGGGCGCCACCACGAAAAGGTCTGCCCACTGGCCGAGGGTCACGTGCTTCGTCCACGACCCGTCCTCGTTCTCCGGGAAGATCTCCGTGAGAACCTCGTTCTCCGAAAGCGTCCCGAGCGTAAGGGGGGACACGAACCGCTCCGCGTCGGGGGTCATAAGTACCCGTACTTCAGCCCCTGCCTTCTTCAACAGGCGTACGAGCAGCGCAGCCTTGTACGCCGCAATGCTTCCCGTGACGCCCAGTACCACCTGACGCCCGGTGAGATCGGGGGGGGGAACACTCATGGGGCGGGAGGAGGACGACAGGAGGCGACGGAAACAAAAAATCCGGTCGGCGACGCCGACCGTCCCGCCAAGCGGGCGGAGCGGCAGAGGGAGTCGCCAGCCGGATTTGCGGGGTACCCGGACGCGTGCACGAAGAGACTTGAGCCTCACGGCCCGAGCCAGCAGCGCGTACTATTCGTCGGGCTTCCGATAGTAAATTTTGTCCTCGAGGAACTCGTCGATGGCAATTTCGGTCGGCTCCGGCTTTTTCTCGTACTCCAGAGACACCTTGGCTTGCTCCTCCTGCATGCGTGCGTCCTCCATCTCTGGCCCAAAGCCCTCGAAGTAAGAGAGCTTGTCGTCGAGCTCCGAACGCATATCGGACGCCACCTGTCGCGAGCGCTTCGACAGGATGGCCACGGTTTCGTAGAGGTTGCCGGTTCGGTCGGCAAGCTCGTCAATGTCGAGCGTTTCGATTGCCATGGATCAAAGAAGGTTGCTACGGGAGAAAACGGGTGGGCACGCGGCTTCGGCGATTGCCCAGTGCGAGGAGGACTGTAGTGCGTATTCGTGATGCGTGAGGGCGCTCTCTGCTTTTATCCAAGCATCACGAGTCCAGAAACTGATGAATTCGGGTCAGGGTTTCCTCAACCGCCACATCCAAATCATCATTCACAACGACCGCATCGCAGGCGTCGGCCTTTTCCATCTCCTGTTCGACCCGATCGAGGCGATCCTGGAGCGACGCCCGATCCTCCGTGCCCCGCCCCTTGAGGCGTCGCTTTAACTCGTCGAGCGAGGGCGGCGCCACGAACAGGATCAGGGCGTCGTCGCCGAAAATGCGCTTCACGTTGAGCGCGCCCTTCACGTCGATGTCGAGCAGCACGGGGCCGTCCTCGGCCCGGGCGGCCACTTCCGAGCGGAGGGTTCCGTAAAATTGGTCCGGGTAGACTTCTTCATACTCCAGAAGATCGCCGGCGTCGATGCGGGACCGAAATTCTTCGGGGGAGAGGAAGTGATAATCCTCCCCATCGGTCTCGTCGGGGCGAGGGGCCCGCGTGGTCGCCGACACGGAAAACTGCATGGCCGGGAGGGCGTCGAGCACCCGGTGGGCAATGGTGGTTTTGCCGGCGCCGCTCGGGGCGGTGAGGACGACGATGTTGCGGTCGGGCATGATGGTGGAATGGAAGATTGAATGTCGGACGGTTGAAGGTTCGGAGGCGGGCTTCTGGTCCCGCCATCGCTCAGCCTTTCCCGTCCCAATCCTACACTTCCATGCTATTCGACGTTGCGAATCTGCTCCTTGATCTTCTCGATCTCCTCTTTCATTTCGACCGCGCGGCGCGAAATGGTTTCGTCGTCGGCCTTGGCGCCAATGGTGTTGGCCTCACGATGAATCTCCTGGGTGATGAACTTGAGCTTGCGGCCCGAGGGCTCGTCGGCGTCGAGCGCTTCCCGAAACATCTTTAGGTGCGAGTGCAGGCGCACGCATTCCTCGGTGACGTCGAGCTTATCGGCCAGGAGGGCAATCTCGGTTTCAAGACGGTCGGGGTCGAGGTGCTCGTCGTCCATGAGATCCTGGAGGCGCTCTCGGAGTCGGGCCTGTCGTTCCTCCACCCGGACGGGCGCCCGTTCCTCAATGGCGTCAAGGTGGTCGTCGATGGCGTGAGTGCGCTTCTCCAGGTCGTCACGCAGGGCATCCCCCTCCTCTTCGCGCATCCGCTGGAGATCGTCGATGGCCGCGTCGAGGGCCTCCGTCACCGCCGGCCAGGCGCGCTGAATTTTGGCGGCCTCCCGCTCCTCCTCCGCCGCAAAGATGTCCTCAAATTCCAGCAGGTGGTCGAGCCGAATCGGCTCCTCAATCTGTGCGGCCGCGGCGAGTTGCTCGAGGCGCCGTTTGTGGTGCATCGCCACGTCGGCGTCGACGTCCACGGGCAGGGCGTCGGTCCCTTTCAGCTCGGCGGACACGTTGACGTCGAACTGTCCCCGCTCGAAGGCGTCCTGCATCTGCTGGCGCACGTCCGACTCGGCTTCGGGGAGCGGATCGGGAAGATGGACGAAGATGTTCAAGTGCCGTTTGTTCGTCGACTGAATCTCAACGGTCGCCGTGGCATCTTCGGTGCTGGCGTGGCCGCGACCGAAGCCCGTCATGCTACGAATCATGGGGGACGAGAAGCGAAAGGAGGGAAGACGGTGAAAGGAATCCCCGCTTAGACGAATCGCAACGAGAAAAGCCGAGTCCCCGAACGGCTGGTGGGGAGGCTCGGCTCGAGGCCTCGTCCCGAGAGAGCGCTCGCTCACGCCGTTCGGTGGGGGCTGGCGTGCGTCGGCACATCTCGGGGGCAAAAAGGCGGAGGGGGAGGGATTCGAACCCTCGGTACCGTGTAAACGGCACACTCGCTTTCCAGGCGAGCACCTTCGACCACTCGGTCACCCCTCC
>CAJXKO010000092.1 GCA_913055845.1 uncultured Bacteroidota bacterium | reverse complement strand
CCCAACCACGCCCGCAGCTACGTGGTGCCCTACGGCGCCGTGGGCCACGTCCGCAAGGTGGCCGACCACTGGCGTCGTAAGCTCGGGGTCGACCAGAACAAAGAGGGCGACGTGGAGGTCGCCGGCCTGCTGACGGCCTTCGCCTACCCGGACCGTCTCGCACAGCGGCGCACCGGGCAGACGGGCCGGTTCCGCCTCCGCAACGGACGCGCCGCAACGTTGCCGCGGCCCCAGCTGCTTTCCGACGCCGACTACCTCGTGGCCGCCCACGTTGATGCCCGGCGGCAGGAGAACCGCATCTTCCTGGCCGCGCCGATCGCCGAAGACGAGATCGTCGACTTCTTCGGCGACCAGATCACGACGGCCACGGACGTGGCGTGGGATGCGGAATCGCAGCGCGTAGAGGCCCGGCGTCGCGAGCAGCTCGGGGCCCTTGCGCTTACGGAGGGCCCCCTCGAATCGCCCGATCCGACGGCCGTGGCCGAGGCCGTGGCCGAGGGAATCCGGGCGGAGGGCCTGGATCTGCTGCCGTGGACGGACCACGCCCGGCAGCTTCAGCACCGCATCCAGTTTTTGCACCACCACCTCGGCGACGACTGGCCCGACGTCAGCGACGAGGCCCTGCTCGATACGATCGAGGACTGGCTCCTGCCCCACCTCTACGGCCTGAAGCGGGCCGACGACCTCCGAGAGCTCAACCTTCCCCAACGCCTGCGCGACCGGCTCACCTACGACCAGCGGGGCCGCCTGGAGGCGTGGGCCCCTACGCACATCACGGTGCCCAGCGGGTTCGACCGTCCCATCGACTACTCCAGTCCCGAGGCTCCCGTCCTCGCCGTGCGCCTGCAAGAGCTGTTCGGGCGCACCGAGACACCGCGCATCGCAAACGGCCGCGTGCCGCTCACCCTCCATCTGCTGTCGCCGGCCCAGCGTCCGGTCCAGATCACGCAGGACCTGGAGGGATTCTGGCAGGACACCTACCACGAGGTGCGGAAGGACATGCGCGGCCGCTATCCGAAGCACTACTGGCCGGAGGATCCGCTGGACGCGACGCCGACGCACACGACGAAGGCGCAGATGGAGGCAGACGCGTGAGCGTGCCCGACTATCCCAGCACGTCCCTCCGAAAGTCCTACGCCTCTTGCCGTACCGGCAACTCATAGGCGCATGTCACGTCGCCCTCGGGCATGTGGCGCGTGCGCTTCACCTGATCAAAGAGCGCCTCATAAAAACAGCCTTCCGATGCACACGGCCGGTCGGTGGCCTTCACAATTTCGGCAAACGGGCAGTTGCACTCCTCGATGGTGACCCGGTCGTCCTGCACGCGCACTTCGGGCATGAAGCCCCCCTCTTGCAGCACTTCCTCGAGCACGTCCACAATCTGGCGCGTGCTGGCGGCCTCGACCGACGTTGGGAGCCGGCGCTCCACAGCCGCCCGCCGAGCGTCCCAGAAGGACTCGAAAAAGTCCTCAATGAGGGCCTCCTCGCCCCGCTCCTCCAGGTAGCGCAAGAATTCAGCAAACAGCGTTCCCCCCTGTCGCGGGAAGAGCCGCTCGGCACGCGGGGTCATGCGGTAGCACATGCGCGGGCGGCCACGCCCCTGCTTCTGCGACCGGCGCGCAACCAGTCCGTCACGCCCCATCTGGTCGAGGTGGTCTCGCAGTGTCGGACGGGCCCGGTCAATGACGTCCGTTGCGTCGTCGAGCGTGATTTCTCCGCGGCGCTTCATCAGCTCCAGAAGCCGCCGCTTCGTATCAGACTGTATGAGGCTCGTGAGGGACATAGACGACAGCAAGGCAGTTGGGAGCGATCGAGAAGCAGCGCCGGCGGGTCCGTACTTGCTTCCGCAGGATAGGGTTTTGTATAGAAAATGTCAATAAAAAGCTTTTTGGCACGTAAAACTTGAAAATAGGAGACGGTCTTAAGTGTTTTCGTTTCCTGCAGTTGCCGGACTGCCGGCCTCGGTTTTGCCCGTCCGCTACGGCTACTCGTTTTGGCAGACGCTTCTGGCCCTCAACACCCAGCCTCCTTTCCGTCCCGGACTCTGATGCCTGCTTCTTCGCTCACCATACCCCCGTTCTACATCGCTGAAGACGGTGAAGTCGTCGGGACGCTTCGGCGGTTCTCGGACTGGTTCCGCCTGACGCCCGCGGCAGTGCTCACGTGCCTACAAGAACGCGCCTCCGACGGGGTGATTCTGGAAGCGGGCTGTGGCCGACGGCGGCTGCTCGTCGTAGCCCCCCATGGCCTGGTGGCCCTCTGCCAGTGCCGGTCGCGTGAGGGCGACTGCTGATTGGGTCCGAAATTTCCTGCTGTGTCGCTCTCTTCGTTGTTTCCTTCCTCTGCATGCCGTACGTCGTCACCGAGCCCTGCATCAACTGCAAGTACACCGACTGCGTGGAGGTCTGCCCGGTGGATTGCTTCTACGAGGGCCCCAATTTCCTCGCCATCCAGCCCGACGAGTGCATCGACTGCAACGCCTGCGTGCCGGTCTGCCCCGTCGAGGCCATCTACCCCGACGATCAACTGCCCGAGGAGTACGACCACTACATCCAGTGGAACGAGTACCTTGCCAACCAATGGCGCGAGATGGGCTACAACGTCACCGAAAAAACCGGTCCGCTCGACGACGCCGAGGAATGGGAGAACAAAGAGAAGTCGGAGCAGGACATTCTTACGTGGGACGTGTAGGTACAATCCCGCCAGACGCTGCCCTGCAGGCACAGAGCGCCCCTGTTCTGTCGGTGCTCCCGCTCCGATGCGCAAGGAATCGCGTGCCAAGGCCCACCGGACGCCTCTCATCCTCTTTCACGATTTTCTCTAAACCTCCACTTTGATCCCCAATGCCGTATCCCAAGTCTATGGTCGCCCCGATGCGCAAGGAACTCACGCGCCTGGGCGCTCAGGAACTCACTACCCCCGAGGCAGTCGACACGGCTTTTAGCGCCGCTGAAGGGGACACCGTTCTGCTGATTATCAACTCCGTGTGCGGCTGTGCGGCGGGCAGTGCCCGGCCGGCCGTCGCGCAGGCCGTGCAGTCCGAGCCCCCTCAGCCCGACCATCTAGTAACGGTCTTTGCAGGACAGGACCTGGAGGCCACGGACCACGTCCGCGAGACGTATCTCCCCGGCATTCCACCCTCCTCCCCATTCATGGCGCTCTTTCGGGACGGGCAGCCCGTGTACGTCGTAGAACGAAAGCATATTGAGGGACGGAAGGCCACGGCCATTGCCGGTGACCTCGCGAATGCGTTTGAGGCCTACTGTACCGACGAGGCCCCACCCGCCGACGCCCCCACGCGTCCCGACGTTTCGTCCGGCGGCCCTTCCTCCACCTTCCAATCGCTCAGCTAAGCCGCTGCCCTACCCTCTCGGTCTCCATTCTGACTCCCCTTTCGCCCGTTCCACTCTTTCCTCCTTGCTTCTATGAAACGCAACATCAAGGGCCTCACCGTCGAAATCGACCGGACGCTCTGCATCGGCTCCGGTAGCTGCGTAGCCCTCGCCGCTAAGCTCTTCGAGATTGACGACCAGAACCTCGTCCGCTTCCAGGACGAAACGCCCGACATCGACCCCGAGCGCCTGAAGGAAGCCTGTAATGTGTGCCCGGTCGACGCACTCCGCGTCTACGACGGCGACGAGCAGATCGTCCCGTAACGGAAGCGTGCCGGGCCTCTTGTTTTGTTGTCCCTTTGCACCGCTGCCGTCCGAACATGCGCTTTTCCACGACCGAGAAGTCCGACGACGCGCCCCCCAGCCTGTGGGGATGGGCCATGCAGGTGGCCACCTCCGTGGGCCTAGCGGGCATGCTCTGCTGCGTTACCCCCGCGGTGCTCTTCGCCACCGGCCTGATGGGCGGCATCTACGCCATCTCGTTTGCCAACTTTTTCTACGCCCCGGACGGCGGCGCCGGCCTTGGGGCCTGGGCACTACGAGGGGTGTCGGTGTTGGTGGGCCTCTACGGGGTCTGGCGCTACCACCGCCGGCAGGCCCAGTGCAGCATCGACCCCACCCGCAAGCGCAGGAACCTGGCGCTACTCATAGGACTCGTAGCTGTACTCGGCACCGGGGCCTACCTCACATTCGAGGAGCTGACGGCCTGGTACTTCGACGCCTACGTGGTGCCCGCCCAGCAGGCGGAGTACGAGGCCCTGTCGGGCGGGTAGCGGCCCCCCAGCGCTGGTTCTCAACCTCACTCCTCGCACCTGCCCCTGCCGTGCTATGCCGTCTCTCTCCCCCACCCACGATTCTCATACCGCCCCAGCGGATGCGTCCCCCTCCGCCCCGCTGGTACTCATCGACAATGAAGGCATCACGGACCCTACACTCAATTTGGCACTGGAGGAGTGGGCCCTCCGCACCCTCGACCCGCAGTACCGCTACCTCCTCTTCTACGTCAACGAGCCTGCTATTATCATCGGGCGCAACCAGAATACCCTGGAGGAGATCAACCGCGCCTACGTCAACGAGCGCAACGTACACGTGGTGCGCCGCATGTCCGGCGGCGGCGCAGTGTACCACGACAAGGGCAACCTCAACTTCAGCTTCATGACGGATTACCAGCCGGATCGGCTGCACGACTTCGACCGCTTCACCCGCCCGCTGCGGCGCGTGCTGGGATCGATGGGGGTGGAGGCGCAGCTGGAGGGGCGCAACGACTTGGTAGTGGGCGACGGCCGCAAAATCTCCGGGAACGCGCAGTTTTCCACTTCCCGGCGCATGTTCAGCCACGGCACCCTCATGTTCAACACCGACCGCAAGGCCCTCGCCCGGGCGCTGGACGTCACCCCCGATAAGATCGACTCGAAGGCGCACCAGTCCGTCCGCAAGCGTGTGGCCAACATCGCGGAGGTGGGCGGGCGGGTGCATGATGTGCCTACGTTCCGCCGCCTCTTGGTCGACGGCCTCTTTCCCCAAGATGAGGCGCCCGTGTACTCCCTCAATAGCGAGGAGTGGGACGCCGTGGTGAGCCTTGCGGAGCGCCGCTACCGTCAGTGGGAGTGGAACGTGGGCGCGGCCCCGGCCTTCGATGTGCGGCGCCGCAAGCGCTTCGACGTGGGGGAGGTGGACGTGCGCCTGAGCGTGGAGGACGGACGCATCGATCACATCCAGATCTACGGCGACTTTCTGGGCACCTGGGGCACCACCGCGCCCCTGGAGCACCTGCTGGAAGGCACGCCGTATGCCCCAGCCGCCCTCCACGAGACACTGGACGGAATAGACGTGGGCCCGCTGTTGGGCGGCCTCTCCACGGATGTCTTTCTGAAATTGTTGTACGAGCAGGGGTAATCTCTCACATCCCACCCCGCCAACACCATCTCCTGGCCGTCACAATACCGATTGCCATAGGAAAGCCCCGCGGTGCATCAGCACCACGGGGCTCGGGGACCTGCTCGTTGCCCAGGGTGGATTCGAACCACCAGCCTCCCGGTCCAGAGCCGGACGCTCTGCCGATTGAGCTACTGGGCAGTGAGAATATTAGGGCATCTTGCAACGCCAGATCTACAAAATGGCTTGTCTAGCCGCCCGGTTCCGACGCGCCGGGCGGCGCGGACGGTTTGACGGATGCTTCACCGGGCACGTCCCCCTCGGTCGCGTCGTCGGACGCGGGGCCGGCGGTCGTCCATCGCGCAGCGGCGGCCTCGGTGCCACTCTGCTGGTCCGCGGCGTCCAGATCGATTCCGCGCCAGATTGCAATCTGCTGGACGATCCGGGCCCGGACGTGGCGCTGCAGGGCCCGCGCCTCATCCTCCGTATAGGACTGGGTGTCGACTGGATCGAGGACCTTCACCCGAATAGGCTCGGGGTTGGGGTCGAACCAGATCGAGTGCTTGGGCAGGGCCTCGTGCGTCCCATCGATAGCGATGGGAAGCACCGGCACCCCCTCCTCAATGGCGAGGCGAAACGCGCCGTCGGAAAAACGCTGCACGCGTCCGTCCCGTGAGCGTGTACCCTCCGGAAAGAACATGACGCTACACCGCTTCCCGAGGTAGTCGCGGGCAGTCGCAAGCACTTGGGCGCGGCTTTTCTTGCTCCGCCGATCCACCGAGATGTCGCCGCTCAGGCGCAGGAGCCACCCGGCGAAGGGGAGATCAAACAACCCCTTCTTGGCCACCCACTTCATCTCCCAGGGCACTCGGGCAATGATGGGGGGATCGGCCTGTGAGAAGTGATTCCCCACCACCACGTACGGATTGCGGGGATCGTCGGGGAACGGTCCCTCCAATTCAATTTGCCAGAAGGGGTTGGCGTAAGTAAACAGGCGCCCCATGATGCGGAGCGTGTAGCCTGCGTAGTAGTGTGCCGGATCGCGGTCGACCAACCGCGCCACGGCCATGACGGGTACCCAGAGGACGATGAGGGCCCCGATGGCGAACCACACCCAGAGCGAGATGAGAACGGTACGCATGCGGGCGACGAAGGGGTCGTGCACAAGCTACGGGGACAGTCTATGCCCCAACCGGTTCGTTTGGTTCGACGGGGCCGGGCGGGGCGCGAGTCCCAAATTCGGCCTTTACGCACTCACCCTCCGGAGACAGAATCCGATGAATCTGTGTCGGGAGGCATCGATTTGCCCCGCTACGCATAGAAATGTCTGCGTGACATTCCGCCACAAAACGCCCGTTCCCTCCGGGCTTTCTCTGTGTCCGACGCTCCCGACATCCTCAAGTACTTCCACGAGGAGCCTGCCCTTCTCGAGCCGGTGACGCCGGACGACGACCCCGACGCCCGGCGCCGCGACGACCGCTCCGAGCTGCCGGAGGGCGTGTCCGTGCCGCTGGAAGACCTGCTCGACACGCGGGACGTGTACCGGGGCTACTTGGCCGGCACCAATCACGCCGACGACCGGGTGGGCCTCACGACCCTCCGCGCCGACAACGCGTACGTGCCGCCCCTAATGAAGGCCCTCGGCCGGTCGGGGTGGGCCCGCTGTACGACCCAGAACACGGTGGAAACGCTCCCCCCAGACGCGGCGCGGCGCGTCCTCAGGGCCCCGGCCCGTACCACCCTGCTCGTAACCGCCGACGGCCCGGTCGATACGGAACGGATCACCGCCGTGGCGGGTAGAGCACCGCGTCGCGTGGCCGCGGCCCTACGCGCCCTGCTCGACGCCGCCGACGTCGTCTTCTTCCCCGAACCCGCCCACGACGGACACGACTGGGGCCTGTTCTCCGCCGCCCCCATGCGCGACCGGCTCGTGGACGCCTTTCGCGCCCGCCCAGCCCCTGACACCCGCCGGTTTGTTCTTCCCTACCAGCAGGCACGATCTGAGTCCAAGTTCTACTTCGACGAATGGCAACTGACGGCGTCGCCGCTCCCGGATTACATCGAGGAAGTGTGAGCCCGGTGGACGACGCCGGGCACGCGCCGCGGATGCAGCGGTGCCTGGAGCTGGCGCGCCAAGGCGCCGGCACGGTGAGCCCGAACCCCATGGTCGGGGCAGTGCTCGTGGCGCCGGACGGCCGCGTGCTGGGCGAAGGCGCCCACCAGTCGTACGGTGGCCCCCACGCCGAGGCCCGTGCCATCCGGGCCGCCGAGCAACAGCACGGTGCCGACGCGCTACGGGACGCGACGCTGTATGTCAACTTGGAGCCCTGCAGCCACCACGGGAAGACGCCGCCGTGCAGTGCCCTCATCCTGGAAAAGGACATCCCGCGGGTGGTCGTGGGCACGATCGACCCCTTTCCGCAGGCGCAAGGGCGGGGAATCCAGCAGCTGCGCGAGCAGGGGGTAGCCGTACAGATCGGCGTCTGCGAGCACGCCTGTCGCCGCCTCAACGAAGCGTTTTTTCACCACGTAGAGACCGGGCGTCCGCTCGTTACCCTCAAAACAGCCCAGACCCTGGACGGCCGCATCGCCACCCGTACGGGCGACAGCCAGTGGATTACGGGCACCGAAGCCCGCACGCTCGTGCACCGCTGGCGGGCCGAACTGGACGGGGTGCTGGTGGGTCGTGGCACCGCCGAAAGCGACGACCCGCGCCTCACGGTACGCCACGTGGATGGCCCGCAGCCTCTGCGCCTCGTCCTGGACCGCACGGGCATCCTCCCCCCCGATCGTACACTCTTTGCGGACGATCAGGCGGACAAGACCATCGCGGTCGAGGGCGAAGGCCGTCCCCGCCCCACCTACGCGGACGAACTCGAACAATCGGGGGGCACTCTTCTCCGTATTCCCGAAACGGACGACAATCACCTCGACCTCCCGGTCCTGCTCC
The DNA here is from genome assembly GCA_913055845.1 of uncultured Bacteroidota bacterium. GTDB lineage: Bacteria > Bacteroidota > Rhodothermia > Rhodothermales > Salinibacteraceae > Salinibacter. Next base: position 4,605 of record CAJXKO010000092.1, on the reverse strand, counting down.
GGCGCCTGGGCACCGACGGAGGACGCGACGCCGAGCCGCTCCAGTCGCTCCTCGTGGAAGCGGGACCCGGCCTCGCCACCGCTCTTTTCCGGCAGGACCTCGTCGACCGCTTCTTTTGCTTCGTGGCGCCGAAGGTGGTGGGCGAGGGCATCCCTGCACTACGCGACCTCGGCATCACCGAGATGGATGATGCCCTTGCCTTCGCCGAGCAGACCTGGACCCCCGTGGGCGACGACATGCTTCTGCGCGGCTACCGGCGGGCCGTGTAGCTCGTTGCCCCCTTCCAGACGCCTGGCCCCAGCGCCTCGTCAATTGAGCCGCTCCCCGTACAGCCCGACTGAATATCAGGGGTGAGGCCCAGCTTGCCCCGCCTGGCATTTTCTCGCGTCAACCATCTATCCGCCCGCGCTTTCAACTTTCTCTCCCCTTGCCCAACCAATCCCCGACAGACGGATGTTTACCGGCATTATCGAAGAAGTGGGCACTCTTACCGCCATCGAATCCCTCGGCAGCGACCAGGCGGGCAAGCGCCTTACCATCGAGGCGGACATGGCCCCAGCGTTGCACGTCGACCAGAGCGTATCGATCAACGGTGCGTGCCAGACCGTCGTGGGCGTGAACGCGGACGCCTCCACCTTCGCCGTCGACAGCATCGAGGAGACGCTGCGCAAAACGACCTTTGGCGACCTGACGCCCGGCACGCCGGTCAACCTGGAGCGGGCCCTGCAGGCGGGCGACCGGCTCGACGGGCACTTTGTGCAGGGCCACGTCGATGCCACCGGCACTGTCGTGTCCGTGGAGCGCGAGGAGACCGATTGGCTCTACACGATTCGGTTCGACCCGCAGTACGCATCCTACCTCATCCCAGTCGGCTCCATTGCCATCGACGGCATCAGCCTGACGGTGGCCCGGCTGGGGGACGACACCCTGACCGTGGCCATCATTCCGCACACCTACAACGAGACGAACGTGTCGGGCGCGTGGACCGAAGGCGCGGCGGTAAACCTGGAGTTCGACCTCATCGGCAAGTACGTGGCACGCAGTCTCACCGCCACCGGCGAAACGCCCGACCCCGACGCCCTGGCCACGGCGTGGCTGGACGAGTAGCCTCGTAGACCTCGCCCTCCGGCGTGCTCTTCTCCTCCTCCGCCCCCGTCCCCGTGCCCCAGGACACGCCCCTCGTCACCATTGCCCGCTACGACGCGGCCGGGAAGGCCCGGCTCGCGAAGGCTCAACTCGAAGACGCGGGCCTCCCCTGCATGCTCGCGAACGAAGACCAGTCCGGTCTCGTCCCCATGTTCGAGGCCACCGAGGGCGGCGTGCAGTTGAAGGTGCCCGCGCGCCATGCGGACGAGGCGCGGGACATACTTGGCCTGCCTGAATAAGTCCGTCCTCCGGGGACGAGAGTCCTCTCCCCAGCGCCCTGCGCGCAAACGCAATCACGCCGCCCCAGCGGCCCCGGCCCCACCGCCGGCCGCCCCGGCACCCCCAGCGGTCCCTGTTGCCCCGGCCGCGGTTGACGACTCAATGGTCCCCATGACGCCAACGACCGGCAGCAACGCCGCCGCAGCCGCCCCAGACGCCTCCCGATCCGCCACGGCACTCACAAACCCATCCGGCAACTCCGGCGCCGCGTCCGCCGCGTCGAGGGCGTCGCTTGTCTCCTCAATCCAGGACGTGGACACCTCATCGTGGAGAATCAGCCACGGCAGCGACGCCACGAGCCGTTCGGCCGCCCGGGCCGGATCCGTTTCGCGGAGGCGGTCCACCTCGGCCTTTTCGTGGTTGAGAAACGAGCGGAGCGCCATGGCCCGCCGCGCCCCCTCCGGCGTCCACGTGTAGCGGCGCGTGGCCGCAATGAAGCCGCCGAGGCTGCCCCCAATGCCGCTGAAGAGCAGGTAGAAGCGCACGGCACTGTCCCCAGTCGCAATGGCGACGAAGCCCCCGAAGATCGCCGCGAGAGCGACGCCAAGGAGCAGGTTCGAGCGCCCGGCGTGGCTCCGCATCCACCCGCGGTCGTATACCTCGTCTCGCCGCTCGCTCATTTCGTCGCTCCGGAACGAGGAGGTGTCGTCCCAGAAGTCATCGAGTGTGTCGTAGGCGCGGAGTTCGTCGACGAACCGCTGCTCCCCCTCCGTGAGGTCGGCGCGGTCGGGGTGTCCGTCGAGGTGTACTCTCTCTTTCGAGCCGAGCGCTTGGTCCTCACGGTCGTGGCGGAGGGTGACGTGCCCGCGGCGCGCCAGGTCGAGCAGAACGGCTAAAAACGCCCAGCCATCCCCCTTTCGCAGCAACGCCACCGCCATTGGCAGGTCGAGATCGGACGGCGGGCGCCGTGCCGTCACGTCGGGCCGCGGGCCGCGCCAACTCCACGCAGCGATGCCCCCAGCAGCTCCCCCCAGCAGCACGAGGAACAGCCCAAAGACAATCTGCGTCCCCGTCGGCAGAAATTCGCCCTCCACCCGCTTCGGAAACGTCACCTCAACGGAGTAGTCGTCGCCCTCCGCTACACGATCCTGGTGAAACGTGGCCACGAGCCGCTCCGCCTCGCGCTCCACCCTCCCCGCCGGGTCGAGCGTAACCTGATCCCGCCGGAGGTCGAACGCCGGGGGCAGAACCACGCGCACGTCTACGTCCCGCGTGGGGACGACGGCCCCGTCGGCCATCACATCGAGCTCCACCACGTTGCGGCCTCCCCGTTCGTAGATCGCCCGCTCCAAAACGTAGCGCACGTCGAACTGGGCGGGAGCGGTGCGATCGGGAAAGGCCCATCGCATCTGGGGCGTGCCGTCGTGCTCCCCAACGCGGACCGAGTCGACCGGGGTGTCGGGACTCGTCACCTGCACGGATCGGACTGCGCCGGCCTCCGCTTGCACGACCGACCGGTAGGCTCGCGAGAAATGTCCCCGCTGAAAGTCGTACACAATCGATTCGTTCACCGCGTAGTGGCCATCGCCCCGCACCTGCACCGTAACGTCAAAATTCGACAGTGCATACTGCTTTTCCTGCGCCTGCGCCGGGGAAGCCACGAGAAGCAGCGTGTACAGCACGAGTACGGGGTGGAAGAGGCGCATGTGGAGCCGAGGGCTTATGGGCCGTGTCGTGAGCAGATCTGTCGCATCGTGTTACGCACCATCAACGGCGGACGTTACAGGGCCCTGCGCCGAAACGCCGGCTTCGCCCCCCGGTACCACAGCACGTCGCGTCCGGCCGTTGCCGGCGCCCCAATCGCTGTTCTCTCTGCTCCATGATCCCTCTCTCATGTCTACCATGCAAGCTGCTCGCGTCCCCAGTGCCGGCGCCGACTTCGAACTCGTCGACCTCCCCGTTCCGGATCCAGCCCCCAACGAGGTTCGGGTTCGCGTGGAGGCCTGTGGCATCTGCCACAGCGATGCCTTTGTGAAGGAGGGCACGTTCCCCGGCCTCGAGTACCCCCGCGTGCCGGGCCACGAGGTGGCTGGCGTGGTCGACGCGGTGGGCTCGAACGTCTCCCAGTGGAGCGCGGGCGACCGCGTGGGGGTGGGCTGGCACGGCGGCCACTGCTTCACCTGCGACGCCTGCCGCGAGGGGGACTTCGTGAACTGCGAAAACGGCCTCGTCACCGGCATCCACTTCGACGGCGGTTACGCCGAGTACATGACGGCCCCCGCCGAGGCGGTGGCCAAGATGCCGGACGACCTCTCCCCCGAGAAGGCCGCCCCCCTCCTCTGCGCCGGCATCACGACCTTCAACGCGCTCCGCAATCAGGACCTCCGCCCGGGCGATCTCGTGGCCGTACAGGGGATCGGCGGACTGGGGCACCTGGGTGTGCAGTACGCCGCGGCGATGGGCCTGGAGGTGGCGGCCCTCTCCACCAGCCCCGACAAGGAGGCGCTGGCCCACGACCTGGGGGCCACCCACTTCATCGACGCGTCCAGCACGGACGCGGCCGAGGCGCTGCAGGCCCTGGGCGGAGCCGACCTCATCTTGGCCACCGCGCCCAACTCGGCCGCCATCACCTCGGTCGTGGGCGGGCTGGGCCGCGACGGCGACCTCGTGATTGTGGCCGCGACGGGCGAGGCCGTAGAAGTGCCGCCGATGGCGCTCATTCAGGGCCGCAAGTCCGTCTCCGGCTGGCCCAGCGGCGACGCGCACGACTCGGAGGACACCCTCGCGTTTAGCGCACAGGCCGAGGCGCTCCCCGAAATCGAGACGTTCCCGCTCGACGAGGCGGGTGCGGCCTACGACCGCATGATCAACAACGAGGCCCGCTTCCGCGCCGTGCTTACGATGGACCACTAAGCGACGACGCGCTGCCCCCGTCCTTCGTGATGAAGGCCGCGCATACGGCAGATATCCTGCTGGGCGCCCGGTCCGTCGACGGGTCGGGCGCCTTTTTTCGTGTGTCTCCTGCCGCCCCAGAATAGATCGCAGGCATTTGCCCTTGGGGCACGGACGCGACGAATCTCCCCAAACGCCCCCGTGCTCTCTTCGCACGCGGTGCGCTCAATTCACGCTCAATACAACAGGCGCCCCTAACACGAAACAGGTGCCCCAAACACGAAAAGCCACGCGCCGGCACAGGGCCGGGCGTGGCTTTCGCGTGCAAGGTAGGCACCCACCGGGCAT
>CAJXKO010000091.1 GCA_913055845.1 uncultured Bacteroidota bacterium | reverse complement strand
TCGTCGGAGATGCCCATGCTGGAGAAGCCGCCGTCGTGGTAGAGCGTCTGCATGGTGACCATGCGCGTGAGGTCGCTCAGGAGCGTCACCGCGTAGTCGGCGCACGAGTCGGCGTCGGCGTTGCCAAGGGGGGCCACCCGTTCGGCAAATTCGTACATCGCGTCGAAGCCCTCAATGCCGGAGCCGGCGGTGGTCTTGGTTGGGCTCTGCGAGATGGCGTTGATGCGAATGTCGCGCTCGCCGAGGCGGTACCCAAACGAGCGCACGATGCTTTCGAGGAGGGCCTTCGCGTCGCCCATCTCCGAGTACTTGGAGAAGATGCGCTCGGCGCCGATATAGCTCATCGCCAGGATGGACCCACCGTCGTCGATCGTCTCGGAGTCGAGGGCGTGGTGGACGATTCGGTGTAGGCTTTTGGCCGATACGTCGAGCGTCTGCTCGTACCAGTTGTAGTTCAGGTCTTCGTACGGCACGTCCTTCCGCACGTTGACCCCCATGCCGATGGAGTGCACGATGAAGTCGATGGTACCGTACGTCTCTTTCACCTCCGCGAAGAGCTCGGCCAGGTCCTCGTCGTCGGTGGCGTCGGCCCAGATGATGGGGCTGTCGGTCTCCTCCGCCAGAACATCGAGGGTGCCGAGGCGGCGGGCCACCGGGGCATTGGAGAGGACAAAGTCCGCCCCCTCGCGGTCGCAGGCCTGCGCGATCGACCAGGCGATGCTGTCGTCGTTGAGGGCACCAAAGATGATGCCCGTTTTTCCGTCGAGCAGTTCGTAGCCGTCCATGGCAGTCGGGGTCGTCGTAAAGAACAGAGAGTGAGCAAGGAGAGCGTCGGGGCGGGATTGGGGATGCTACAAGCGTACGTCCGCCATCGTGGACAGATGATCTAGCAGGGGTGGGTGTACCCGACCGTTGGTGGCGCACACCTGTTGGTCGAAAAGGGGCGTGAGGCCGGCAGTGTCGCGGTAGTCGGTCACCCGCCCTCCCCCCTCGCGAACGAGCAACACGCCCGCGGCCACGTCCCAGGGGCGGAGGCCCGTCTCGAAAAAGCCGTCGAACCGCCCGCAGGCCAGCCATGCCAGGTCGATGGCGGCGGACCCGTGACGGCGCACGCCCCGAGTGGCCGGGAGAAGATCGGCCAGCACGTCGAGGTACACCTCCGTGTGCTCGAAGCGCCGGTATGGGAAGCCGGTGGCCAGGAGGGCCTCGTCGAACGCGTCTGTTTCGCTCGTCCCCGCCGGCCGGCCGTTCCGCTGAAGCCCGTGCCCCGCCACCGCCGTAAAGAGCTCATCGTGCGACACGTCGAGCACCGTCCCTGCGACGAGGGCATCGCCCTCTTGCAGGGCCACGCTCACGGCGTAGGGCGGCACCTGGTGCATGAAATTGGTCGTGCCGTCGAGCGGGTCCACGATCCACCGGCGCCCCTCGATCGACGCCGGGATGGACGCCGGTCCCCCCCCCTCCTCCGCCAGGATTTCGTCGCCGGGATGGGCGTCACGAATCGTGTCGAGCGCGGCGGCCTGAGCGGCCTCGTCCACCTCGGTGACGAAGTCATTCCGTCCCTTGGCCCGCACGTTGCCGAGCGTTCCAGTCCGCTCGCGGATGACAGCCGCGGCGCGACGGGCGGCCCGCACGGCCGTGGTCAAGGCCTCGTCGTGGGGGGAATCGTGGGTCGGGATCTCCATCGAAGCAGCACCGGTTGGGCAGATGCGGCAGGGGACCGAAGACTTCGCAAAGCCTCCTGCGGGGTGTGAAACTTTCGGGCGGTTCCGTGCTAGCGGTACCGGACCGCGTCCTAACATATAAACCGACGACGAGTGATGCAGCCTGGCCTTCCTGAACGCGCCCGTTTTTTAAAAATCGTCGTGGGCGCGGTTCTCCTCTGGGGTCTTGCCGGGGGAACCGCGGGCTGTACCAACGGGCCGTCCCCCGCACAGGGTTACTCTTCCTTCGGCGCACTCGACACCATTGCCTCCTCAGCGGCGCCACGCGACTCCGCGCTCGCGCTTCTGGGCCGCATGCGGCGGGCGGCGTTCGACTCGGCCTTCGCCCGGCTCGACGCGTACGGCGTAACCCGGCAGGTGCGCACTGAGCAACTCGACACGACCGGAGCCACGACTGCGGTCCGCACGCTGACGGTCCGGTATCCTGCGGGGGCCGCGGCGGGCACCGTTCAGCGTGCCGACTCGGTCGGGACCTTTGGACGGGGCGGCCTCTTTTCCGGCATTACACCGCGCCAGCAGCCGCGGGCCCGCCCTCCCAATCTGGCGGCCCAGGCCCTTGCCGATCAGCCCGCCTACCTGGCGCCGCGAACCCAGGAGGCCTACCGTTACGCCCTCCGCCCCGGTTCGCTGTGGGACGGAACGCCGGTGCTCGTGGTGGAGGCCAAGGCACGCGCTGAGGGCCGGGGCGCCGACCAGAGCATCCGGTACGCCCGCCTTACCATCGACCGCGCCTCGCACGAACTGGTGGGCCTCACAACCACGCGAATCAGTCGCATTCTGCTTTTCCAGGAGCAGAGTCAGGTCACCATCCGACTCCGCCCAGGCCCCAGCGGCCAAGAGGCTACCGCCTGGGTGCCCCACCTCACCCGCGTTCGCGCCCTGGTGAACGTCCCGTTCCGTGCGCCCCGCCAGTTTCGCACCGTGTCGTCCTACTACGAATACGCACAATAGCCCTCACAGGACACAGCCTCCGCACGCTGCCCTCAGCACTATGCCGATTCCCCTCGCCGACGACATGCAGGATCGCCTCACGACCGATCGCTTCGGGCGTGCACTGCGCAGCTTTGAGGAGGTAGGCTCCACCAACGAGCGGGCCGCCACCTGGGCCAAGGCCGGGGCGCCGGAAGGGGCCGTGGTACTCACCGAGTACCAGAACACCGGCCGTGGACGACACGGACGCGTCTGGGCCGCTGCCAAGGGCCAAAACCTGCTGTTTTCGGTCGTGCTCCGTCCCCAACTGTCCCCCGACCGATTGAGCCTTCTCACCATCGCCGCCGGCGTGGCCGTGGCCGAAACCCTCGACCCCTTCGTATCCCCGCACCGGGCCGCCCTCAAATGGCCCAACGATGTGCTGCTAGAGGGGCGCAAGACGTGCGGCATGCTGCTGGAGTCCTCCCTCACGGCCCCGAACCACGATACGGTCGTGGTTCTGGGCGTAGGGCTTAACGTCAACCAGACCGACTTTCCCGACGCCCTGGCCGATACCGCCACCTCACTCCGCCTCACCACCGGTCGCCCCGTGCCACGGGCCGAACTGCTGAGCCACCTCCTTGCGGCCCTTGAGCAGCGGTACGACGCCGTGCAGACCAATGGCGACGCGGCGGTCCGTAGGGCCTTCGAGGAGCGCCTTGCCTCTCTTCAAGCGCCCACGACCCTCCACGTCCCCGAGACCGATCGGACCCTCTCGGGCACCGTGGAGGGCATCACGAAGACCGGCGCCCTCCGCCTCCGCACGCCGGACGGCCCTACCACGGTGCACGCCGGCGACGTCACAACTCAGCGCTAATACCCTTCGCGTGCCCCAAGCCTCAACGCCGCCACGACGCGATGGACGAATCCCTTGCCCTTGACATCGGCAACAGCGCCGTAAAGGTCGGGCGCTTTGACGGGGACACCCTCACGGCGGTCGACACTTTGGCCCCGCCCGACGCGGACACGACGGCCCCCACAGCCGCGTACTGGCGCACTGCCCTCACCCCCCTTCTCAACGACACGCCCGTCAAGCGGATTGGGCTGGCCTCGGTTGTGCCGGCGCGCACAGAAGCGGTAACGGACGCGCTGCGCACCCTCACGGCGGCCCCGATTACGACCGTGCATCCCGGCCTTGCCCTCCCGTTCGATCTCGCCTACGAGACGCCCGACACGCTGGGTACCGATCGCCTTGCCGCCGCGGCCGCCGGGTGGACCCGCTACGGGCGCGATGGGCCGCAGAGCGTACTCGTCGTAGACGCCGGAACGGCCATCAACTACGAAGTAATCCGTCGGGACGGCGTGTACCAGGGCGGGGCCATCGGGGCAGGGCCGGCCCTCACGCGTCAGGCCCTTCGTGCCGGCACCGCCCAGCTTCCCCAGGTGCCCCTCACCCTTCCAGGGACTGCCGTGGGCCCGTCCACCCGGACTGCCCTTCAGAGCGGCATCATGTGGGGCCTCATCGACCAAGTTCGCGGCATGTGCGACCGCCTCGCGGCTTCACTGCCGGACGCTCCCCGCCTCGTCCTCACGGGCGGGTGGAGCGCCCTCCTCACCGAGCACCTCGCCGACGCGCACCACGCACCGCACCTCGTACTCCAGGGCACGCAGCTCCTCACGGAGAAGGCGGCTCAGGACTGAAGTGCGCCGTTCTCCACAAGTCGCAGCAGCTCTTGAATGCGGGACATCACCATCTGGATAGCCACGTGGTTGTGCCCGCCGCGCGGAATCACGATGTCGGCCTCGCGCTTCGAGGGCTCCACAAATTCAAGGTGCATCGGGCGCACTGTCCGCTCGTACTGGCGCAGGATGCCCTCGATGGACCGCCCCCGCTCCTGCATGTCCCGGCGGATGCGGCGCATGAGCCGGATGTCATCGGCCGCGTCGACGTAGATCTTAATGTCCATCTGTTCCTCCAGCAGCGACTCGGCCAGCACCAGGAGCCCCTCAATGATAATGACGGGCCGGGGCTCTACCGTCTCTGTCTCGTCCTCGCGGGTGTGCGTCGTGAAATCGTACACTGGTTTCTCGATGGACTCGCCCTCGATCAGCTGATCGAGGTGCTCGCGCATGAGTTTCGTCTCCAGGGCCTCGGGATGGTCGAAGTTAAATCGGGTCCGCTTTTCCGGAGACAGATGGGCGAGGTCCCGGTAGTAGGCGTCGTGATCAAGGACCGCAATCGGGTCGGCCCCGAACTCACGGACAATGTGGTTTAGAACGGTCGTTTTTCCGGACCCTGATCCGCCCGCGATGCCGATGACGACTGGAGGCGTCATAAAAGCAAGTCCTCGGTGACAAACATCGACGTTCCCCTTCCCGATGGGCCTACTCCTGTACCATGACCACGGTCCAGGTCTTCGTGTCCTCGTCGTAGGTGGAGGCGTCCTCGTCGAATGAGAGCTCGTCCGATTCTTCCTCGGCCCACTCGCGGAGGTCCTCCATCTCCTCGGCTGTTTCCTGAACGATAAAGTTGACAAACTGGCCGCGCTGCACCTCCAGGTCCTCCCCCGTGACGGGTACCCGTTCTCCATCTTCAACCCGCTCAAATTCCACCTCGACGCGCGCCTTGTACGTGTGTTCGTCGGTCCACGCGCCCCGGTGCACCTCCGGGAGCATGTCCCACACCCATCGATCCGCAAGGCTATCGTTGAGCACCGGGCTAATGATGGGCCGCCAGTAGTCGGCCACCGGGCCAATGTCCGGAAGCTCAGCGTCCATGCCAAGCTGGTAGTTGGGGATGAGGTCGTCGGGCCGGAGCAGCCCGAACAGCCCGGAAAGGACGACGCCGTTTTCGAGAAGGCGCCGCTGGGCGCCCGTGGGGAGGTTGGCAAAGTCCATCGCGGCGTACATGACCCCCGGACTGTAGCGATCGAGGGCCGACATGAGGGGGGCGTCGTAGATCTCTTCGTTCACGCGGATGGCCTCCTCCAACTCGTAGCCGTCGAGCCCAAACACCTCCGCGAGGGTCTCTTCGTCGGCCTCCGCGATTACCGTTTGCAGCGTATCAATCAGTTCGCGCCGATCGGGATTCAGGTCGTCAAAGTAGTTGAACGTCCCCGAGGTGCGATAGTCAAACATGTCCGGGGCGAACGGATTGCCCCCGGGCTGTTTTCGGTCGGCGGGGGACAGAAGAACGGTAAGATCTGGCATGTAGGAGCGAGTCGATCAGTCGATGGCGAAGGAGGTGGAGACAGGACGACGGCTAATGCGCCAGCCCCGAACTCGTACAGCGGCTAGCAAAGCAGCTAGTCCACATCGTCGGTGTCGGCGTCCTGGGAGGCCTTCCGGAGCTCTTCCATGAGGGCGTCAATGTCGTCGCGGATGTGATCGGCACGGGCCTCGGCGTCCTGGACTACCGCATCACTATTGCGTCGGCCCTCGCTTTCACCGCCGGTTCGAATGAGGCGGTGGAGGAATCCTTCGGCTTGGGCCGTGAGGCGCTCAAGCTGATAGGCAATGCGACGCCGGGCGTCCGGGCCCCGCTTCGGAGCGAACAGCATGCCCAGAGCAAACCCGACCGCCCCACCGGCCAGGGCGCTGTACACCCCAATCTGAGTCGAGCGCTTTCGTGACGTCTTCTTCATGAACAATAGGCGTGCTGGGCGAGAAGAATGTGGCGTGGATTGCTATTCCTCGTACCCGAGGGATAAAATCCAGTTTCTCAACGACGGGCCCCGGAACGAAGCGCTGTTGGTACCTGTCGCGCAGTCTACCAACATCTCTTCCGGAAATTTTCGTCCCTCCCTCGACGTGCAGTGCCCGGCATTGCGGAACGGGGATTGAACTTCAGGGCTTTGAATGTTACTGACCTCGTACGTTTCTTGCAACACAGGACCTGAGAATCTACACGGCCTTTGCCTGTGCGCGCTGGTCGACGTTCCTAGTGCCCACCATCGGCCGCGCCCCGACCGTTTTGCAGCGTCGTTTCGGCGAGAAAACACAATCCGTGCGGGAGTAGGGCTGTGCCTCAGAACGATTATGCCTGACGGAGATCGTCTGAGTGCGCGTCCTTTGCCCTCGAACCACCTCGGCCTCATCGACGAAAATCCCACGTATGCACGAAACCCCATTCCCCATCTACGAAACAGGGCCCTTCCAGTACAACGCGGAGGGTCCCGAAGATGCCCCCCTTCCTCCGATCGTGCTGTTGCACGGCATGCTGGGAGATCTGAGCAACTGGGTCGACACCGTTGAGGCCCTGTCGGAGCGGGGCCACCGTGTGCTCGCTCCGGTCCTCCCCATTTACGATTTCCCTCTGTCGGAGACAGGGGTGCCTCGACTCACGGAGTACATTCGCGACTTCGTGACGACCCTTGAACTCGATTCGGTGGTGCTCGTGGGCAACTCGCTGGGCGGCCACGTGGCACTGCTCTACGCACTCGACCACCCCGAGACCGTGCATGCCATGGTGCTTTCCGGGTCTTCTGGCATCTACGAAACGACTATGGGCTCTTCGTTCTTCCGGCGGCAGGACCGCGAGTTCATTAAGGAGCGTACGGAGATGACCTTCTACGACCCTGCCCACGCGACCGAAGACCTGGTCGACGAAATGCTGGAGATCGTAAACGACCGCCCCCGTGCCTTTCGGCTCCTCAAGTTCGCCCGCTCGGCCGACGAGGAGACGGTTACGGAGCAGCTGCCTCAACTGGACATGCCCTCCCTTCTGGTATGGGGTCGCGACGACATTATCACCCCTCCGGAGGTGGCCGAAGAGTTTCGGGATCGAATGCCGAGTGCCCGCCTCGAGTTTATCGACAAGTGCGGGCACGCCCCCATGATCGAACACCCCGACACGTTTAATGCGCTAACGCTGGAGTTCCTCGCGGAGCTTACCGAAGAGGCGCGCCTCCGGCCCTCTTCCGGCGCATAGCTGCCTCCGTGGACGGCTGTCCAATGGGCCGGACAACTGTGTTACAAAGAGCACGCCTCTGCCCGTCTCGCCCCGGAGTCTCTCCGCCTAACGATCGCTCTTCCCCGCGCTGGCACGTTCATTGCAGATCAAGGATGGTGCAGCGTGGGTCGCGTGCGCGATCTCGTTGCCGGGACACATAGTCCCAGGAGGCCTCCATTCTTGCCGGGCAGACGCGTCTTTGGGTGAGCGTGTCTGCCCGGCATTTTTTGTGCCCCCTTCCATCACTCGGGCGCCTCACTTTTCGCCGCCTGCCTCTCGGTTGCGCCCTGCCGAAGACCGTCCGCGGCACTCCCCTCGTCTCTCCGTCACACCTCCCCCTGGGCGCCACAGGGAAGCCGCCGTAGCGACGATGGCGGCCCCACTACGTTTTTCATCTTTGGATTCTACGTTATATCTTCCCCGGCCTGTGTGTCTACGCGGTCCCTTGCCCTCTTTCACTGCGTGGACGCTGCGGTGCTGCCCTCGGGACACTTCCGGCCCCGCGACGTATAGGCGTGCATACGAGAGGGAGTAGACTCTCATCATTCTTCGAACAATACGGTTAGGTGACCACCATGGCACGTGGAGTCAACAAAGTTATTCTCATCGGCAACCTCGGGGACGACCCGGAACTCCGGTACACGGGCAGTGGGACGGCCGTCTGCAACATGTCCCTCGCCACCAACGAGTCATACACGGACAACGACGGCAACGAAGTGCAGAACACAGAATGGCACGATGTAGTCGCGTGGGGACGACTCGGAGAGATCTGCAACGAGTATCTGCAAAAGGGCTCGCAGGTATACTTCGAGGGGAAGTTACAGACGCGCTCCTGGGACGACCAGGACGGCAACACGCGCTACTCAACGGAGGTCAAGGCCCGAGAGATGATGTTTCTGGACAGCAACCGACAGGGCCAGGCAGACGCCGACGGCTTCAGCCAAGATCGGGGGTTTCAGGAGGGAGAGATGGACCAAACACGTCAGCAGCAGCCCGCCGGCCCTTCCGGTTCCCAGTCGGGCAGTGGCCAGTCCTCAGGGAACGACGAGGACACCTTCGAACCGGACGATGATCTGCCGTTTTAGCTTCGCCGGTGCCACACGTTCCTCGCACCTCCCTTGCCCCGTTTTCTGTGCGTCGTTTGCGCTGAGGAGGAAGGCCGACTCGCAGTTGGCCTTCCTCCTTTTCTTCTTTGTCCCTCTTCCCGAAGCACAATCCACATCCGTCCCTCCATTCTTCCCGTCGGCGGAGTGGTGGAGATCCGACACGAGATCCCCTCTCCAGCGCCGAAAGGCCCTCCCCATGCTCCTTGACTGCCCGCCTCCTTCCCGAGGCCGGTGATTTGTTGCAGCTTTGTTTGCAGATTCCTGCTTTACGCTTGATCTTTTATACACTATGCTCGTTGTGACAGGCGAGTTGTGAGGCCACATTCACCTATAATCTTCCCTGTTTGGGATTTACTAAATTGTCGAGACATCGTTCGTCCAATGAGCATTGCCTCTTACCTATCCGAAGACATTGGGACTTCCGTCGATTTTGAGACGTTTCGGGATGCCTTTCGCGACAAGATGCACAAGGCGTTCACGATGCGGGGAGACTTCGATAAGGTCAGCACGCAGCGGGGCATTCCCCCGTTCATGATGCGGGAGATTCAGTCGGTCACGCCTCTGTCGGTGTTTATTCCTGAGGAATACGGAGGGCGCGGCGGGCATGTGCATGAGTGCCAGGCCATTCTCGCCGCGGCGTCGTACGAGTCGCTCGCCCTTTCGCTCACCCTCGGCATTAACGGCGCTCTCTTCCTCCAGCCCCTCACAAAGTACGGCAATGAAGCGATTAAGGGGGCCATTTTTGAGCGGTTCGTGGAAGAGAAGAATTTAGGCGGGCTCATGATCACTGAGCCCGACTACGGCACCGACGCCCTGAATATGCAGACGTCTTACACGCAGGCAGAGGACGGCACGTACCACCTACAGGGCACCAAGCACTGGGCCGGCCTGACCGGCTGGGCCGACTTCTTCTTGGTGGCCGCCCGCCGCCAAGGCGCAAACGGCGACCTGGGACGCGACATTGACTTTTTCGTCGCGGACATGAACCGCCCGGACCAGATGATTGAGGTTGAGGAGTTCTACGAAAACCTCGGCCTCTACATGATTCCGTACGGGCGCAACCACGTGGACATCAAGGTGCCCGAGGCCCATCGTCTTCAGCCCGAGAGCACGGGCATCAAGATGATGCTCGACATTCTGCACCGGAGCCGAATTGAGTTTCCGGGGATGGGAATGGGCTTCCTGCAGCGCATCCTCGATGAGGCCCTGGAGCACTGCCGCGAACGCTTCGTGGGGGGCAAGCCGCTGATCAAGTATGACCAGGTCCGCCGCCGCCTTGCGCACCTGCAGGCGGCTTACACGGCCTGTTCGGCCATGTGCCTCCACACCAGCGAGCACGCAAGCACCGACAACAACCTTGCTGGCGAGGCCCTCTCCGCCAACGCCATCAAGACGGTGGTGACGGACCTGATGCAGAATGCCGCGCAGTCGCTCCTGCAACTCACGGGCGGAACCGGCTACCGGCTCGACCACGTCGCGGGACGATCTGTCGTCGACAGCCGACCGTTCCAGATCTTCGAGGGCTCGAACGATGTCCTCTATCAGCAGATCTCGGAGTCGATCCTGAAGTCCATGCGGTCGGTGAAGGAGAAAAACCTACACACCTTTCTGTCGGACTACGAGATGACCCACCGGGCGGCCGACTACTTCGAGGACACGCTCGACTTCGAGGTGGACCTCTCGCTTCCCCAGCGTAAGCTCGTGGAGCTCGGGCGCATCCTGGGCCGGGTCGTTTCGATGGAGCTGACGATCGAGCTGGGCGACCGTGGCTTCCGGAGTGATCTGATTTCCAACTGCCTGCAGGTCTTTCAGAAGGATGTGGATAGTCGAGTCACTGCGTACCGAAACCACGAGTTGACCGACGTCGTGGAGGACTATGTGGAAGGAAGTGCCTGGTTCGATTACGTGAAGGTGTAGGGCTCCATCAGTGGGGTCTGCCTCCATGGGGTCCCCGCTCTGCATGGGAATACGGACCACGACACCCCCCCACCGTTCTGCTTCTCATTCCCCTCAACTCCACATGCCCGTTCGCTTCGGCGTCATTGTCTTCCCCGGGTCCAACTGCGACCACGACGCGTACCACGCCGCAAAACACGTCTTCGACCAGGAGGCCCGGTTCATCTGGCACGAGGAGGAAGCACTTGGCGACGTAGACGTGGTGATCGTCCCGGGTGGCTTCTCGTATGGCGACTACCTGCGCTCCGGCGCTGTGGCCCGCTTTTCCCCGATCATGCAAGACGTCGTGCGGTTTGCCGAGGATGGGGGGCTAGTGCTCGGCATCTGCAACGGCTTCCAGATTCTGTGCGAGGCGGGGTTGCTCCCCGGCACGCTCATGCGCAACGAATCGCTCCGCTTCATCTGCAAGGACACGCCCCTGCGCGTCGAGAACGCGGCCACGCCGTTCACGAGCGCGCTCACAGACGGACAGGTCGTACACATTCCTCTGTCGCACGGTGAGGGCCGCTATTACGCCGACGCGGAGACGGTTGACCGGCTTGAGGGCAATGGCCAAGTCCTCTTCCGCTACTGCACCCCCGAGGGCAACGTGACCGACGACGCAAACCCGAACGGGTCGGTCCGCAACATTGCCGGCATCGTCAACAACGACGGCAATGTGTGTGGGCTCATGCCCCATCCCGAACGCTGTGTAGAAGCCTTGCTCGGCGGGGAAGACGGACGGCTCATCTTTGAGTCACTTCTCGATCACGTGTCCGCCGTCGCGGCGTAAGGCGCGAGAGCCATCCGGGGTAATGCGTGGGGGGGCCATCCGTTGCAAAATCCCACGCGGCCTGCAGGGAGCCGGCTTTCGTCCGCGGAGCCGCCCTACACGCCACTCCCCATTCCCATCCTCTCCCCGAAACCGAATGGAGCGACTTCTCGAGGCCCCTATCACGCTCGCGCTTTTGCTCTCCAACCTCGGCGTGAGCGGCTACGCGCTGATGGCCGATCCATCCCTCATCCGCGAGCTGTCGTTCCAGCCTCGTCGCATTCGGAAGCACCGGGAGTTCTACCGCTTCCTCACGGCCGGCTTCGTGCACGCCAGCGGCACGCACCTGGCGTTCAACATGATCACCTTCTACTTCTTCGGGCCGCTGCTGGAGCGTATTCTGGGGGCCGGATCCTTCTTGATTCTTTATTTCGGATCGGAGTTGGCCGCCCACACCCTCACGTTCCTTTTCAATCGCGACGACCCGCATTACTCGGCGGTGGGGGCGTCGGGAGCCGTCAGTGGCGTCGTGTTCGCGTTCTGCGTGTTCTTCCCACTCCGCAACCTCTACCTGTTCTTCGCGCTACCGATTCCGGCCATTCTCTTCGCGTTCGGGTACGTGTTCGGGTCCATCTACGCGATGGGACGGAGTGACCGAGAGGGGGGCATGGGGGACTGGATTGCGCACGAGGCGCACGTGGGCGGGGCCATCGCGGGGGTCGTGCTCACCATCCTGCTCGAACCGCGCTCCGTGCAGGTTTTCCTGGAATCATTTCGGCAACTTCTGGGCGGATAGCCCTCCAGTGGTCCTCCTCACAGTAGTCGGCCGCGCAGTTCATCCCAGTCCGAGAAGGAGAACCCGCGGCCACTCGTCGACTGGCCGTCGGCACCATTTCGCACATACCAGGCCACGCCCCAGCCCACCGGCTGTGCCCCCTGGACATCGGACCGATACGAGTCCCCCACGTACAGCACGTCTTCGGGGGACACGCCCGCCGCCTCCGTGGCGTGCTCGAAGACCTCCGGATCGGGCTTGAGCGTCCCCACCTCTTCGCAAATTACGACGGCCTCGGATTCTTCGCGCAGGATCGGGAACCGGTCGAGTTTTTTCTCCTGCACCTCCGCAAAGCCATTCGTCATGACACCCACTGGATGATGCTGGGCGACGGCCTCGAACGTCTCGCGGGCACCTGGAATGAAGGTCCAATGCTCGGCGTAGCGCTGCATGTAGTAGCGAGCCACGAGCGTGGCGTCGGCGTGCGGCGCGCCCACCGCCTCCAGCAATCGCTCGAACCGCTGTTGCTGCACGGTCTGCTTTCCGATCTCACCCTCGGCGTATTTCCGCCAGAGGGGCGCATTGATGGCATGATAGGTGTCCTGCAACTCGTCGATCGAGTGGCTCCCAAACACCGCAAGGTAGCGGGTTCGCACGTCGGCCAGGGCCTTCCGCTCGGCCGCCTGGTGGTCGAGCAGGGTGTCGTCGATGTCGAAGTAGACAAACTCAGGATTCATTGGCGAATGTCGAATTGCGAATGTCGAAT